>NZ_JBNCNO010000005.1:0-495576 GCF_049847025.1 Micromonospora sp. DT231 | reverse complement strand
CACCCCACCCCCCCCCCCCCCCCCGCCCGCCCCTCCCGCCGCGCCCCCCCCCCCCCCCCCCCCCCCCCCCCACGGCCGGTCGTGGTGGGCGTTGAGGGCCAGCGGGCGAGATGCCGTGGTGCCCGGTTTCGTTGAGCACTCGGTGCACGGCAGAAGTCGCTATATTGGACCTTGTGTACAAAAGCCTAAATTCACCAGATGCCACCGAATTCGCCGGTAAGCGCGCGGTCGTCACGGGAGGTTCGCGCGGCATCGGCGCGGCCATCGTGCAGCGGCTGCTCGACGGCGGCGCGACAGTCGTCACCACGGCACGTAACGCCTCCGACGAGACGCCGAAGGCCGCCACCTTCATCCAGGGCGACATCGGCACACTCGCCGGCGTGCAGGCATTCGCCGCGGCAGCGCTCGACCAACTCGGCGGCGTCGACATCGTCGTCAACAACGCGGCGGCGGCACGCGCCCACCTCGGGGGCATCTCGTCCATTCCCGACGAGGAATGGCTCGACGCCCTCTACCTCAACTACCTGTCCGCCGTCCGGGTCAACAACGCACTGCTCCCGGCGCTGCGCGAGGCCGCAGCAGGCGCCGCGATCGTCAACATCTCCTCCGGAGCGGCGCTCACGCCGGCACCGCCACTGGCCCACTACGGCGCCGCCAAGGCCGCCCTCAACACCTACGGCAAAGCCCTCGCCACCGAGCTCGCGCCCGCCGGAATCCGCGTCAACACGATCATCCCCGGCAACGTGCTCACCCCCGGCGCCGACGCGATCCGCCAGAACTTCGCCGACGCGATGAACGTCGCGCTCGCCGACACCACGGCGGCCATCCCCATGGGTCGTCCCGGAGACCCGCGCGACATCGCCGAGGCCGTCGCCTACCTCGCATCGGACCGGGCCCAGTGGGTCACCGGCATAACCCTGACAGTCGACGGCGGTGAAATTCCCGTCATCTAGCGCACGTTCGGTCAGCCGTGTCCCCGCAGTTACCGACGCTGGTCGGCGTGTCGGACCGTATCCACGACGAGACCCAGTGGCTCCGCGTCGCCGGCACGGGCCGCCATGCCCTCGACGCCGAGGGCGGTGAGAACGACGCTGGCGACGATCGGGAGATGCCCGAAGTTGTAGGCCTCCGCAGTCGTGCCGGGTGAGGCCGGTCAGCCACCGGCGGAGCGTCCCTCGACGGCGTGAGGTGGATGGCACAGTGCCTGGTCGTTGTGCCTGTCGAGCTGCCCCACCAGTGGGGCGGGCATGCCCGTGGCCGGTGGTGCGCCCGTGGCCGGGCGCGCGGTGGTGGCGCCGCCGCATGGCAGTCCGCCTGTCGTGCCTGGTTGCCACCCTCGGGGCGCAGACCGAGGTGAGCGCCGCCCGGGCCAGCCCGCCCCACGGATGGGGCAGCTCGACAGGCACTGACCAGCACCCCCTGCCCAGCCGCGGTTCGGGCGTCCGCGCGACACCACCTAGCGGGACGTGGCGGAGTCCGTCCGGAGCATCTGCGCGACGGCGTCCGGGCGGTCCAGTGGCACGATATGGCCGCTGCGCGGAATCAGCTCACCGGTCAGGTCGTCGGCAATGGGAGTGAGCTGCCGATAGAGCAGGTCGCCGACGGTGTTGCCGCCGACGGCCAGGGTGGGCGTGGTCAGCCGGCCCACCGCCGAGATCGCTGCCGCGTTCTGCTCGGCGGCGCGGTAGTAGCCGAAGCCGCAGCGCAGGGCCTCCCGACCGGTGTACGCGCTGACGAACGCGTCTCGGATCTCCGGGGGCACCCCCCGGCGTTCGAACGTGCCGGCCATGAGGAAGAAGTCGAGGTACGCGGCCTCGTGACCTTCGAGCACCGTCTCGGCCAGCCCGGGCGCCGAGTGGAAGCCGAACCACCACGGCGGTGCCGGGAAGCCACCGGGCAGGCCGGGCAGCGTCGACTCCATCAGCACCAGGCGACGCACCCGGGCCGGGTGCAGGGCGCCGAGGAGGAAGGCGGCGGGCACGCCCGCGTCCAAGGCCACGACCTCGGCCTGCTCGACCCCCAGTGCGTCGAGCAGGCCGAGCATGTCACCGGCGCCGGTCGCCGCGTCGAACCCGTCCGTCGCGCGAGCGCTGTCGCCGAGCCCTCGCAGGTCCGGTGCGATGACGCGGCGCCGCCCACCCAGCAGCGGCAGCACCTCGCGCCAGACCTGCCAGGTGTGCGGCCAGCCGTGCATCAGGAGCACCGGTGGGCCCGCGCCGTCCAGGGCAACGTTCAGTTCGGTGCCGTTGGTGCGGATCCTGCGCAACTCCATGTTTTACTCCCTGCCGGTTACCATTGGTTACCTGCATACCATGGGAGATCCCTGATGAACTGGCAAGAGGGCACTTTCGCCCCACCTGGTGAGCCCGGAGTAACCGGGGACCTGTTCAGCCCGGACTGCCCGACCCGGCAACTGCTCGACCGGATCGGCGACAAGTGGACCTCGATGCTGATCAAGGTGCTGGCGGAGAACCATCCGGCGGAACTCGGGTTCGCGGAGCTACGCCGCCGCGCCCCTGGGGTGTCGAACAAGATGCTGTCGCAGACGCTGCAGAGCTTGAGCCGCGACGGTCTGGTCACCCGCCGGGTCGAGGCAAGCGTGCCGCCGCGCGTCCATTACGCGCTCACCAGCCTGGGTCTCTCCTTGGACGCCCCGCTGGCAGTGGTCCGAGCGTGGGCCGAGCAGCACATCTCAACAATCGAGGAGCGCCGTCGCAGCTCCGACCAGTAGCACCGCCCGGCACGGGCGATTGAGCGGCGGCTCCGCCCGACGGAAGCATGACCCGCACGGGGCAGGTGGGAAGCCGACGATCGTCAGCCCCCACCTGCATGGCCGCATGAGGTGAATCGAGCGACGCAGCCGGGGTCAGCGCCCGGTGGGCACGATGTTCGAGGATTGCCCGTTCTGCTCGTCGCGCTTCAGGCGCTTCGCGGTCTGCTTCTCCTTGATCGTCTTGCCCTTTTTCTTGACGTTCGCCTTGGTCGTCGAGTCCTTGGACATGATCGAACCTCCTGAAGCAGGTAGGTGAACGTGCAGCGTGGTGCTCGCCTGACAGCGGCGTGCAGGTGACGGATGACCCGCGCGGCGGGCGCGAAGTCCTTCACTGCACGCCGACCCTACGCTGTTCCGGCTCGTACCGACGTTGGGAAGCGCATCGGCGGCGGACCATTCGAGAGCGCTACCGGCGCACCCGACAGCGCAGGTGAAGCACCCGGTTGCCCTGAATCACCACGTCCGGATCCTCCAACAGGTGCTGCGCGTCAACCGACCCGAAGTAGCGCTTGCCGGAGCCGAACACCACGGGTACGACGTCCATGCGTACCTCGTCGACCAGGCCCGCGGCGAGCGCCTGGCCACCGACGTCGCCGGCGGCGACCTCGACGATGCGGTCACCCGCGAGCGCCTGCGCCTTGGCCACCGCGGCCTCGACGCCGTCGACGAAGTGGAACGGCGCCTCGGGGTCCCAGCCCTCGGGCTGCGGCCGGTGCGTCACGACGACCACGTGGTCGATCCCGCTCGGAGGTTTCCCGTCCCAGCCGTCCGTCAGGTCGAAGACGTGGCGGCCGGCGATCGTGACGCCGATCTGGTCCCAGTACGGCCGGGTGTAGTCGTAGGACGTCTGCGACACCGTCAACGCGCCGCTCTCGTCCAACGCGACGTCACCGCCGGACAACCAGTCGAACAACGGTCCGGGCTGGTCATCGTCGTCCGCGATGAAGCCGTCCACCGACACCGAGCCGTACATGACCACCGTGCCCACGGGGCGCTCCTCTGCTTCGGGGCCCTCAAGTTAGCGCGTCGTGAGCTGTCGCTCTTGTACGAAATCAATCGATCGGCAGCGGCCAGTTGTCCAGCACGTGGCCGGGATGTTCGCGCAGGAAGCGGCGCCGGACTTCGACGTACCGGGTCGGCGTGAGCCCGGTGAACGCCCGGAACTCGTGGCCGAAGTGGGCCTGGTCGAAGTAGCCAGCCCTACCGGCGAGGTCACCCCAGTCGATCGGTCCGGCGGGGTCGATCGAGAACACGGTGGTGGCGAAGCGGTAGGTGCGGGCCAGCCGCTTCGGGGTGACGCCGACGAGTTCCTTGAACCGCCGCGCCAGGTGTGTGCTGCTGACACCTGCCGAAACCCTCAGGTCGTCGATGGCCACCGCCCCGCTGGTCGCCGCGATGACGCTGCTCGCCTGGCGGACCAGCCCCAGGCCGGCGGTCTCGCACAGCCGTCGCATCAGCTCCTCCTCGAGCAGCGTCAGCATCTCGTGTGGTCCCTCGGCCGTAGCCAGCCGGTCTCGCAGCGCAGCGGTCGCGGGCCGGCCCCACACCTGCTCCACCGTCACCGGCCGGTCACACAGCTCGACCGCGGGCATCGGCAGGAACGGCGCCAGCCCCCACGGCTTGAAGTGCACGCCGACGGACCGGGTCCGGGGTGGGTAGCCGAACTCCCACGCGCGGGTGGGCATGGTGACCACGCAGCCGTCGGCGTACTCGGCCGTCTCGATGTCGGTGCCGGCGCGGATGCGGAACGGCGCCCCGAGGTTGACGATGAGCAGCGCCGCTGGCGGCGGCAACGTCAGCCGGGCGTACGGCGGCTCACCCGCCAGGTAGTAGAGGTCGTCGATCAGCCCGTCCAGCGGCGGTCGCGGCACTCTGGACACGTACTCCACGCGCACAGTATCGCCGACACCCCGCCGGCTTCACCTGCCGAAACGCGGCCGGGTCGCCGCTCGCCCGCTGCTGCGCGCCCTGGGCTGGATCGCCGCACGGAGGCGCGCCCCGCAGGCCACTGAACGCCTGCGGGGCGCGTCCCCCACTCACTGTTCGCGGCAGAACTCCTCGATGGGGTAGCCGACGTGCCGATCGGCGGTGGGCAGGTGGCCCAGGATCCGGTCGCCGGGCTGCAGTTCGGTCGAGTTGAGCACCACCGCGTCGGGCCCGAGCACCCGCACGTGCCAGTCGTCCTGAAGGATCAGGTTGACCGTCTGCCCGTTCGGCGCGACCGCGTCGATGGAGATCAGGGGCCGGGTCTCGATCTTGACTCGGCCGACGGTGACCAGGCGGGTCTGGCCCTTGGTGGTCACCGCGAGCACCTTGCTGCCCGCCTCCAGCTCGCTCAGGTAGTGCGTCCGCCCGTCCGCCGCGACGGTGTACGAGTGGATGGCACCGGCGTTCACCCGGAACGGCCGGGTCGGCATGTACGGCAGGGGATGCGTCTCGCTGACGCAGAGCACCATTCCCTTGGAGTGGGAACCCACCAGGATCCCCTCGTCCTGCCCGAAGTACGTGCACGTGTCCACGCAGGCGCGTTCGCCCATGCCCACGTGCCGCGTCCGGGTGACCTCCAGCTCCACCAGCGGGATCTCGCCGTGCTGGCCGGTCGCCGCGCGGCGCAGCGCGGTGGCGTCACCCACCGACCGGGCGGCCATCAGCACCCCGTCGGAGCCGACCTCCAGCACGCCGAAGAGAATCTCGGCCTCGGGCACGTCGTGGGCCACCGTGACGATCGTCCCCTCGGAGGCGGCCGCCGCGGCGAGCACGATCTCCAGCGGAATCTTGGTGGGGTCGCGGAAGTCCAGGACCGCGACTTCCTCCTCGCGGGCCGCCGCACATGCCTCGTCGAGGGTCGGCGCGTCGACGATCTCGACGTACCGGCCGAAGCGCACCCCGGGGTGCGCCGCCTGTTGCGTGGCCCGCTCCGCGCTCGGGCCGGGCAGCACCACCGTGTCGGCCTCCCCGAGGTGGTCGGGCAACTCACCGCCGCGCAGCAGCAGCACCTTGCCCAGCGTCGGTGGCAGGCCCGCGAAGGCCGCCGGGTCGGACGCCACCACGGCGTCCAGACCCTGGTGTACGGCCTCCTCGAGAATGGCTGCGGTCGCCTCACCGGCCGCTCGGATGTCAAGCCAGCACAGTCTGTTGCCCGTCATGGTGTCCTCCCTTTAGGTCGTCGATCTGTTCCATCGGGTAGCGATGCACCAGTCGCGCCACCCTGCGCGCCAGTTGCTCCGGGTCGTGGGCCTGGAAGAGGTTGCGTCCCATCGCCACTCCGGCGGCCCCGCCGGCCAGCGCGTCGGCGACGAAGCGGAGCAACTCGGCCTCGCTGCCCCGTCGCGGCCCGCCGGCCACCAGGACCGGGATCGGGCAGATGCTGGTGAGGTCGAGCATCCCCGCCACCGAGCCGGGATAGACCGTCTTGACCAGGTCTGCGCCGAGGTCGGCGGCGATGGTGACCGCATGTGCGAGCAGGGCCGGATCGCGGGGATCGTCGATCCGTGGCCCGCGCGGGTACATCATCGCCATCAGCGGCAGGTTCCACCTGTCGCACGAGTCGGCGATCCGGGCCAGGTCCTGGATCTGCTGCTGCTCCTGCCGGGAGCCGAGGTTGACGTGCACGCTGACCCCGTCGGCGCCGAGGCGGATCGCCTCCTCCACCGCCGTGACGACGTACTTCGCGTCGGGGTCGGAAGCCTGGCTGGTGCTCGCGTTGAGGTGCACGATGAGCGACATGTCGGCGAACCTGTCCGGGCCGATGTGTCGCATGCTGCCCTTGTGCACCACGACCGCGTCGACACCGCCGCCGGCGAGCTGGCCGACGAGCCGGTCGATGGGCTGGCTTGGCGTCACCACCGGGCCGTCGGCGATGCTGTGGTCGACCGGCGCGACGACCAGACCGGCGGTGCTGTGATGGTGCAGTCGGCGTAGTCGCAACGACCGTGCCGAATGGCTGTGTAGTGGCATTCTCATCCTTCCTGTCCCGAAGGTGTGCGGCCCGGTCCGGTGGGCCGGGAGTCTCTTTCGAGCAGGTCAGGATCAGACGACTCTGAATTGGGCCATCATGCCCATCCCGCTGTGATCGACCATGTGGCAGTGATAGGGGTAGACACCGCGCCAGGTCGTGAACGTCGCCTGTAGGCGCACCGACTGGCCGGGAAAGATGGTCACGGTGTCCTTCAGGCCGGATTCCGTGGGGTCGGCCGGGCTGGGTCCGCGATCGAGCACCCGGAACTGCACCAGGTGCATGTGGAAGTTGTGGGGAATGGTGGCGCTCGCATTCGTCACCGTCCATTCCTCTGTGGTGCCCCACGCGATGGTGGTGTCGATCCGGTCGGGGTCGAAGACCTTCCCGTCGATGTACGCCTGGTGGCCCGTCCCCGGTTCGTCCATGCGCAACTCCACCTGCCGCCGTACCGTCGGGGTGGGCAGCGTCGGCAGCGTGCGCAGCCGGGCCGGCACCGCGCTGCGATCCCGTGCGGTGGCCGCTACGACGTCGAAGCGCATGACCTGGCCGACCTGCTCGCTCGGGCCCGGACCCAGGAGGTTCTCCAACACGACCGAGCTGCCCGGTGCGTAGCGGGCGAAGTCGACGACGACCTCCAACCGCTCCCCGGGGGACAGCAGCAGGTACGGCGTGTCGACGGGCGCCTCCAACAGCCCGCCGTCCGAACCGATCACGGTGAAGATCCCGCTGTCGGCGAGCCGCAGCAGGAAGATGCGCATGTTGCTGGAGTTGACCAGGCGCAGCCGGTACCGCCGCGCCTGCACGGTGAAGCGGGGCGTCGGCCGGCCGTTCACCAGAATGGTGGTGCGGTTCTCGACGTCGTCCATGGCCCAGACCAGTTGCGCGTCGGCGTCGAAGTGGGCGTCGCGCAGCACCAGCGGAACGTCGAAGGCGCCGCGCGGCAGCGGCAGGGCCTCCTCGGTGGCGTCGGTGAGCAGGTAGAGGCTGCTCAGCCCGCGATAGAGGTGCTCGGCCTCCATGTGGTGGGTGTGGTCGTGCATCCACAGCGTCGCGTGCGGCTGGTGGTTGGGGTAGGTGTAGACGCGCTCCCCGCCGGGCGCGATGGTCACACCGCCGGAACCGTCGTCGCCCGGCGCGGTCGCCCCGCCGTGCAGGTGCACCGCGGTCGGCATGTCGAGCCGGTTGCGCTGGCGGACCACCACCCGACGACCGGAGCGGGCCCGGATGGTGGGCCCGGGCAGGTCACCGTTGTAGGTGTAGACCTCGGTGCGGGTGCCGGGCAGGATCTCCAACCGGCGGCGGTACATGGTGACCGAGTAGTAGTCGGCGGTGGCCGTACGACGTACCGGCCGCAGTGTCTGAGGCACCGTGAGCGGGACGGTGAACGGCGCCGGGACGGCGGCCGGCGGCGCGCCGGTGGCCGCCGCGGCGGGCGTGTCGGCCAGCCGGTCGGCGAGGCTGGCGAGGCCACCGGTCGCGCCGAGGATGCCCGACGCCGCACCGAGGCGCAGCAACTGACGACGAGTGGACACGGTGGTCCTTTCCGAAAACGGGGTGGTGCGAATTCCGGTGCGTCCGGCGGCCCGGTCCGGGCCATTGCGCCACGCCTTGATGATGAGGCGCGAAAGCGCGTCCGGAAGGTGTCGGAGGGTCGGTCGGGGACACTTGTCATCGTCCCGCTGACGTTCCGTCATGTGCGTTTTTCACAGTCGTACGCAAAGCGGGGTGACACTTGTCAGCGGATCGTTTCCAGCACTTTCCCGCGCTGCTCGCAAGCCCGGATGATCCGAGGCGGAACGGCCGCCGGCAGTCGGCGGAACCGCTCATCCGAACCGGCACCAGTGGACGGTTTCCGATGCCTATGGGAGGTCATGGAGATGCTGGCTGACGCCGTGCCACCGCACACCGTGGAACTGGACACCACAGGCGTGACCGGTCTGCGCCTGTACACCCGGGGGCCGGTGAGCCTGCCCTGGCTCGCCGACCACGTCGTACCTGTCGCGCGGACCGTCGCCGAGGGCAGTGGACGCATCGTATATCTCAGGCGGGGCTGGTTGCGCGGCCCACACGTGGACATCATCGCGCGGCGCGCCTTCGGTCCGCCGCCACCCTGGCACTCCATCGCCGCGCGGCTCAACGCCGGGCCGCTGGACGTCGCCACCGCACTCACCGAGGAGGTGTACCTGGCTCAGGCCGAGGAGTTCGGCCGGCTGGAGGGATTGCCACACCCGTACGGCACCCTGCAGCCGCACGGTCTTGTGGAGTTCCTCTGGGCCGCCGGCATGGAGGAGCCAGCACCGGTGTTCGGCCAGCTCAAGGATGTCGTGCGGAGCACGCTCGGCCGGCCGCTGATGCGCCTGGTCGACGAGTTGTCCGCCCACCCGGAGCGGGCGACCGTACGCCTCGCCGAGGCGTTCGTCGCGCTCGCCGACACGCACGCCCTCGGCGCCGCGTACGGGGCTCTCTCGTTGCGCTGGCACGCCGAGGCATTCCTGGCCTGGGCGAAGCCGGCCGGCAAGGTCCGGACCACATTCGCCAACCGTCTCGCGAAGGAGGCCGACCAGATCCGGCAGGTGGTCGCCGATCGGCTCGCCGACGCGCCGTCACCCGCCGCGTCGGGCTGGCGGGCCTCGCTCGGCTACTGCGCCGGCGCACTCGACAACGCGGCCGCGACCGGGATGCTCACCCCGGACCTGGTCGACTCGGTGGGCCCGGACGGTGGGCCCCGGCGGCGCCTCGCCGGTGAACCCGACACCGACTTCCACCGGGCGGTGGGGGATTCGGGCGTGACCGAGTCGCCGTCGCCGTTCTTCGCCTCGTACAACCTGTTGACGAACCTGTTCTACCAGCAGTTGCCGCTGTTGACCGTGTCCCCGTTGCAGCGTTACTACATGTGCCACGCGGTCGCGGAGATCGTCGACGACGTGCTGGGGGAGCCCTGGCAGGAGCGACTGCGCAGCCAGCGCTGGAACCTCAACGCCTTCGCCCACTGACCCCCGGCCGCCCACCGCGCCCGATCACACCGCGCCCGATCACACCGCGCCCGATCACACTGCGCCCGAACCACTGCGCCCGATCCACGGCCTCGGCCGAGGGTCGGGCGCAGTCGCCTGTGCCGGACTCCGCACGGCCGCGCCGACCGGCGCGTATCGCGCCGCGCCGACCGGCGCAGGGCCGACGTCGTGGCCGTGCCGGACGACGCGGCTAGGCGGTGTCGCGCGGACGCCCGAAGCGCGGCCGGGCAGGGGGTGCTGGTCAGTGCCTGTCGAGCTGCCCCATCCGTGGGGCGGGCTGGCCCGGGCGGCGCTCGCCTCGGTCTGCGCCCCGAGGGTGATATCCAGGGCACGACAGGCGGACTGCCGTGCGGCGGCGCCACAACCGCGCGGCGAGCCACGGGCACGCAATTGGCCTTGGGCACGCAACCGGCCTTGGGCACGCAATTGGCCTTGGGCACACAACCGGCCACGGGCACGCGATTGGCCATGGGCACGCGATTGGCCATGGGCACGCAACCGGCCACCGGCACGCAATTGGCCACGGGCACGCAACCGGCCACGGGCACGCAACCGGCCACCGGCACGCAACCGGACACCGGCACGCAGCTGGCCACGGGCAGGCCCGCCCCACTGGTGGGGCAGCTCGACAGGCACAGCGACCAGGCACCGTGCCCTCCGCCTCACGCCGTCGAGGGACGGTCCGCCGGTGGCTGATCGGCATTGCCCGGCACGCCTGCGGCTGGGGTCACCGACGAGCATGGTCCACCGTGAGCGAGCCAGCCGCGTGAGCACGTCCCCGTCCCGCTGACCCTGCCCGCGTCCACGCCGTGCCGCGCCCCCTGCATCTGTCCGCAGCCGCAGCCGCAGCCGCAGCCGCGGACGAGAACGGCGACGTCCGGGCGGCGAGCTCCGGAACCAGGGCCGGAACTCACCGTCCGGACGCCGCCGTGCTGGCGGGCCGGTACGGCCACGGATCACTCCGGGCGCGGGTCCCAGCGGAACCGACGGACGGCGATCAGGGTGCCCAGCACGCCCCAGGCGAGCAGGACGCCGTGTTGTTTCCAGTGCAGGCCGTCGGCCGTGGTGAACGCCGACAACAGGGCGTCGTTGAACGGCTTCACGGGCAGCAGCCCCGCCAGGGTGTTCAACGTGTCGGAGTGGATGGGGAAGTAGCTGCCGGAGATGAAGACGAGCGGGAACTGTACGAACTGCACCACCGCGGGGGCCGCCTCGGAGTTGCTGACCAGCGAGGCGACCGCCGCACCGAGGGCGCAGTAGCAGACCGAGCCGAGCAGCAGCGTGACACCGACCGAGGCCCAGTCGGCGGGCACCGGCGCGTCGTACAGCGCGCCCACGCTCACCACCAGGACGACGTCGATGACGCTGACCATCAGGCAGTGTGCGAGGAGCCCGGCGAAGTAGATCCAGGCCGGCAGCGGGGTGGCGTGCAGTCGCTTGAGCACGCCGGTCTGCCGTCGGGCGGCGAGCGCGATGGCGAGCTGGCCGTAGCAGGCCCCGAGCACCGACACGGCGGCGATCGTCGCGGTGTAGTACTGCATGCCGGTGCGGCCGTAGAAGAAGTCACTGGCCTCACCGCCACCGAAGACCGCGCCGATGATGGCGATGAACGCGATCGGGAAGACGAACGTGAAGATCATGGCCTGTGGGTTGCGCCAGAACGACAGCTGCTCGTACCGAATCTGGTGCAGCAGCACGGCCAGGTCGCCGCGGCGGCGGCGGGACGGGCGGTCGGTGGTCGCGTCGGTGACGTCGACGGCGACGGGATTCAACGTGGTCATGCTGCCCTCCGGTTCCTGCGGCGCTCCCGACGTGACGTGGGCGAGGCTTCGGGCTGGCCGGCGGCGTCGCCGGTCAGGCTCAGGTAGACGTCCTCGAGGGTGGGCTGCTCCACCGCCAGTCGATGCAGCGACGTCCCGCGTGCCAGCGCCCAGCCGGTCAGCCGGTGCAACGCCTCGGTGGCGTCGTCCACCTCGATGGTCACGTTCGTCTCGTCGATCTCACTGGGGACGACGGGCAGCTCCTCCGGCGCCACGCCGTCGGGCCGGGCGAAGCGGATCCGGGTACGGGCGGTGTCGCGGCCGCCGATCGTCTCCGGGGTGCCCTGTGCGACCACGCGGCCCGCGTTGAGCACCACGATCTGGTCGGCGAGGGCCTGCGCCTCGTCCATGTAGTGGGTGGTCAGCACGACTGTGGTGCCGAGATCGCGCAGGCTGCGGACGACCTCCCAGGCGCCGCGGCGGGCCGTCGGGTCGAAACCGGTGGTGGGTTCGTCGAGGAAGAGCAGCTTCGGGTCGCCGATCACGCCGAGGGCGAGGTCCAGCCGGCGTTTCTGCCCGCCGGAGAGGTCCTTCACCTTGGCGTCGCGCTTCTCGTCGAGCCCGACGAGGTGGATTACCTCGTCCACGTCACGGGGGGCCGGGTAGTAGCCGGCGCTGCGGGCGATCGTCTCCCGCACGCGCAGGTGCGGTTCCACAGCGATGTCCTGGAGGACCAGGCCGACCCGCTCCCGCAGCCAGCGTCGCTCGGCCCGGTCGCCCGGGTCGCGGCCCAGCACCTCCACGTGGCCGGCGTCGCGGCTGCGGAAGCCCTCCAGGATCTCCAGCGTGGTGGTCTTGCCGGCGCCGTTCGGGCCGAGGAGGGCGACGATCTCCCCCTGCTCGACGGTGAAGCCGATGCCGGCCACTGCCTCGTGTCCGCGGTACCGCTTGCGCAGCCCGTCGACTACCAGGGCGCTCATCGGGGGTGCTCCGGTGCTGTCACGTTTTTTCCCTTTCGATTGGTTTTCCAGGACGCTAGGGCGTCCGGCGGCCGGAGAGTGGCGTCGCTGACCGACATCACCGCGGTCCGGGACAGATGTCACAGGCAGTCAGAGCCAGCCCTGCTCGTAGGCGATGCGGGCGGCGTCGAAACGGTTACGCCCCTTGAGCTTGCGCATCGCGGAGGAGGAGAGGTTGCGGACCGTCCCGGCGGAGAGAAAGAGCTCCTTCGCGATCTCCTTCACCGAGGCGCCGCCGACGGTGAGGCTGAGGATCTCCCTCTCGCGGTGGGACAGGGCCTGCGCCCGCGCCCCGGGTGGCCCGATCAGGGCCGGGTCGATGGTGAGGCAGCCGGCGGCCACCCCGCGGACCGCGCCGACCAGGTGGGACAGGCGCGCGTGTTTCGGAATCACGCTGAGGACGCCCGCCTCCACCGCACGATCCACGAGGGCTCGGGTGGGCGCGGCGGCGATCAGCGCGACGCCGCAGGAGGGGAGAGCCTCGCGTACCTGACGGGCGAGTTGAAGGCAGTCGGTGCCGGCCATCCCCATGCTCAGGAGCACGATGGAGGGACGCAGCTGCCGGACCGTGGCGACCACGTGCTGGCCACCGTTGACGAGACCGACGATCTCGAAGCCCGGGACCGTCCGCAGAGTCTCCGCGAACGCGTCCAGGACCAGAGCGTGGTCGTCGCAGACGACAATTCGAATGCTCATTGGGCCACCCCGCTGGTGAGAGAGTCGTCGCTGGCCGGCGTTGCCAGGGCCATTCCGACGTTGCCCAAAAGCATGGCGGCGCGACCGTGCCCGGAACAGTGCGCCGATCCCGAGACGGACATGAAATTGCGCGGCCGGCGAACCTGAATTTCCCCACCGCGTCGACGTGTGTTTTTCACATCGGGTCGGTGACGTCGGCACTGGTGGGGCCACCCCCCGCGACGACACCATTTCTCCATCGCAGGGCGAGCCTGATCCCCTGCCCCACCCGGAACGAGGATCACCATGGCGCACTCATCCGCCCCCGACCGCGACTCCCGTGTGGCGGGTACCGCCAACGCCTTCCGAGGCCTCGCCAGTGCGAGCTCCGGCCTGCGGATCAGCCAGCACGACGGGTGGACGACGTCCGACACCGCGGCTGCCGCCTTCACCTGGATCTGTCTGGCGGACGCCGCTCACGACGAGCGGGCCGCCTGAGATGACCGGGGTCGTGGAGCCGTCTCTTGTGGGCTTCCGGCGGCACCTGCGTCCGGAGGTCGTCGCCGGCGAGGCGACGTACCTCTTCTCGGAGCACGGTGTGACGGCCGTCCAGGCGGCCCGGATGGAACACCTCACCCCGCTGCTGGACGGCACCCGCGACGTGGCGACGGTGCTGCGGGAGGCCCCGGAGGAATGCGCGGGCCTGGTCCGCGACCTGGCCGAGGCCGGCCTGCTCGTCGCCCGTACCCCCGGTCGTGGACAGCACGACCCGCGGGCCGTGGCGTACTGGGAGTCGGCCGGGCTGGACAGCGATGCCGCGACCTCCGCCCTGACCGGCGCCGCCGTCCGGGTCCAGGCCGTGGGCGGGGTCGACGACACCGCGGTACGCGAGGCCTGCGCCACCGCCGGCCTCACCCTGATGACCGGCGAGGGTGCCGCCGACCTCGACGTGGTGCTCTGCGCCGACTACCTCGACGCCGAGCTGGCCGCGGTGAACCGGCGGCAGAGCGAAGCCGCACGACCCTGGCTGCTGGCCCGCCCGGTCGGCACCCAGCTCTGGATCGGCCCGGTGCTGCGACCGGGTCAGGCCTGCTGGCACTGCCTGGCGCACCGGCTCTGGTTGCACCGGCGGGCCGAGGCGTACGTGCAGCGCGTCCTCGGACGCGACGGACCGGTGCCCCGTCCCGCCGCCGCCGTGCCGCCGTCGGCGGCCGTCGCCGCCCACCTCGTCGCCCTCGAAGCGACGAAGTGGCTGGCCGGCCACCGCTACGCCGGTCAGCAGGCGGTGTGGACCGTGGACACCCTCACCCTCGACGGGCGGCGCCACGAGCTGCGGGCCCGCCCGCAGTGCCCCTCCTGCGGCGACCCGCAGCTCGTCCGCGAGCGCACCCGCCGCCCGGTCACCCCGGTCAGCCGGCCCAAGGCGTCGACCGACGGTGGTGGCCACCGGGCGCTCTCACCGGAGCAGGTGTGGCAGCGGTACGAGCACCTCGTCAGCCCGGTCACCGGGCTGGTCCGGGAGATCCGCCGGGACACGCACGGGCCGGAGTTCCTGCACTCCTACCGCGCGGGCGCCAACCTCGCCCTGGACGTGCGCGGCCTGGACGACCTGCGTCGAGGTCTGCGCAGTGAGCACGGCGGCAAGGGCGCCACCGCCGAGCAGGCTCGGGTGAGCGCGCTCTGTGAGGCGCTGGAACGCCAGTCGGGCACGTTCCACGGCGACGAGTTGCGCATCCGGGCCCGCTTCGGCGAGCTGGGCGACGAGGCCGTCCACCCCAACGCGGTGCAGTTGTTCGACGACCGCCAGTACGCCGATCGCGCCGCCTGGAACACCCGGCACTCGGCGTTCCAGTACGTCGGCCCGCGCTTCGACGAGCACGCCGAGCTGGACTGGACGCCGGTGTGGTCGCTGACCACCGGGCGGCAGCGCCTGCTCCCCACCGCCCTGCTCTACTACGGCACCCCGGCGGAGGCCAGCCAGCGGTGCCTGCGGGCCGACTCGAACGGCAACGCCGCCGGAGCCAGCCTGGAGGACGCGATCTGCCAGGGTTTCTTCGAGCTGGTGGAGCGCGACGCGGTGGCGCTGTGGTGGTACAACCGCACCCGGCAGCCGGGGGTGGACCTCGACGCCTTCGCCGACGGGTGGATGGTCGAGCTGCGGCAGGTGCACCGCCGGCTGCACCGTGAGGTGTGGGCTCTGGACCTGACCGCCGACCTGGGCGTGCCGACGTTCGTGGCCCTGTCCCGGCGCACGGACAAGCCGGCGGAGGACATCGTCTTCGGCTTCGGTGCGCATCTCGACCCGGCGGTGGCGCTGCGCCGGGCACTGACCGAGGTCAACCAGCTGCTGCCCGCCGTGGTCGAGGTGGACGCCCAGGGGAGTGGGTACGCCTGCGACGACCCGGAGGCCCGCCGCTGGTGGGCGAGCGCGACGGTGGCCAACCAACCCTGGCTGCGGCCGAACGCCGAGGTGTCGGCCCGTACGCCCGCCGACTACGGCTACGTCCCGGGCACCGACCTGCGCGACGACATCCGTACCGTGCAGCGGGCGGTGGCGGCGCAGGGCATGGAGCTGCTGGTGCTCGACCAGACGCGGCCGGACATCGGCCTGCCTGTGGTGAAGGTGCTCGTACCGGGTCTGCGGCACTTCTGGGCCAGGTTCGGGCCGGGGCGCCTCTTCGACCTGCCGGTCCACCTCGGGCGGCTGGATACCGCCACGAGGTACGAGGACCTGAACCCGATTCCGATCTTTGTCTGATCCATCGGCGAGTCGCCGGAGCGAGGAGGCCCAGGTGAACAGCCACATGTCGTGGCGGCAACCCGGCCGGCAGGTCAGGACTGTCGCACTCTGGTCGTTCCCGGAGGACGTGCTCGTGGAGACCGGCGCCCCGGACGGCAGCGTGCTGCTGCTGACCCGGTGGGGTGAGATCCGGGTGACCGATCCGGACCCGACGACCGTGGAGTCGCTGCGCCGGATGAGCTTCGGCCCGGTGTCCCTGGAGAACGTTCTCCGGGGTGTCGCGGACGGCGGCGTCGAGGACCTGCGTCGCCGGCTGGCCGCGTTGCTGGACCGCCTTCAGCACGTGGTGGTCCGGTCGGTGGGCCTGGACGACGGCCTCGGTCCGTGGCTGTCGGCCGTGCCCCTGACCCCGAGCGCGTCGTTCCGGGTGGCACCGCCGCCCGCGGACCGCCCGGTGTGGCTCTCCCCGGCGGTCCAGGCGCGCCGCGAGTCGGGTGCTCTGGTGCTGGAGGTGCCCGGCGGCGCGTACCGGGTGGTCCTGCACCGTCCGGACGGCGGCCCGCTGGTCGAGGCGCTGGCCGTGCCGCGCACCGTGGCGGAGCTGACGGTGGCCGTGGGACTGCCGACGACGCTTGTCGGTGAGGCGGTGGCGCATCTGCTCGCGACGGGCGTGGCGGTCGCCGGCGCGCCGACCGAGCCGGCGGCGGCGACCAGCGGGGACGGGCAGTCCGCGGGGCGGGCGCACGAGTGATGCTGCCCCCCGCTCGGGCGGCGCAGACCGTAACATCGAACTCCGCCGTCATCGCGGATCCGCCGCGAGGGCGCGTTCGCATACGCTCGCGCGGAGAAGATCGGCGCTCGGGGGGCGTGCACATGGACCGGACACCGTCAGACGACTCGAGACCGCTCAACGACGACGTGCGCACCGGCCCCACGGCGTCGCGACTGGCCCGGGCCGTGGTCGCCACCGTCGTCACCGGGCTCAGCCTGGTCGCGCTGCTCAACATCCTCGAGGCGGCGCAGGAGCCCCGCGCGGTCGTGCTCGCCCTGGTGTCGATGGGCGGCCTGCTGTCACTGCAACTGTTCTTCCTGACCGATCGGGCCCGTCGGCTCGCCGCGCCGGCCCGTCTGGGGCTGCTCGCCGCCCAGACGCTCCTCGGTTTCCTGCCGTTCTTCGTCTTCGGGCAGTCCTGGGTCGGGATGCCGGGCTTCGTCGCGGGCAGTTTCCTGCTGATGCTGGCGCCTCCCCGCTCCGTCGTGGCGTTCGCGGCGACGGTGTTCGGCACCGTCGTGATCCAGTCGGCGATGACCAGCGAGGTCCTGCTCGTCGCGTACACGACGGTGTCCACGATGCTGACCGGCTTGATCGTCTACGGGTTGTCCCAGATGTCCATCCTGGTCGGTGAGCTGCACACGACCCGCACCGAACTGGCCCGGTTGGCGGTGATCCGGGAACGGCTCCGCTTCTCCCGTGACCTGCACGACCTGCTCGGCTACAGCCTCTCCGCGGTCACCCTCAAGAGCGAGTTGACCCGCCGCCTGGTGGTCCGCAACCCGGACCGCGCGCTCGCCGAGCTGGACGACATCCTGGGCATCTCACGGCAGGCGCTGGCCGACGTACGGGAGCTCGCCAGCGGCTACCGCGACATGTCGCTGGGCGACGAGGCCCGCTCGGCGCAGTCGGTGCTGGCCGCCGCCGGCATCCGGGTACGGATGGAGATCGACCACCCCCCGCTGCCGCAGGCGGTCAGCACCGTGCTCGCCACCGTGCTCCGTGAGGGAGTCACCAATCTGCTGCGGCACAGCAGGGCGCGCAACTGCGAGGTCCTGGTGAGCGAGCAGGGCGGGCGCGTGCTCTTCACCATCGCCAACGACGGCGCCGACCAGGGGCCCGGCCTGCCGTCCGAGCACGGGGGCAGCGGGCTGCGCAACCTCAGCGACCGGGCCGGGGCGCTCGGCGGCCGCCTGGTCACCTGTTGCACCCCGGACGGCTGGTTCCGGCTCAAGGCCGAGCTGCCGGTGAGCCTGCCCGCCTCCGTGGACGCGCCCGCCCAGCTCGCGTCCTGACCGGGCCGGCCGGCAGGGGTCAGAGCCAGCCGGCGTCGCGGGCGATCCGGATCGCGTCGATCCGGTTCCGGGCGTTGAGCTTCGTCACCGCGGTGGTCAGGTAGTTGCGGACGGTCCCGGGGGACAGGAACAGCCGCTTGGCGATCTCGGTCGGCTCGGCGCCCTTCTCGGTGAGCCGGAGCACTTCGGCCTCGCGGGTGGTCAGCGGGCATTCGGCGCTGTCCCAGGCGGAGAGCACGAGTTGCGGGTCGACCACCCGACGGCCGGCCGCCACGCCCCGGATCGCGTCGGCCAGGATCTCCGGCGGGGCGTCCTTGAGGATGAAGCCGGCGACGTGCGCCGCCATCGCCCGGCGCAGGTTGCCCGGCCGGCCGAGGCTGGTCAGCATCAGACAGCGGCAGCTCGGCAACTGCTCGTGCAGCAGACCCGCCGCGGTCAGCCCGTTGATTCCCGGCAGGTCGATGTCGAGCACCGCGACATCCGGCCGTTGCGCCAGCGCCGCCGGCAGGATGTCGTCACCGGACGCCACCTCGGCGACGACGTCGATGTCGGGCTCCAGGGCGAGCAGTGCCAGGAGGGCGCCGCGGACCATGTTCATGTCCTCGGCGAGCAGAACCCTGATCGTCACCTGGTCAGCTTCGCATCAACGACGTCGACGGTAGGGGCCGCTCGTCCGACCATCGCGGCTCTCCGGCCGACAGTCGTCGGGCGTTGACCGTCCGGATATTCCATTTCGACTGAACGGCGGGTCAGTCGGCGGCGGCGCGGAGGGCGACGCGGTCGGGTTTTCCCGACACGGTCAGCGGCAGCGCGTCGAGGAACGAGAAGCCGGCCGGCACGTGCGCCGGCGAGAGCCCGGCGGCGACGTGGTCGCGTAGTTGGGCGGCACCACACCGGACCCCCGGACGCAGCTGCACCGCGGCGTGGGCGGTCTCGCCGTGGCGCGGGTCGCGTCGGTCGTACACGACGGCGTCGGCGACCGCCGGGTGAGCGAGCAGCACCCGTTCCACGGTGGACGGATGGATCTTCAAGCCGTTCGCCTTGATCACGCTGCCGATGCGTCCGACGAGGTGGAGGTATCCGTAGCGGTCGAAGCGGGCCAGGTCGCCGGTGCGCAGCCAACCGTCGTGCATCGTCTGCGCGGTCAACGCCGGGTCGCCGAGATAGCCGGCCATCGTGGTCGCGGCGCGTACCCAGACCTCGCCGGTGACGCCGCGCGGCGTCGCGGCCCGGCCGTCGGCCTCGCGGATCTCCAGATCGACCCACGAGAAGGGCCGGCCGACGCTGGGCAGGAGCTCCGGCTCGGCGTGATCGAGCGGGGTGAGGGTGCACATGCCGCCGGCCTCGGTGCTGCCGTAGAGCTGGGTCAGCCGTTCACCGAAGAGCGTCACCGCCTGGGCGATGCGGGTCGGAGCGGCGAAGGTGCCGCTGTAGAGCACCTGACGCAGCGAGGGCAGCGCCCGACGGGCGGCCTCCGGCCGGTCGACAAGCTGGTAGAGGTGCGGCACCGCCAGGTAGACGTCCGTCACCCGGTGCCGGACGACGGCGTCGACCACGTCGTCCAGGCCGAAGCCGTCGCGGAGCACCACCGCGCCCCCGCCGATCAGGACCGCGTCGACCATCGTCGCCGTGGCGTGGCTGACCGGGGTCACCGACAGCATGGTCACCGGCCAGTCGGGCGCGCCGTCGCCGGCGGACACCCGGATCCGGGTGTCGCGGGCGCCGAACGGTTGCCGCACCAGCTTCGGGTCACCGGAGCTGCCGCTGGTCAGGTCGACCACGGCGATGTCGTCCGGGTGCCAGGCGGCGGTCGGGAGGCGACCCGACCGGTGCCGGCGCAGGTCGTCGACGGCCAGTACCGTCAGCGCGGGCGCCGCGGCGGCCAACTCCCGACCCCGCCCGGCGTTCGTCGCGTCGACAACGAGGGTGCGGGCACCCGTGGCGCGCAGCACCCGCAGGCGGGCGACCGTGGACAGGTGCTCACCGTCGGCGCGGGCGTTCATCGAGCGTACGTGTGTGACGGTGGCGCCGAGCAGGTGCGCGGCGTACCGGGTGACGAGCATGGCCGGCACGTTCGGCTCGGTCAGCACGGCCACCGTCTCCCCGCGGGCCACACCCGCGCGGGCCAGTCCGACGGCGGTGGCCAGGATCGCCGCGGCGAGCGCGCCGCCGGACGTCGATCCCTCCGGTCGGTGCAGGACCTGCCGTCCGGGTTGCCGTTGCAGGGCGTCCAGCAGCCGTCGTACGTAGTTCGCCTCGCCGGTCTCCACCCGTGACCTCCCGTCCGCGGCCTCCGCCCGCCGCCGGGCAGGAGGGGGCACGGCCAGCCTCTGCCCGGACCCCACGCCTCGGCCAGCGCCACCACGATGTCCGTCACGGATGCCGGTACTGGTGTCACGAGCCCGGCATGACCGGTGTCACCGGAGTGCGGTGCGCGCGTCATCAGTCGACGACGGCGGCGGGGGTGGCCGGTGACAGTGGTGGCGGCGCCTCGTTGCGTCGTGTCCGGCGAGGTCCGGGATCCGTGGCGGCGAGACCCGAGACCAGCCCCGCGACGGATACGGAGTGCACCATGCAGACGACAACCCTCACCGACGGCACGGTCGTCGGGTTCCGCGACGACGTCCGGGCGGAGTTCGAAGCCGGTCGCATCGTCCTCACCAGCCCCGCCGGCGTGGTCGCGATGCGGCAGGTCGGCGACGGGCTCACCGCGGCGCTCCGCCGGCTCGCCGACGGGCCGGTCGACCCCGCCGACCTGCTCAGCGGGTTGACCGGGCGGGAGGCCGCCCAACTGCGCGGGTTCCTCGACCGGGCGCCCCACCTGCTCGCCCGCGGCGTCGTCGCGGCCGAGCAGGAGATGCTGCGGCTGGAGCGGACCGCGCCGGGAGCGGAGTACGCGCCGGTCACCGTGGCGCCGGCCGCCCGGGTGCGGCTGTCCCGCTTCGCCTTCTGCCGCTCCCGGGAGGGCGCGCTGGTGCTGGAGTCGCCGTTGGCCCGGCACCGGGTGCTCCTGGTGCACCCGGCCGCCCGACGCCTGGTGGCCGAGCTGGGCGCCCCGCGTACCCCGATGGACCTGGCCGGCGACGACCTCGACGTCGCGGCGGTCGGCACGCTCCTGGGTCATCTGGTCGGTGCGGGCCTCGTCGACGCGGGGGACAGCGCCGGCGGCTTCGAGTCCGAGACGGATCCGACGCTGCGCCAGTGGTCCTTCCACGACCTGCTCTTCCACTCGCGCACCCGCCCCGGTCGCTACGACGACCCGATCGGCGGGATCTACCCGCACCGGGGGGAGATCCCGCCGCTGCCGGCCGTCAAGGAGCCGCCGGTGGGCCGCACCGTGGAGCTGTACCGCCCGGACCTCGACGAGGTGCTGGCCCGGGATCCGGCGTTCACCGTCGCGCTGGAGGGTCGCCGGTCCATCCGCTCCTACGGCGAGGAGCCGCTCACCCTGCGCCAGCTCGGCGAGTTCCTCTACCGGGTGGGCCGGGTGCGGGTGCTGCGCGGTGCCGAGGGCGACCCGACCGGCAACGAGATCGTGGGGCGGCCCTATCCGACCGGCGGGTCGGCGTACGAGATCGAGCTGTACCTGACCGTGCGCCGCTGCGCGGGCCTGGACGCCGGGATCTGGTTCTACGACTCGGTGGCGCACCGGTTGGTGCTTGTCAACGACGAGCCGGCCGACCGGGCGGCGATGTTGGACGTCGCCGCGGGAGCCACCGGCGGCGAGGCGAACGGTGACGTGCTGATCACCCTGACCTCCCGCTTCCAGCGGCTGTCCTGGAAGTACGCGGGCATCGCCTACGGGATGACGCTGCGGCACTGCGGGGTGGTCTACCAGACGATGTACCTCGTGGCGACGGCGATGGGGCTGGCGCCGTGCGGGCTGGGGATCGGCGACGCCGACCTGGCCGCCCGGGTGTTGCGGCTGGACTGGCTGCGCGAGACGTCGGTGGGGGACTTCCTGCTCGGCAGCCGGCCGGAGGGTGAGCTGGGCACGTGGCGCACCGAGGACGGCTGGCAGCTGCTCAACGGCGCGGAGTGGGCGCTGCGGGCCGGCGCGGAGCTGGGCCGCGAATGACCCGCCGAAGCGTCGTCGCGGGGGCCGTCCGGGCCTGGTGTGCGCCTTCTCCGAAAGGCTCTCACCTTGCCCCCGGGCGGCCCTTTCCCGATTGCGGCCGGCGCTTGTGTAATTGCCACCGTGATATGTGTCAGCAGGCGCTGGCAAAGCATGGACACGGTCGTTTGGTGGGGCCAGAATTGATTTCACCGGAAGGGTTGAAGAAAAGCCCTTCACCACAGAGGGAGAAATGACATGAGCATCGACGAGACCCAGGCCGCCGCCCAGGACGACAAGACCTTCGACTCGTTCGAGATCGCCGACCTGGAGGTCCTCGAGGTCGCCCAGGGCGTGGCCCTGCCGGAGCTGGGCGCGTCGAGCGGCAGCATCGGCACCTCGTCCTCCTCCTCGACCTGCTCGTCCAGCACCTGCTGAACGACAGTCAGAGTCGGACCGAGACCAGCCGGACCGGCGATCGGACACAGTGGATGAACGGCGGCGAGAACCACCTGTCGCCCTCGCCCACCCGCTCGCCCAGCACCTGCTGACGCGGCTGACGTCGGCTGTGCTCGTCCAAGTCGAAGTTGGACGAGTGCAGCCGACGTCGGTGCGCCTGGCCCTCGCTCAGCCGCGCCGGGAAACGTCCAGCGCGGTGGACCAGAGCGCGACGGCGGCCGGCAGGCCGACCACCGCGCGTACGGTCTCGTTGCCCGTGTCTAAACCGTACGCTGTCGCGCCGGCCGCGGCCACCAGGATCAGCAGCGCGCCGGTCCACCAGTAGCCGGGGACGTCGAAGATCTTGGCCAGCGGCAGGAAGTGCAACCCGACGACCAGGCAGACGGCCACCACGATCAGCCCTGGTGAACCGGCCTGGAGCAGCCCGAAGACGGCGCCGAGGATCAACGCGGTCTGGGCCAGGTTGACCAGGTGGAACCAGCGCATCGAGTGCGGGTGGACGCGGCGGACCCGGGACGGGCCGCGCGCCCGCAACCGCCGGCCCGCCACCAGGAGGGCGACGGCGGCGACCACGGCGACCAGGTCGAGGGCGAGTCGGACGCCGGTGGGCACCGGCAGGCCGGTCACGCCCACGATCAGCCAGAGCAATCCGTAGACGATCATTGTGACGACGCCCATGGCGAGCGGGCCTCGGCGATTCACGGACTCGCCGCCCAATTGACGCGCGCCGGTGTCAGCAGACATGAGTAGACCCTAGCGTAGGTCGCTCAAAAGGCGCAAACCACCCGCCGGGACTCGCCGTCAGCGAATTGCTGACAGTTGTCAGGAACATTGTTGTTCGATCGCCGCGCGGGTCGAGAATTGAATTCCCAGTGAATTTCCTGCTCGTCGATACAATTCCGGAAAGGTGCGTCGACATGACGACCGAGGCGTATGAGCCGGCCACCGACGTGATCGGTGTGCGGCTCTACACCAGGGGGCCCCTGACGCTTCCCTGGTTGGCACGATCCGTGGTGCCGGTGGCCCGTGCGCTGCACGACGACGGCAACGCCGTCGTCCACCTCCGTCGCGGGTGGCGGCACGGTCCCCACGTCGACGTCGTCGCCTACGGCGGCGCCGGGGGCGTGGACTGGACCACCGTCGCCGCGGGGATGGACGCCGGCCCACTGGACCCGGCCCGTGCCCTGAGCGAGGAGGACTACCTCACCCAGGCCCGCGAGTTCGGCCGGTTGGAGGCGGTGCCCCCGCCGTACCTGCCGATGGCCGAGCACGGCGCGGTGCTGCTGCTGTGCCGGGAGGACACCGGCCCCCAACAGCCGGCGCTGCGCGCCCTGCCCGGCTGGGAGGTGGCGCAGAGCGTCCTGACCACACCGCTGCTGGACACCGTGGACGAGTTGGCGCTCCGCCCCGAGCAGGGCGCCGTACGCCTCGGCGAGGCCTTCGCGGCGCTCGCCGACTCCTACTTCCTGGGGCTGGCGCACGGCGTCTACTCGTTCCGGTCGCACGTCGAGGCGTTCCTGGCCTGGGCGCGGCCCACCCAGGACGTACGCCCGGCCTTCGCGGAGCGGTTGGCGCGGGAGGCGGCGGTGCTGCGCCCGGTGGTCGAGCAGCGGCTCGCCGGCACCCCCAGCGGCCCGGCGGCGGCCTGGCGGACGGCGTTCGCCTACTGCGCCGGCACCTTCGACGCGGCCGTGACCGACGGCACGCTCAGCCTCGACCTGCTCGACGAGATCACCGGCGGTGTGGACACCGCCGCGATGGGCCCGCCCAGCGCCCCCGACGTGGTGCCGACCGGCGACCAGCCGGACACCGATTTCCATCGCAGTGTCGCCGCGTCGGGCGCCTACGACCGGACCACCAAGTGGTTCGCCTCCTACCGCGTGCTGATCAACCTCTTCTACCAGCAGCTTCCGCTGCTCACCGTGTCGCCCATGCAGCGCTACTACATGTGCTACGCGATCAGCGAGCTGGTCGACGAGGTGCTCGGTGAGAGCTGGCAGGACCGGCTCAACCGGGACCGGGTCCGGGTCGTCGCGGCCGCGGGGAGGGCGGCATGACCCTCGCCCCCGCCGCCCCGGCGCCTCTCGCCCCGATCACCACCACCTCACCGGCGGAGCCCCTGTGGCAACTGCGGATCAACCCGCTGCGCCGGGCCCGCCTCGCCGACCCGACGCTCCGCGTGCTCCTGGCCGACCTGACCGACGTGGACCGGGCGCTGTCCGACAGCGCCGCCCACTGCGCCGACGATCTCTACCGGCTGATCGGGGCCAGCTCCGACGAGGCCGAACGCAAGCGCCTGGTGGAGGCCCGCCGCGCCATCTCCCGCGACCGGGAGCCCCGCACCGACCTCACCCATCTGCCCGCCGTGGCCGCCTGGGTCGCCGCCCGGCATCGCCGCGACGAGCTGCGGGCCCGGCTCGTCGCCGAGCACCCGGCGGCGGCCGAGCGGGAACGGGGGACCCTCGCCGGGCTGTTGGGCGACGAGGACCTTCGCCGTTCGCTGGCCCTGCTCGCCCCCGAGGTGCACGAGGAGGCCGAGCGCTACCGGGCCGCCGTGGCCACCGGCCAACCGGTGGCCGCCCGAGCCCGCAAGTCCGAGCGTGGCCTGATCCAGTACGTCACCCGGGCCATGGTCCGGACCAGCCCACTGGCCCGGTTCACCGCTGTCGGCATCGCCGTGCCCGGCCCCGACGGGATCGATCCACGCGGCGTGCCGTTCACCGGGGCGCACTCCTTCCCCAGCCTGGACCGCGTCATGATCGCCTACGTGCTGGGCGGGCTGAACCCACCGGCCGGCGCGGAGCGGCTCGGCGTCTGGGTGGGGCTCTCGCCCACCTCCGCCGTGGAGCCGGAGCAGGGCGCGCTGTTCTTCCTGCGCCCCACCGAGGGCGGCTACCAACGCCTCTCGGCACCCCTGCGGGGCCCGATCAAGCTGCTGATGGACGCGATCGCCATGGGCCCGCGACCCGCGCGGGCGGTGGCCGCGTACGTGTCCACGCACGCCGGCTGCCCACTGCCCGACGCCGAGCAGATCGTGCTGCGGGCGCTGGACAGCGGCATCCTGTGCACCTTCAACGAGGCCGAGAACGGCGACGCCGACCTGGCCGAACAGCTCGACCGGCCGGACACCGTGGCCGCCGACGCCCTCACCGACGTGCGTGCCGGGTTGTCCCGGCTGGCCGACGGGCCGGTGCTGGAGCGAGGCGCCGACCTGGCGACCCTGCGCGCCGACCTGGCCCGGGTCAGCCGGCTGGCGCAGCGGCCGGCCCAGGTGATGGTGGAGGAGGACTACCTTCTCCCACCGGCCACCGTGGACACCCAGCCGGTCCGGGGCAACCTGGCCGACCTGGGCGCGGCGGTGGAGCTGCTGTCGGTCTTCGACTGGCTGCACGACGTGCGCATGATGACCACCCGGGCCTTCGTCGGGCGCTTCGGCGCCGGCGCCGGCGTCCCGCTCGCCGACCACGCCGACGAACTCGTCGAGGCGGTGTCCGCCCAGGCCGTGGCGGCCGGGGAGTACGCCGCCACGCTCACCGACGACAGCCCGGTCGGCGACGACCCGCTGCTGCGCCTCTACGCGCTGCGCCGCCGGATCATGGCCTTCAGCCAGGCGGAGATCACCCGGGCCGCCGAGGCGGGCGAGCCCGAGGTGCGGTGGTCCGCCGACCAGGCGTACGAGCTGGTCGCCGACCTGCCCGAGGAGTTCCGGCGCGACCCGCTCAGCTACGGGGTGCTCGCGCAGTGGGCAGGGGACCGGTTGGTCGTCAACGACGGGCTGCCGGGGCACGGCATGCTCTACTCCCGCTTCCTCGACGGCGACCGGCGACTCGGCGGGCGGGCGCTGCCGTACCTCGCCGACCGGCTCGCCGAGCGCTTCGGTTGGGACGGCGCACGGGTCGTGGAGGACCTGGGGCTGCACCGACTCAACGTCAACGCCCATCCTCGCGTGCTGCCGGACGGGTTGGGCCCGGACGACTGGTACGCGCTGCGGCTGGTGCACGATCCGGACACCGACACGCTCGCCGTCACCGACGCCGACGGGCAGCGGCTGCGGGTGCTGCCGCTGGGCACCGGCCACCCGGGGCTGTTCCCACCGCCCCTGTCGGTGGCGTCCTGCCTGGCGACCGGCGGCCGACTCAACAACTACCTGCTGGACCTCTGGCACGGCGGCAACCCGTGGGACCGGGCCCGTACCCGGATCGCCCCGCGGATCGCCGTCGGCGACGTGGTGGTGAGCCGCCGCCGCTGGTACGGCGGCGCCGAGCTGGACGGTGCGCTGGCCACGCCGGAGGGCCCCGAGCGGCTGCTCGCCCTCACCGGCTGGCGCGGCCGGTACGGCGTACCCGAGGAGGTGGTGGTCAAGACCGCCTTCGACGACGAGGCGCCCCGGTCGCTGCGCCCGGCCGACATCATGCCCCGCCGGCAGAAGCAGAAGCCGCAGTACGTCGACCTGACCTCCGCCCTCGGCACCCGGGTGCTGCCGCGGATGCTCGAACGTCGGGCCGACGGGAAGGCCGTGGACTACCTGGAGGAGGCACTTCCCGGGGTGGTCGACGGCACGCACGCCCACGAGTGGGTGGTCGAGATCGGCAGGCGCCCCGGCGGCCTGTTCCAGTACGGAGGGAAGAAGTCATGAGACTGCGCGCGCGACCGTACCTGCACTACGCGCCGACGCCCGACGGCGTCTACCTCGCCGGGGGCCGCGACCAGCTCGTCCTGCGGGGCTCGACGCTGCTGTTCCGGGTCGCCGACACCTGTGTGCCGCTGCTGGACGTCGGCACCACCGAGGACGAGATGGTGACCGCGCTGGGCACCGAGCGGGCCAGGCCGGCCGTGCGCCACCTGGTCGACCAGCTACGGGGGCACAACCTGCTGCTGGACTTCGCGGCGCACACCGTCGCCGAGCCGACCGAGGCCGAGCGGCAGCGGTGGGCCGGGCCACTGGCGTACCTGGAGGCGGTGTCCGCGGACCCGTACGCCGCCTTCGCGGCGGTGCGGGCGGCGCGGGTCGCGGTGGTGGGCCCCGTCGAGGTCACCGGGCCGGCGGTGCGGGGGCTGCTCCGGGCCGGGATCGGTGCGGCGCGGGCGCGAGGCGCGGCCGACGACCTGACCGGCTTCGACGCGGTGATCCGCTGTTTCTCCGCCGACGAGACGCCCGAGCCGGGCGCGGTGCCGGTGCTGCCGGTGCTGCTGGACGACCGGGCGCTGGTGGCCGGTCCGCTGGTGACCGACACCGCGACCGCCGCCGGGTGGCCGGCGTGGCGGGACCGGGTCCTGGAGCAGGCCGCGGCGGACGACGTGCCGCCGGCCGCCCGTCCGGTCGCGGACGCGCTTGCCGGCGCCCTCGCCGCGCACCTGCTGTTCACCGTCATCGCGGGTCAGGACACCCGCCGGGACGCGCACGTCGTGCATTCCGACGCGCTCACCGCCGACCGGGTGGTGCTCGGCGCGCCGCTGGCCGACGACGAGCGCTGGCACCCGCTGGACGACGCCCAGCCCGTTCCGCTGCCCACGATCGACGACCTGACCCCGGCGGTCTCCGCCCTCACCGCCCGCTGGACCGGCCCGTACACCCGGGGGGACCGGGAACCGGAACTGCCCCAACTGCCGCTGTCGCAGCGCGAGCTGGCGTACCGCGACGGCCGGAACGGCTCGGTCTTCGCCGGCGGGCCCGACCTCCAGACCGCGTACGTCGCGGCGGCGATGGAGGGGATGCGGCGCTCGGCCGACGGCGGCGCGGCCGGACTGACCGAGGAGACGTGGCTGCTCGACGGCGCGCTGCGGCTGCTCGCCGCCGAGGCCGAGCAGGTCCCCACTGTGGACCCGGCGGACCTGGACCCGGAGACACGCCGGATCCGGCAGAGTCTGGGCGCCCAGCCGCACGTCGTCGACCTGCGCGCGGTGCCCGGCCTGGACTGGCGGCTGGCCCGGGTGCGCACCCCGGACGGGGAAACGCTCGGCGTGGCCTGGGGGCCGGACCCGGACACCGCCGTCCGGGCCGCCGTGGGGGTGGCGGTCACCGCCGGGCAGGTCCGGGCGGCCGGCGGCGAGCCGGCGCCCGCCCTGCACACCGACGCCCTGCTGCTCGCCGGTGACGGAGTGGTGGACGCGCTGCGCAAGCAGGTCACCGCGCTGGCCGCGGCGACCGGCCGCCGGTTCCGCGGCCGCGCCCGGCACGCCGATCCCGTCCTGGGCGAACTCCCGTTCTGGTACGGCCCGGTCGAGGTGGCCGGCGACATCGAGGAGCAGACCGATGGGCACTGACACCGACCTGGTCAACCTCGGGCCGGGGTTCACCGCCGACGCCGCCGACGAGTGGCTCACCGCGCTGGCCCCTTTGCTCGCGGTCGACGCCACCGTGACGCTCGACTACGGATTCGACCTGAACTGGCAGACCGGGCAGTGGCGCCGCAGTGCCGCCGACGGTCGCGAGCACCTGTCGGTGCGGGTGTACGACGAGGAGGTGCAGATCGGCCCGCGCTGGGTCCCGGGCACCGACGCCGGCTGCCCGGTCTGCGCCGAGTCCCGCGAGCGTTCGGTGCTGGAGCACCCGTTGCAGGCCCGCCTGGACCTCAACCGCTGGCGGACCGGCACCGGCGACCCGCTGCTGCCGGACCTGCTGGCGGCGGCCGCCCGGAACCTGGCGGACGTGCCGCTGGCCCCCGGGGAGCTGGCGGTGGTCGGCGCGGCAGGCGTGCGGAGGCACCGGATCCCACGGCACTTCTACTGCTCGTCGTGCGCACCGCGCTTCCAGCCGGACCTGGACTGGCGGCCGGAGCCGCTGACCCTGCGCAGCCACCCGGCCGCGCCGGGCGACCCGACCCGGGCCGCGGACGGCTCCCGACTGGTCGTCCCGGGGGCGCTGCGCGACCGGGTCGTCGACGAGCGTTTCGGCCCGGTCCAGAAGATCATTCTGGAGTCGGCGGCGCCCTTCGCCATGAGCATGTCGATCATGCCGGACGCGCCGGCGTGGGGACACGGCCGGGCGATGACCTTCCGGGAGGCCGAACCGGTCGGCCTCATCGAGCTCTACGAGCGCCTCGGCGGCTTCCCGTTCGACGCGCCGGTGCTCCAGGGGCTGACCTACCGCCAGGTCGCCGACCACGCGCTCGACCCGGCCACCCTCGGCGGGCACACCGACGAGCAGCTCGCCCACCCCACCGCCCGGGTGCTCCCGGTGCACCCGGACAGCCCGATGGACTGGGTGTGGGGCCACGACCTCGGCACCGGACAGCCGGTGCTGGTACCCGCCGAGATCGGCTTCTACCAGTACGAGTACCGGTACAAGCTGAACCGCCGGGCCGCCCGCGCCGCGCGCCGGGCCAACCCACGGGAGAACCGCAAGCACTTCTACGACTCCTCCAGCGGCTGCGCGGCCGGCTCCTGCCTGGAAGAGGCCGCCCTGCACTCGCTGCTCGAACTCGCCGAGCGGGACGCCTTCCTGATCGCCTGGCACCGGGCCACGCCGCTGCCGGTGATCCCCACCTCGACGATCACCGACCCGGACAGCCAGGCCCTGATCGACCTCATCCACGCCCGCGGGTTCGACGTCCACATCCTCGTCGCCACCCACGACGTGGCCCTGCCGATCGTGTGGACCCTCGCCGTCAACCGGACCGGTGGATTCCCGGCCACCTTCCACTCCGGAGGGTCCGGCGCCAACCCGGCCACCGCCATCCGGGGAGCCCTACGGGAGGTCGCCCAACTCGTCACCGACCCGCAGGACCCGGACACCTCCGACATCGAGCCGATGCTGGCCGACCCGTGGAACATGGAGGAACTGGTCCACCACCCCCGCTACTACATGCATCCGGCCACGCTGGCCCGTGCCACCGCCGTGCTGGGCGGCCCGGAGACCACGATCGCCGAGGCGTTCGGTGACTGGCCCGGCCAGCTCGACCGGGCCGCCGCCGGTGACGTTCGGGGCGCACTGGACCACGTCCGGCAGCTCTACGCGGCGGCCGGCATGGACCGGATGGTGCTCGTCGACCAGAGCACCCGGGAGCACCGGGACGTCGGCATCTCGGTGGTCAAGATGGTCGTACCCGGCATCCTGCCGATGTGCTTCGGCCACGCCCAGCAGCGGCTGCTCGGCCAGCCCCGGCTCGCCGCCGCGCTCGCCGGCACCCCCCAGGCCGGACGCCCCCTGCCCTACGACCCCCACCCGTTCCCGTGAGCGCCGGGCTGCGGGTGCCCGCCCCGTACACCGACCACACCATCGGCCGGGAGTCGCTCTGGTACGCGTACGCCGCCGGGGCGGACGAGACGGTGATCCCACCCTGGCTGTCCGAGCCGGTGCCCCCGATGGAGACACACGTCCACCCGCCCACCCCGGCCGTCGCCGGGGGAGGCGCCCGTCGCCCACTGCCCTACGGGACGGCGGAGCTGCTGGGCCGGACCGCGTACCCGCACGGGCAGGTGACGGGGGAGGTGGCGGACCCGGTCGGGCACGCCCTGGTCGCCGCGTACGGGCCGCAGTGGTACGACCCGGACAACGTCTACAACCCCCACCGCGGCTACGCCTCGCCGCGCTGCCTGTACCCGGTGCAGGTCTTCGCCGACGACGGCGAGCACTGGGCGCTGCTGGAGCCCGAGCGGCACGCGCTCACCAGCCTGTCGGTACCCGGGCATGCGCCCCGGGCCCGGCAGCTCGCGCTCACCGGTCGCTACACCCGCATCCCGCGCGGCTACCGCTGGTTCCGTGGGTCCCTGGTCGCCATCGAGACCGGCTACGCGTTGCGCGCCCTCGCCATCGGCCTGCACCACTTCCGGGTGCCGGCGTGGGTGCGGCTGCCCGACGCCGGGGCCGGCGCGGTCCTCACCGAGGTGGGGCTCGACCCCGCCGGGGAGTGGTCGCTGCCGGTCACCATCGGGTTGGGCGCGCCCCCGCTGGTGCCCGGCCCGACGCCCGCCGGGTCACCCGCGCCCGCCGAGGTGCCCGATCCGGTCCTCGCCGAGGTGGCGGCCCTGAACCGGGAGCAGGCGTTCACCGACCCGCCCACCCGGCTCGGCTCCGGCTTACCGGCGGGAGCGGCCGCCGCGCCGACCGCGCCGGACTGGGCGGAGCTGGCCTGGCGTCGTCACTCGGGGCGGATGCCGGCGGGCCGGCCCGGCTTCGACTCCCGTCGCCGACGGCTGCCGGCGGCGGTCGTGCACGACATCGTCCGCTGGCTGGCCGTGCCGGCGCCGGGGCCCACCCTGGCCGCCGTCCGCGACCGGATCACCGTCTCGGTCGCCCTGCGCGACATCGACGGGTACGCCGACGGCGTGCACCGGGTCGGACCGGACGGCGACCTCGTCCTGCACCGGGCCGACCGGGAGATCACCGCGAAGCTGGAGGCGACGTACGGCTACCCGCTCACCCCGAACGACGGCTGCGGCGTCCGGCACGCGTCAATGGTGTGGTTCCTGTCGGTGCGCCCCCGGGAGCTGCACGCCGCCCACGGGCCGACCGCCTGGACGGCCACCCAGTACGCCGTCGGCTGGGCCGCGCACGGTCTCTCCCTCGCGGCCAGCGCGGCCGACCTGTTCGCCCGGCCGGTCCGGGCGTTCGTGGAGAACGCGACACGGGACCTGCTCGGCCTGGCCGGCGACGAGATGATCGCGCTCGCCGCGGTGGTGGGCACCCCACGGCACGCCAGCGGCGGGCTGCTCGACATCAGGTTGTGAGGAGAGGGGCCGTGCGCGCGAGCAGTGACCCGGGTCCGCGAGCCCCGCAATCGAGAACAGAGGAGATGCCGTGACCCAGACCGTGCTCCGCCCCGACCCCGCCGCGATCCGGCCCACCGAGTGGAGTTCGTGGCACCTGCACCTCGCCTCGGACGCCCGTTCGGTGCAGGACCGGGTGATCCAGGAGGTGATCCGGCCGGTGGCCGCCGAACTCGACGGTCGGCCCTGGTTTTTCATGCGTTTCTGGCAGGCCGGCACCCACCTGCGATTCCGCGTCGGCGACCTGGACTCCGCGACGTACCAGCGGGTGGAGCAGGCGTTACGCGACCGGCTGGCCGAGGCCGGCCGGCTCGCCGACGACGAGGAGCCCCTCGACGAGGCCGGCTACCGCGCCGGAGCGGTGACCTTCGCCGCCACCGAACGCGGTGCCGACCGGCAGGTGCTCGACCTGATGCCGCCGGGCGTGCATCGGGCCGTCTACGAGCCGGAGCACCTGCGCTACGGCGGTCGGCCGCTGATGCCCGCCACCGAGCGGCTGTTCCAGCTGTCCAGCGAACTCGTCGTCGCCGTGCTGCCCAGCCGGCCCTCCGAAGGGCTGCGCACAGGCCTGGGCCTGCGGGGCACCATCGCCGCCGCGGCCGCCCTCGGTGGCCCCGAGCGGCAGGCCGAGTTCTACCGCCGCAGCATGGAGGCCTGGCGGGTGTGGGCCGGGCACTCCGGCACCACGCCCGAGCAACTGGCCGCCCTCTGCGCCGTCGACGCCACCGGCCCGGTCCCCGACCCGGACGCACACGGCCCGTTCCGCCGCTGGCACGCCGCGATCGCGGAGCTGGCCGAGCGGATCGCCGCCACCGGCGACACGCCGCCCGCGCAGATCCTCTTCTCCCACGTCCACATGCTGCACAACCGGCTCGGCCGCAGCCTCTTCGAGGAGCTGCGCACCTACGCCTGGCTCGCCGCGGCGTACCCGGACGGAAACCCGTCATGAGCAGCCCGCGGGTGGCGGTCGTCGGCGCCGGCATCGGCGGGCTGACCCTGGCCGCGGCCCTCGACGCGGCCGGCACGGCCTACGAGGTGTTCGAGCGGGCCGACCGGCTCACCGAGGTCGGCGCCGGCGTCCAACTCTCCCCGAACGCGGTCCGGCCCCTGCACCGGCTCGGTCTGCGGCCCACGCTCGACGCCCGGGCCGTCCGACTCGCCGCGGCGCAGATCCACGGCTGGTCCGGCCGTCCGGTGGCCCGCACCGAGCTGGGCGCGGCCTGCGAGGTGCGCTTCGGCGCGCCGTACCTGGGGATGCACCGTGCCGACCTGCGCGACGCCCTGCACGCGCGGGTGAACCCCACCCGGCTGCATCTGGGCCGGCGGCTGGCCACCGTGGACAACGACGGCGAGGAGGTGGTGCTCACCTTCGCCGACGGCAGCGCCCACCGGGCCGACGTGGTGGTCGGCGCGGACGGGCTGCGGTCGGCGGTCCGCGCGGCGCTCGTCCCGGACCGGCCGGTCTTCTCCGGCCTCGGCGTGTTCCGTGGGTTGGTGCCGATGGACCGACTGCCGGCGGGCGCCCGGGTGCCGGTGGCCCGGATGTGGCTCGGTCCGGGCCGGCACTTCGTCTGCTACCCGGTCAGCGGTGGCCGGGCGCTCGGCTTCGCCGCCATCGCCCCCCTGCACCAGCCGCCGGTGGAATCGTGGTCGGCCACTGTGGATCCGGCCGACCTGGTCGCCGCGTTCGACGGCTGGCACGCCCCGGTCGCCGCCGTCGTGCGAGCCGCCCGCGAGGTGCGGTACTGGGCGCTGTGGGACCGGGAACCGTTGACCGCCTGGTCGGTCGGCCGGGTCACCCTGCTCGGCGACGCCGCCCACCCGATGCTGCCCTTCCTGGCGCAGGGCGCGAACCAGGCCGTCGAGGACGCCGTCGAGTTGGCCTCCTGCCTCACCGGCGCCTCCCGCGCCGACGCCCCGGACCGGCTGCTGCGCTACCAGCGGCAGCGCCTGCCCCGGGCCACCGCCGTGCAGAGCGCCGCACGCGCGCAGGCCCGGCACCTGCACCTCGCCGACGGCCCCGAACAGGTCAGCCGTGACGTGGCGCTGCGGCAGGCCGCCGACCTGGACGCCCGTGCCTGGCTGTACGGGTACGAGCCGGGCGGGGTGGCGGCGTGACACGGGTCGCGATCGTGGGCGGCGGGGTGGCCGGGCTGGCCGTCGCCGCGCTGCTGCGCCGGCACGGGATGCCGTACCGCATCTACGAGCAGGCGGCCCGGTTCACCACCGTCGGCGCCGGCATCCAGCTCTCCCCGAACGGGGTGCGGATCCTGCACCGGCTCGGTGTGGGCCCGACGCTGCGCGAGCACGGCGTGGCCGCCGAATCGATCGAGACCCGACGCTGGGACGACGGCCGGCTCCTCTGCGCCGTCCCGCACGGCGAGGCGTGCGTGACCGACTTCGGGGCACCGTACGTGCTCATCCACCGTGCCGACCTCCAGCGCGGCCTGGTCGGGCTCCTGCCGGCCGCCGACCTCGGGCTGGGCCGGCGCGTCGTGCGTGTCAGCGAGGACGACGAGCGGGCCACGCTGCACCTCGCCGACGGCACCAGGGACACCGCCGACCTGGTCATCGGCGCCGACGGTGTGCACTCCGTGGTGCGTCCCGCGCTCATCGACGACAGTCCGCGCTACTCCGGCTACGCCGTCTGGCGCGGCCTGCTTCCGGTGGACGAGGTGCCCGCGCTGGGCCGCGTACCCCGGGTGCTCTTCTGGTTCGGGCCCGACGCCCACGTCACGTACTACCCGATCGCCGCCCGGCAGACGGTGCACGTCAGCGTGGTCCGCGCGCAGAGCGTGGAGACCGACGACCCCGGGGTGGAGGAGCTGATCGCCGCACTGCGCGGCTGGCATCCCGAGGTGCGCCGGGTCGTCGGCGCGGCCCGCGGGGTCGGCCGCTGGGGACTCTACGACCGGGACATCGCCGGGCCCTGGCACAGCCGCCGGCTGGTGCTGCTCGGCGACGCCGCCCACCCGACCCTGCCGTACCTGTCGCAGGGCGCCAACCAGGCGTTGGAGGACGCTCTGCTCGTCGCCGACCTGCTGGCCGCGGACCCGGCCACCGCCCTGGACCGGTACGAGCGGGCGCGTCGCCCCCGGCTGGCGGAGGTGCACCGGCAGGCCCGGCACCGGGCCGACCTCTTCCACCTGCCCGACGGGCCGGCGCAGCGCGCCCGCGACGAGGAACTGGCCCGGCAGGTCGACCTGAACCACCTCCGGTGGCTCTACGGCCACGACCCGGACGCGGACCTGGCGCACGGCGCGCCGACAGGCGGCGGCTGGCTCGGCCCGGACCACCGGTTCCGCGACTGAGGTGCTGGGGCGAGGCTGCGACGGCGGAGTGACACGCGGGAAACGCGGGGAGCGGGCGGGCGGCCGTACGCGGACAATGGGGTGATGAAGCGAGACGTACGCGTGATGCGGTTGACCGGGGCGCGCGCCAACGGCGCGGTGGCGACGGGCGCGGCGGCCACCGGCGCGCGGGCTGCCGGGGCGGCGTCCCTCGGCGCCCTCGCCGTGGGGGCGCTGGCGGTCGGGGCCGTGGCCGTCGGGGCGCTTGTCATCGGGCGGCTGGCGATCCGCCGGGCGGTCGTGCGGGAGCTGCGGGTCGGCCGGTTGGAGATCGACGAGCTGGTGGTGCACAGCCGACCCGCCGCCGAGGCATAACCGCGACCCGGCGGACCGGTGGTGGGTGGGGAACCGTCCCGTCCGGTCCAGTTCCCCACCCCGGTCGTCAGGCCGCGGAGCGCTGCACCGCCGTGGCCGGGTTGCCGTCCACCGCCGCGGTCAGCTGCGGGACGATCTTCTCCAGCAGGAACGGCAGGCTCAGCGGGGTGATGAACGAGGTCGCCGCGCCGACCAGCTCCTCGTTCTCCAGGTAGATGTCACGACCCTCGGTCTTGACCTTGAGCTTGCTGTAGAGCGGGTCGGCCTGCACCTTCGTCCGGTCGGCGTCGTAGCTGTCGACAAGCCAGATCAGCACGCCGGTGTCGAGCATGTCGGTGCGCTCCCGGCTCAGGTTCGCGCCGAACTCCTTGCCGGTCACCTCGGCCAGCCCCGACGGCAGCTTGAAGCCCAGGTCGGTGAGGAACCGACCGCGCGAGTCCTGCGGGCCGTACACGTAGTAGCCCTCGTAGGTGGTGGCCATCAGGCCGGTCGCGCCGGCGAAGGCCGGGTTCGCCGTGCGTACCGCGGCGAACGTGGCCTCGACGTCGGTGACGACCTTGTCCGCCTGGGCCTTGCGCCCCACGGCGGTGCCGACCGTACGGGTGACGTCCTGCCAGGACACCCCATAGTCGACGGAGTCCTTCGGCTGGGCCACGGTCGGCGCGATCTTCGCCAGCTTCGCGTAGTCGTCGCTGGTCAGCCCCGAGTAGACGCCGAGGATGAGGTCGGGCCGCAGGGCGGCCACCTTCTCGAACTGGATGCCGTCGGTGTTGGTGAGCACCTGCGGCTTGGCACCCGCGCCCAGCGCGGCCTCGGCCCAGGGCCAGATCGCGCCCGGCTTCTCGCCGAACCACTCGGTGGTGGCCATCGGCACGACGCCCAGCGACAGCAGGGCGTCCTGCTCGACCAGGCCGACCACGGCGATCCGCTTGGGCTCGGCCGGGATGGTGGCGGTGCCGAACTTGTGCTCGATCGAGATCGGGAAGGCGGTGGAGGTGGTGGCGCCGGAGGAGGGCGCCGACGGCTCCGATCCACCGCCGCAGGCCGCGAGGAGAAGCAGGAGCGCGGTCGAAGCGACAGTCGCGCTCCGGCGGATTGAGGGAAGCCGCACGGCTGTTCCTTTCTGCCAGCGAGGCCCCAGGGTGGTGACCTCGAACGGGAGTGTAGGTTAGCCTCACCTAATTGAGTAATGCGAACGGGTGGACGGATGGAGCACGCGTTGACCCCAGGCACCGGCACCCACCCGGCGCCCGGGACCGTTTCACCTCGGAAGGCGCCGCGCGAGTCGTCGTCGCGCTCCGGTCGCCGCTGGACCGGCCTCGTCGTCGGCGTCGTCGCCCTCGCCGCCGCCGTGGCGCTGAGCATCGCGGTCGGCAGCCGTTCGCTCGGCCTCGGCACGGTCTGGCAGGTGCTCTGGCACGACGACGGCTCCTCCGCCGCGGAGATCGTGCACCGGCTACGGGTGCCGCGGACGATCCTCGGATTCGCCGTGGGCGCGGCGCTGGGCCTGGCCGGCACGGTGATGCAGGCGCTCACCCGCAACCCGCTCGCCGAACCCGGCCTGCTCGGGGTCAGCCTGGGCGCGTCCACGGGCGTGGTGCTGGCCATCGCGCTCGTCGGAGTGACAAGCGCGAACGGGTACGTCTGGTTCGCCATCGCCGGCGCCGGGCTCACCTCGGCGGCCGTCTTCGCGCTCGGCGGCGCCGGCCGGGCGCCCACCCCGGAACGGCAGGTGCTCGCCGGGGTGTCCCTCACCTCCGTGCTCGGCGCCGGAGTCTGGGCGATCCTGGTGACCCACCGGGAGGCGTTCGACAGGTACCGGCACTGGGACGTCGGCTCGCTCGCCGACCGGGAGACCAGCACGATCACCCAGTTGGCGCCGTTCCTGGTGGTCGGCGTCCTGCTGGCGCTGGCGCTGGGCCGCCAACTCAACGCGCTGAGCATGGGCGACGACGCGGCGACCTCGGTCGGCGCGCACCCGGGACGGATCCGGGTGCTGGGCATGATCACGATCACCCTGCTGTGCGGGGCCGCGACCGCCGCCTGCGGGCCGATCTGGTTCGTCGGCCTGGCCGTCCCCTACGCGGCCCGGATGTTCACCGGCTCGGACCACCGCTGGATCCTGGCCTACTCGCTGGTCCTCGGCCCCACCCTGCTGCTCGTCTCGGACGTGCTCGGGCGGGTCCTGGTGGCCCCGGCCGAGCTGCCGGTCGGGGTGGTCACCGCGTTCCTGGGCGCACCGCTGTTCATCGCGCTGTGCCGCCGACGCCGACTGAGCACCCTGTGAGCGGCCCGGTGCTCCAGCTCCGCCCGTCCGGACGGACGACCCGCCTGGTGATCCGCAGCCGGGGCGGCCGGCTCTCGCTGCGGCTGCACCTGCGGGCGCTGATCGCCGGCACCGCGCTGCTGCTCACGGCGCTGGGCGTCGCGCTCGTCAACCTCTCCAGCGGCGACTTCCCGATCCCCGTGCCCGACGTGCTGCGCAGCCTCGTCGGCCAGGGCGACCCGGGCACCGACTTCATCGTGCAGGAGCTGCGGCTACCCCGCGTACTCATCACGCTGCTGGTCGGCACGGCCCTCGGCGCGAGCGGCACGATCTTCCAGGGGTTGACCCGCAACCCCCTGGGCAGCCCCGACTTCGTCGGCCTGACGGTGGGCGCGGCGACCGGCGCGCTCATCGTCCTGCTGCTGTTCAACGGCAGCGGCTTCCAGGTCGCGGCCGGTGCGATCGTCGGCTGTCTGGCCACCTCGGTCGCCATCTACCTGCTCGCGTTCCGCCGTGGGGTGCAGCCGTTCCGGCTGGTGCTGATGGGCGTCGGAGTGGCCGCGCTGCTCGACTCGTTCAACTCGTTCCTGATCTACCGCAGCCGACTGGACGAGGCGATCGCCGCCCAGGTCTGGCTGATCGGCAGCGTCAACGGCCCCGGATGGACCGAGGTGACCCTCGTCGGCGTCGCGGTCGCGGTGCTGCTGCCGGTCGCGCTCTACCACGGCCGGCACCTCGACATGCTGGCCCTCGGCGACGAGACCGCGATGCTGCACGGCGTACCCGTCGAACGCGGCAGGGTGGTGCTCGCTGTGGCCGGCGTCGGGCTCGCGGCAGGCGCCACCGCCGCGGCCGGGCCGATCGCGTTCGTCGCCCTCGCCGCGCCACCGTTGGCCGCTCGGCTGACCCGCTCGCCGAACGCCGGGATCCTGCCGGCCGCGCTGATGGGCTCCGCCCTGTTGACGGCGAGCGACTGGGTTGCCCAGCGCCTCCTGCCCGACGACGACGTCCCGGTCGGTCTCGTCACCGCCGCCCTGGGCGGCATCTACCTGACCTGGTTGCTCTTCCACGAGCGACGTAACGGCGGACAAGGAGCACAGCGATGACCGAGTCGCGGCTGCGGGCCGACGCGCTGACCCTGGCGTACGACAAGAGGGTGGTCGTCCAGGGCCTCGACGTCCAGATCACCGACGGGTCGTTCACCGTCATCGTGGGCCCCAACGCCTGCGGCAAGTCGACGTTGCTGCGGTCCCTGGCCCGGGTGCTGAAGCCGCAGTCCGGTGCCGTCTACCTGGATGGTCAGACCATCGCGTCGCAGCCGTCCAAGCAGGTGGCCCGTCAGCTCGGCATGCTGCCGCAGTCGTCGGTCGCGCCCGGCGGGATCGTGGTGGAGGAGTTGGTCGCCCGGGGCCGCTTCGCCCACCAGCGCCTGCTGCGGCAGTGGTCGCCGCAGGACGAGGCGGCGGTCGCCGACGCGATGCGCCAGACCGAGGTGACCGACCTGGCCGACCGGTTCGTCGACGAACTCTCCGGCGGGCAGCGGCAGCGGGTCTGGCTGGCGATGGCGCTGGCCCAGCAGACGCCGATCCTGCTGCTCGACGAACCGACCACGTTCCTCGACCTGTCGCACCAGTTCGAGGTGCTGGACCTCTGCGCCGACCTGCACGAGCAGGGCCGCACTGTCGTCGCCGTCCTGCACGACCTCAACCACGCCTGCCGGTACGCCACCGAGCTGATCGTGATGCGGGAGGGCCGGGTTCTCGCCCAGGGGCCACCCGCCGAGGTGATGACGGCGGAGCTTGTCGAGACGGTCTTCGGGATGCCCTGCCGGGTGATGACCGACCCGGAGACGGACACCCCGATGGTGGTGCCGGCCGGGCGGCAGCGGCGTCGACTGGCCCACGCCGGCGTCGTCGCGGCGGTCGACCGGGTTCCCGCGTGACCGGCGGAAGCGGCCTGCTCACCGCCACGCTCGGCAGGCAGCGGCGGCTCATCTCGCTGAGCACGCTGCTGATCACCGGCCACCAGGCCGGCGAAGCCGCGGTGCCGTTCCTGATCGGTGTGATCATCGACCGGGCCGTGGACGGAGGCGTCGGCAGCCTGGCCCTCTGGCTGGGTGTGCTGGCCGCCGTCTACGTCGGCCTGAGCTACAGCTACCGCTACGGCGAGCGTACCGGCGAACGTGCCGCCGAACAGGCGGCGCACGACCTGCGGCTACGGGTGACCAGGCGGGTGTTGCACGAGCGCGGCGGCGCGGAGGCCGACCGGCTGCCCGGCGCCCTGGTGTCGATCGCGACGAGCGACGCGGCCCGGGTCGGCGCGGTCGCCATCGCCGTCGTCTCCGGCGTGGCCGCCGTCGTCGGTCTGGTCCTCGCGGCGGTCCTGCTGCTGTCCATCTCCCTGCCACTCGGGCTCGTGGTGCTCCTAGGCACCCCGCCGCTGCTGCTGCTCACCCGCCTGTTCGGTAAGCCGCTTGAAGAGCGCAGCGAGACCGAGCAGGAGCACAGCGCGCACGCCTCCGGCATCGCCGCCGACCTGGTCATCGGCCTGCGCGTGGTCAAGGGCCTGCGGGCCGAGACAGCGGCGGTCGACAGGTACGCGCAGCGCAGCCGCAGCGCGCTGGCCGCGACCGTACGGGCGGCGCGCGCCGAGGCCGCGTACCAGGGACTGGTGCTCACGCTCAGCGGGACGTTCCTGGCGATCATCGCGGTCATCGGCGGGGTCCTCGCACTCCACGGCCAGATCAGCGTCGGTCAGCTCATCTCCTCACTCGGCCTGGCGCAGTTCCTGGTCGGTCCGATGTCCACGTTCGGCTGGGTGGGCGCCGACCTCGCGCAGGGCCGCGCGTCCGCCCGCCGCGTCGCCGCCGTCCTCGACACGCCCGTCGCGGTGCCCGACGGCACGGCGCACCCGGTCACGCCGGCCCGTGGTGGGCTCGCGCTGCGCGGGGTGCACAGCCCACCCCTGCGCGGCATCGACCTGGAGATCGCCCCCGGCGAGCTGGTCGGCATCGTGACCACCGACCCGGCCGAGGCGGCCGAACTGGTGCGGCTGCTCGGGCGGGTACGTGATCCGGTCGCCGGGGTGATCGCACTCGACGGCGTACCCCTCGCCGACCTGGCGCCGGACGACCTGCGGGCCGTGGTGCTGGCCGTCGACCACCAGACCGACCTGTTCGACGACAGCGTCCGCGCCGCCGTCTCGCTCGCCGGGCGGGCCGCGCCGGCGAGCGTCGACGCCGCGGTCACCGCCGCGGACGCCGACGAGGTGGCCCGCGGTCTGCCCGACGGGCTGGACACGGTGCTCGACGATCGGGCCCGTTCGCTCTCCGGCGGGCAGCGGCAACGCATCGCGCTCGCCCGGGCCCTGGCCGGCGACCCGCCAGTGCTCGTCGTGCACGACCCGACCACAGCCGTCGACGCGGCGACCGAGTCCCGCATCGCCGGGCGACTGCGCGCGATGCGGGACGGGCGTACCACGATCCTGGTCACCGCCAGCCCGGCGCTGCTCGCCGTGACCGACCGGGTGATCGTCGTACACGACGGCATCGTGCGCACCGACGGCGCGCACGGCGACCTGGTCGCCGAGGACGACACCTACCGGGAGACCGTGCTCGCATGACCACCGACTCGACGACGTTGCTGCCGATCGCGACCGGACGTCGCACCCTGGCCCAGTTGCGGGCGCTTGTGCGTCCGCAGCGGTCCCGGCTGGCCGGGGCGCTCGCCCTGCTTGTCGCCGGCACCGCGGCCGGGCTGGTGGGCCCGCCGCTGCTCGGGCGCATCGTCGATCTGGCCACCGGCGGAGGCAGCACCGGTGACGTGATCCTCGCCGGCGCGGGCCTGGTGGCCGGCGCTGTCGTCGAGGCGGCGTTGGCCGGGTTCGGTATCGCCCTGCTCGCGCAGGTCGGCGAGGGTGTGCTGGCCCGGCTACGGGAACGGTTCGTCTCCTCGGCGCTGCACCTACCGCTGGAACAGGTCGAGCGCGCGGGGACCGGTGACCTCACCTCCCGGGTCACCAACGACGTCGCCGTGATCGCCGAGGCGGCCCGCAGCGCGGTCCCCGAGTTCACCCGCGCCCTGCTGACAATCGTGCTCACCCTGGCCGGGATGGCCGTGCTCGACTGGCGTTTCCTTCTCGCGGCGCTGATCGCGGTGCCGGTGCAGGCGCACACGGTGCGCTGGTACGCCCGCCGCGCCGTCCCGCTCTACGCCCGGCAGCGGGTCGCCGTCGCCGCGCAGCAGCACCACCTGCTCGCGACGATCGACGGCGCGCCGACGATCCGTGCGTTCCGGATCGCCGACGAGCATCGGGAGCGGGTCGCCACGAAGTCCCAGCAGGCGGTGGACCTGCTGCTGCGGGGCGTCGCGTTGCAGACCCGGTTCTACGCCCGGCTGCACGTCGCCGAGTTCCTCGGGCTCGCCGCAGTCCTCGGCACCGGCTTCTTCCTCGTGCGCGGGGACGCGGTGAGCATCGGCACGGCGACCGCGGCGGCGCTGTACTTCCACGGGCTGTTCGGCCCGATCAACGTGGCTCTCGCCCTTGTCGACGACGCCCAGGCCGCCGCGTCGGGGCTGGACCGGCTGGTCGGGGTCGCCGACCTGACCCCGCCCGTACGGCGACGCGCCGACGCCGGCGACGGCCCGGACGCCGTGGTGGTACGCGGGCTGGACTTCGCGTACCGGCCGGACCGGCAGGTGCTGCACGACGTCGACCTGACGATCGCCCGCGGCGAGCGGGTCGCCCTGGTCGGCGGCAGCGGCGCCGGTAAGACCACTCTCGCCAAGGTGATCGCCGGGGTGCACCAGCCGACCGGCGGGACCGTCGCGGTGCCGGCCGGCGAGGTCGCACTCATCACCCAGGAGGTGCACGTCTTCGCCGGGCCGCTCGTCGACGACCTGCGGCTGGCCCGCCCGGACGCCACCGACGACGAGGTGAGCGCCGCGCTGGACCGGGTGCAGGCGTTGGGCTGGGTGCTTCAACTGCCCGACGGCCTGCACACCGAGGTCGGCGCGGGCGGGCACGTCCTCACGGCGGCGCAGGCCCAGCAGTTGGCGTTCGCCCGGCTGCTGCTGGCCGATCCGCCGGTGGCGATCCTGGACGAGGCCACCGCGGAGGCCGGGAGCGCCGGAGCGCGCCTGCTCGAACGGGTGGCCACCGCCGCCCTGGCGGGGCGTACCGCGCTGGTCGTGGCGCATCGACTCACCCAGGCGGTGAGCGCCGACCGGGTCCTGGTGATGGAGGCCGGCCGGATCGTCGAGGCGGGCACCCACCGCGAGCTGGTCGAGCGGGACGGCCCGTACGCCACGCTGTGGCGGGCCTGGTCGGACCAGCGCGCTCGGCACTGAACGCGCTGGTCCGGGCCGCCGGTCAGCGCTCGGCGTCGATCAGGCTCTGCGGGCGCATGTCGGTCCAGTTCGCGTTGACGTAGTCGACGCAGTCCTGCCGACCGGCCGGGCCGTGCACGGCCCGCCAGCCCGCCGGCACCTCGGCGAAGACCGGCCACAGGCTGTGCTGGTTCTCGTCGTTGACAAGCACCAGGAACGTGCCATCGGCGTTGTCGAACGGGTTCGTGCTCATCGGATACTCCTCGTTACCAGGGTGTGCGTTACCAGGGTGTGCAGGGCGTCGAACCAGAGGTGGGCGAGATCGTCCACCGCGCCGTCGGCGAACACGCCGTCCGGCCAGCTCCAGGTGGCGACCAGTTGCGGGCCGGTCGCGCGGTCCTCGGTCTGGGCGTTCAGCACCAGCTCGTACGTCTCGGGCATGGCGTCGTCGGCGCCGTTCTCGGCGGCCTCCGCCTCGGGGGCGAACTCCCAGTCGGCGGCCTCCGGGAAGTCGAACCGTCCCATGTAGTTGAACTGGATCGGCGGATGCGGCAGCGCGGCCAGCGTGGGCGCGGTCGCCGGGTTGAGGTAGCGGAGCAGGCCGTAGCCCATGCCGTTGTCCGGCAACTCGGCCAGGTGCTCGCGGACCCGCACCACCGCCTCGGCCACCGCCGCGCCGCCGGCCGACACATCGATCCCGGCGGTGTCCAGGCAGACCGGGAAGATGTTCGTGAACCAGCCGACCGTGCCGGACAGGTCGGCCCCGTCCACCAGGTGCTCCTCCCGCCCGTGGCCCTCCAGCGCGACGAGCACCGCGTCGCCCGCGCCGCCCCGCGCGGCCCGCCACCTGGTGACGGCCACCCCCAACGCGCCCAGCAGGACGTCGTTGACACCGGCGCCGAGCCCGGCCGGAACGCGGGTGAGCAGGGCCTCGGTGACGTCGGTGGGCAGGGTCAGGGTGATGTCGCGCAGGGTGCCGGCCACGTCGAGCGCGGCGTCGAGCGGGCGGCGTACCGGCAACGGGTCGCCCCGCCGCACGATCTGCTCCCATCTCGGCAGCTCCGCCACCCGGGCCGGGTCCACCGCCCGCTCGGCGAGGCCTGTCGCCCAGCGGCGGAACGACGTGCCGGTGGGGGCGGCGAGCGGGGTCCGGCCGGCGACCGCGTCCCGCCAGGCCGCGCCGATCTCCGGCAGCAGCACCCGCCACGAGACACCGTCCACGACCAGGTGGTGGACCAGCAGCAGCAGCCGGCCCGGCCGGTCCGCGCCGGCGTCCAGCCAGGCGGCCCGGATCATCACCCCGTTGTCCGGGTCGAGCCCGGCCTGCGCGACTGTCGCCTGCTCGACGACCGCGTCCCACAGGCCACGGTCGTCGAGGCCGCGCACGTCGACGCGTACCGTCCAGTCGGCGGCCCGCGACGAGCCGGGCGGCGGCACCGTCACCGACCAGTCGCCGGTGCGGTCCAGCCGGGCCCGCAGCAGGTCGTGCCGGTCGGCGACGGCCTGCAACGCGGCCAGCAGCGGCGCCCAACCCAGGCCCGCCGGGACCTGCACCACAGCGGACTGGTTGAACCCGTCGATCGGGCCGTCCACCTCGCGCAGCCAGCGCATGACCGGGGTCAGCGGGAACGACCCGACCCCGTCGCCGACCCGGCCGTCGGCCCGGTCGAGCACGGTCGCGACCACTGCCAGCCCGGCCACCGTACGCTCCGCGATGACCTGCCGCGGGGTGAGTCGCAGGCCGGCCGCACGGGCGCGACCGACGAGCTGCATCGCGACGATGCTGTCGCCGCCCAACGCGAAGAAGTCCGCCTCGACATCCACCGACGGCAGGCCCAGCACGGCCGCGACCACCTCGCCCAGGACACGCTCCCGATCCGTGCGGGGCGCCCGGCCGGTGCCTGTCGCGCCGAGGTCGGGCGCGGGCAGCGCGGCCCGGTTCAGCTTGCCGTTGGCCAGGGTGGGTAGCCGGTCGAGGCGGACCACCGCGGACGGCACCATGTAGTCGGGCAGCTCGACGGCGACGGCGGCACGCAGCGCGGCCAGGTCGAGGTCGTCGCCGCCGACCACGTAGCCGGCCAGGAGGCGTACGCCGGGGCGGTCCTCGCGGGCGACCACCACGGCCTCGGTGACGCCGGGCTGCGCGGCGAGCACCGACTCGATCTCGCCCAGCTCCACCCGGAAGCCACGGATCTTCACCTGTTCGTCGACCCGGCCGAGATACTCCACCCGGCCGTCCTCGGTCCACCGCACCAGGTCACCGGTGCGGTACATCCGCTCGCCCGGCGCGCCGTACGGGTCGGCGAGGAAACGCTCGGCGGTCTGGTCCGGCCGGCCCAGGTAGCCACGTGCCAGTCCGGCCCCGGCCACGTACAGCTCGCCGGCCACGCCGGTCGGGGTGTGCCGCAGGGCCCGGTCCAGCACGTACGCGCGGGCACCCGCGACGGCCCGGCCGATCACCGGGGAGGTGGTGTCGCCGATCCGGGCGGCGAGAGCGTCCACAGTGGCCTCGGTCGGGCCGTACAGGTTGAACGCCTCGGTGCCGGGCAGCCCGCCCAGGCGCTGCCAGAGCGCGGGCGGCACCGCCTCGCCACCGACACCGACCACGGCGAGGGGGCAGCGCCCGTCGCGGATCAGGCCGGCGTCGGCGAGTTGCGCGAAGTGCGAGGGGGTCAGCTCGATGAAGTCGATCCCCTCGGCCCGGATCAGCTCGACGAGCTGCTCCGGGTCGCGCTGCAACTCCTCGGTGACGATGTGCAGGGCGTGCCCGTCGAGAAGCCACAGCTGCGGCTGCCAGGAGGCGTCGAACGCGAACGACCAGGCGTGCCCGACCCGCAGGTGGCGGCGACCGGTGGCGGCGCGGGCGGGCAGGTGCAACTGCGCGCGGTGGCTCCGGAACAGGTTGACCAGGTTGCGGTGGGTCACCACCACGCCCTTCGGGCGTCCGGTGGAGCCGGAGGTGTAGATGACGTACGCCGGGTGCTGGGGGAGGGCCGGGCGTACCCGGTCGTCGTCGGTCAGGTCGTGCCCGGCGAGCGTGGCCAACGCCGGGTCGTCGACCAGGACGCGGTCGAGCCCGTCCGCCGTGACACCGACCCCGGCGGCGGTGACGAGCGCGGCGGGCCGCGCGTCGGCGAGCATCGCGGCGACCCGGGCCGGCGGGTAGGCCGGGTCCAGCGGCAGGTAGGCGGCACCGCACTTGAGCACCGCGAGGATCGCGGTGATCGCGTCGGCGGTGCGCGGCAGGGCCAGGGCCACCACGTCCTCGGCGCCGACCCCCCGGCCGGCGAGCAGCCGGGCCAGCCGGTTGGCGCGGTCGTTGAGGTCGGCGAACGTCAGGCGAACCGGGCCGCAGACGACGGCGGTCGCGTCGGGCGACTCGGCCGCCTGCCGCTCGAACAGGTCGGCGACCGTCGGGTCGTCTCCACTGGCCGGCGGCTGCGGGTTCCGGCCGCCGCGGTCCTCGTCCGAGACCAGGTCCAGGCGGCCCACCGCACGGTCCGGGTCGGTGGTGAACGCGGTCAGGACGGCGGTGAGCGCGTCGACGAGTCGTCGGGCGACCGGCGGGGCGAAGAGGTCGGGACGGAACTCCAGGCCCATCCGTAGCCGCTGGCCGGGGTCGACGACCCAGGTGAGCGGGTAGTGGGTGGCGTCGCGCCCACCCGCGTCGACGGCGGCGAGCAGGCTCTCCGACCCGTCGTCGGTACGCTCCGGGTAGTTCTCCACGATCAGCAGCGTGTCGAACAACTCCCCGACGCCGGCCAGGCGCTGGACGTCGGCCAACCCGAGATAGTGGTGGTCGAGCAGCGTCGACTGCTCGTCCTGGAGCCGGGCCAGCAGCCCCGCCACCGGCTCGGCCGGGTCGAGGCGGACCCGCACCGGCACGGTGTTGATGAACAACCCGATCATCGACTCGACACCTGGCAACTGTGCCGGTCGTCCGGAGACGGTGGCGCCGAAGACCACGTCGTCACGGCCGGTGAGCCGGCCCAGCACGATGCTCCAGGCGGCCTGGACGAGCGTGTTCAGCGTCAGCCCCCGGGAGCGGGCCAGGCCGGTCAGGCGCGCGGTGACGGCCTCGGTCAGCTCCTGCTCGACCAGCTCGGGCACCGCCGGTTCGCGGTGCGGGTCGGCCGGGGCGAGCCGGGTGGCGTCGGTGACCCCGGCCAGCGCGGTACGCCACGCCTGCTCGGCGGCGGACCGGTCCTGCCCGGCCAGCCAGGCGAGGAAGTCGCGGTACGGCGGCGGGGTGGCGCCGCCGTCGGCGGCCTCGTACAACTCGGCGAGCTGGTCCAGCAGCGGCCCTCGGGACCAGCCGTCGAGCAGCATGTGCTGGTGGGTGAGGACCAACCGGTACGCGTCACCGGTGCGGACCAGCATCATCCGCAGCAGCGGGGCGACCGCCGGATCGAATCGGCGGCCCTCCTCGGCGAGGCAGCGCTGCCACGCCTCCTCCTGCCGCGCGGCGTCCAGATCGGACAGGTCCGTCTCGGCCCAGGGCAGCGTGACACCACGGTTCACCACGGCGACCGGTCGGCCGGAGTCGAGCTGGTGGAACGACGTCCGCAGGTTGGCGTGTCGCTGCAACAGCGCCTGCCCGGCGGCCCGTAGCCGGGCCGGCTCGACGCTGCCGGGCAGGTCGAAGACCATCTGCACGGTGTACAGGTCGAGGCCGTCGGCGTCGAACGCGGCGTGGAAGAGCAGCCCGGTCTGCAACGGTGCGAGCGGCAGCACCTCGGCCACGTCCAGGCCCCGCCCGGCGATCTCGGCGGTCTCGGCGTCGGTGAGCGTGACAAGCGCGCCGCTGCCGCTGGCGGCGGTGAACGCCGACCCGGCGGCGGCGGCCAGCGCGGCAGGCGTCCGCAGGTGGAACACCTGCCGCAGGGTGAGCGACAGACCTGCGGCGCGGGCCCGGCCGACCAGCTGGATCGAGATGATGCTGTCGCCGCCGAGGCTGAAGAAGTCGTCGTCGACACCCACCGTGGGCACCGCCAGCACCTGTGCGAACAGGTCGACGAGCACCTGCTCACGCGGGTTACGCGCGGCCGTGCCGGTGCCCGCGCCGGCGAAGTCGGGCGCGGGGAGGGCGGCCCGGTCCAGTTTGCCGTTCACCGAGACCGGCATCGCGTCGAGGACGACGAAGGCGGACGGCACCAGGTGCTCGGGCAGCCGCGCCGCGAGCCGGGCCCGCACCGCCGCCTCGTCCAGGGTGCGGGCCACGGTGAGGTACGCGACCAGGTGCGCGACGCCCGGCCGGTCCTCGCGCAGCAGCACCACCGCCGAACCGACGTCGGGCTGTGCGGTGAGCGCGGCCTCGATCTCGCCCAGCTCGACGCGCAGCCCACGGATCTTCACCTGGCCGTCGCCGCGACCGAGGAATTCGAGCACCCCGGGCGCGCTCCAGCGCACCTGGTCGCCGGTGCGGTACATGCGCTCGCCGGCCGGACCGTACGGGTCGGCGACGAAACGGTCGGCGGTCAGGTCGGGCCGGCCCCGGTAACCGCGGGCCACCTGCACACCAGACAGGTAGAGCTCACCGGGCACCCCCACCGGCACGTGGCGCAGCCCGGCGTCGAGCACGCTGACCCGGGTGTTCCACACCGGTGCGCCGATCGGAACCGAACCCGTGCCGGTACCACGCTCGGCGGGCCACGCCGTCACGTCCACCGACGCCTCGGTCGGGCCGTACAGGTTGTGCAGGGCGGCGCCGGGCAGCAGCTCCCGGCACCGATCGGCGAGAGCGCTGGGCAGCGCCTCACCGCTGCACAGGACGCGGCGCAGGGCTGTGCAATCGGCCGCGCCCGGCTCGGCGAGGAACGCGGCGAGCATCGACGGGACGAAGTGCACGGTGTTGACCCGTTCCCGTTGGATCACCTCGGCGAGGTAGACCGGGTCGCGGTGGCCGTCCGGCCGGGCCAGCACGAGGGTCGCCCCGGTGCTCAGGGGCCAGAAGAACTCCCAGACCGACACGTCGAAGCCGGCCGGGGTCTTCTGCAGCACCCGGTCACCCGCGGTGAGGCCGTACTCGTGCTGCATCCAGCGCAGCCGGTTGACGATGCCGGCGTGCTCGACCTCGACACCCTTGGGCGCGCCGGTGGAGCCGGAGGTGTAGATGACGTACGCCGGGTGCCGGGGGCCGGGCGGCGTGGGCCGTACCCGCGGGTCGTCGAGCGGCCCGTCGAGCACGATGGGCGCGTCCGCGTGCGGCAATCCAGCGACGCGCGACGCGGTGGCGCCGACGGCGAGCACCGCGACGGGCCGCGCGTCGGCGAGCATCGCCGCCAGCCGCGCGTCCGGGTGGTCCAGGTCGAGCGGCAGGTACGCGGCGCCGGCCCGTCCGGCCGCGAGGATCGCCACCACCAGCTCGACCGAACGCGGAAGGGCGAGCGCGACGACCGTCTCCGGTCCGGCGCCGACGGAGGTGAGCACCCGGGCCAGCCGTTCGGTGCGCGCGTCCAGGTCGCGGTAGGTCATCTCGACCCCGTCCGGGTCGACGAGCGCCACCGCGTCGGGGGTCGCCGCGACCTGTGCGGCCACCAGCTCCGGCAGGGTCGCCTCGGGCAGCTCGTGGACCTCGCCGGTCCCGGCGGCCAGGATCGCCGCGCGCCCGTCCCGGTCGAGCAGGCCGACCCGACCGACCGGGGCGTCCAGCCCGCCGACGAGTTCGTCCACGACCGTGACGAGCGCAGTGGCGAGCCGCCCGGCGTACGCGGCGTCGAACAGGTCGGGCCGGTACTCGACGGCGAGGTGCAGGGTCGGGCCGGGCTCGGCGATGAGCGTGAGCGGGTAGTGGGTGGCGTCGTGCCCGTCGGTGCCGGTGACCGGCAGCCCGTCGTCGGTGGCGTCGCCGTCCGGGTAGTTCTCGAAGACCAGCAGGGTGTCGAACAACTCGCCGTGCCCGGCGATGCGCTGGATGTCGGTGAGGCTGAGGTACTGGTGTTCCATGAGCGCGGACTGCTCGTCCTGGATCCGGTCGAGCAGCGCGTGGGCGGGCTCGGCCGGGTCGATCCGGACCCGCACCGGCACGGTGTTGATGAACAGGCCGATCATCGACTCCACGCCGGGCAGGTGCGCCGGTCGCCCGGCGACGGTGGCGCCGAAGACCACGTCGTCGTGGCCGGTGAGCCGGGCCAGCAGCAGCGCCCAGGCGGCCTGCACGATGGTGTTCACGGTCAGGCCACGGGCGCGGGCGTTAGCGGTCAACGCGGCCGTCCGGTCCGCCGGCAACTCCACCTCGGCCACCTCGGGAGCCAGCGAGGCACGACGCCCGTCGGCGGGCGCGACACGGGTGGGCTCGGCCAGGCCGTCGAGCGCGGCGGCCCAGGCGTCCTCGGCGGTCCGCCGGTCCTGCCCGGCCAGCCAGGCGAGGTAGTCCCGGAACGGTCGGCCGGTCACCGGTGCGGTGTCGCCGTCGCGGTACAGGGCGGACAGCTCGGCCAGCAGTGGTCCCCGGGACCAGCCGTCGAGCAGCAGGTGGTGGTGGGTGAGCACGAGCCGGTGGGAGTCCGGGCCGGTACGCACCAGGGCCAGGCGCAGCAACGGCGCGACGGCCGGGTCGAAGCGGCGGCCCTGCTCGGCGAGGAGCCGCTGCCAGGCGTCCTCCCTCGCGTCGGAGTCCAGCTCGGACAGGTCGGCCTCGGTCCACGGCACGGTGACGGCGGCCGGGACGACGCTGACCGCCGTGCCGGACGCGAGGTGGTGGAACGAGGCGCGCAGGCTGGGCTGCCGGTCGAGCAGCGCCTGACCGGCGGCGCGCAGCCGGGCGGCGTCGATCGGCCCGGTCAGGTCCACCACCATGCGGACGGTGTAGACGTCCGGGCCGGCGTCGTCGAGCAGGCTGTGGAACAGCAGGCCGGTCTGCAACGGCGAGAGCGGCAGCACCTCCCGGACGTCGACGCCGAGGCCGACCAGTTCGCGCCGGTCGGCCTCGGTGAGGGTGACCAGGGACAGGCTCGACGGCACCGCGTCGGCGCCGGTCACGGTGCCGGCGACGGCCACCAGCCGGGCCGGGGTGCGATTGTGGAACACCTGACGCGGGGTGATCAGCAGGCCGGCGACCCGGGCCCGGCCGACCAACTGCATCGACATGATGCTGTCGCCGCCGAGGGCGAAGAAGTCGTCGTCGATGCCGACCGTGGGCACCCCCAGCACCTCGGCGAAGACGTCGCAGAGCAGCTTCTCGCGGGGAGTGCGGGGTGTGCGGCCGCCGCCGTCGGCGGTGAACTCCGGGGCGGGCAGGGCGGCCCGGTCCAGCTTGCCGTTCACGGACACCGGCAGCGCGTCCAGGGCGACGAACGCGCCGGGGACCATGTAGTCGGGCAGCGTGGCGGCGATGCCCGCCCGCAACCGGGCGAGATCGGTGCCGCCGACGACGTACGCGACGATCCGCTTGACGCCACCGTCGGCCCGCAGCACCACGGCGGCCTGCCGGACGCCCTCCTGCCGGGCGACCACAGCCTCGATCTCGCCGAGTTCCACCCGGAAGCCGCGGATCTTGACCTGGTGGTCGACGCGACCGACGAACTCCAGCGCCCCGTCCGGGGACCAGCGCACCAGGTCGCCGGTGCGGTACATCCGGGCGCCGGGCGCGGCGAACGGGTCGGGCAGGAAACGCTCGGCGGTCAGGCCGGGCCGGTTGTGGTAGCCACGGGCCAGGCCGAGGCCGCCGAGGTACAGCTCACCGACGGTACCGGGCGGGACCGGGTTCAGGCCGCTGTCCAGCACGTACGCCAACTGCCCGGGATCCGGATAGCCGATCGGCACGCTGCCGGGGGAGACCGGCGCACACTCCCACAGTGTCGCGTTGACGCTCGTCTCGGTGGGCCCGTACGCGTTGAACATGCGCCGGCCGGCGGCGAACCGCTCGGCCAACCGGGCCGGCACCTCCTCGGTGCCGACGAGCATGGACACCCCGAGCGGCAGTCGGCAGTCGGCCGGCAGCGCGCTGAGCACCGACGGCGGCAGGGCCAGTTGGGTGACCTCGTGCTTGGTGAGGTAGTCGACGAGCGGCGCGCCGGGGATGCGCAGTTCGGCCGGGACCACCACGAGCGCGCCGCCGGAGAGCAGCGCCTGGCACAGCTCCCAATACGCGAGGTCGAAGCTGGGCGACGCGAAGAGCAGCACCCGACTGGTCTGCGTGACACCGAGCCGGAGCTGCTGGGTGGCGAGCAGCTTCGCGACGCCCTCGTGGGTGACGACGACGCCCTTGGGCTGGCCGGTCGAACCGGACGTGTAGATGACGTACGCGGCGTCCGAGACCTCCGGCTCGACACGAGCCACGTCGGGTCCGGACGCGGCCACGTCCACCACGGGCACGTCGCCGGGCAGCGCGTCGGTCAGCTCGACACGGGTGACGACGCAGGCCGGCGCGGCGTCCTCCAGCATGTAGCGCAGCCGGTCGGCCGGGTAGTCCAGGTCGAGCGCGAGGTAGGCGGCGCCGGAGCGCAGCACGCCGACAAGCGCGGTGACCAGGTCGACGCCGCGGGGGAGTGCCACCGCGGCGACCTGCCCGGGGCCGACGCCACGGGCGGTCAGCGCCCGGGCCAGCCGGTCCGAGCGTACGGCCAGCTCGGCGTAGCTGATCTGCTCGTCCTCGCAGATCACCGCGATGTTCTCCGGGTACGCGGCGACCATGTCGGCGAACCGCCGGGGGAAGGTGGTGGCCACGATGCCGTCCGTGCTGCCGTTCCACTCGGTGAGGACTGTGGCGCGCTCGGTCGGGTCGAGGATGTCGATCCGGCCGACCGGGGCGGTCGGGTCGACGGCCAGCGCGGTGACGACGCGGACCAGTCGGTCGAGGATGGTGCGGGCGGCGTCGGCGTCGAACACGTCGGCGCGGTGCCGGATCTCCAGGTTGATCCGGGCGCCCGGCTCGGCGACCAGCACCAGCGGATAGTGGGTGGCGTCCTCGTCCTGCGCCTCGGTGACCCGCAGCCCGGGCACCGGCTCGGCGGCGCCCGGGTCGTCGGGGTAGCTCTCGAAGACGGTGAGCGTGTCGAACAGTTCGCCGTGTCCGGCCAGCCGTTGGATGTCGGCCAGCCCGAGGTACTGGTGTTCCATCAGCGCGGCCTGCTCGTCCTGCAGGCGTACGAGCAGGTCGTGGGCTGGCTCGGCCGGGTCGACGCGGACCCGCACCGGCACGGTGTTGATGAACAGGCCGATCATCGACTCGACACCCGGCAACTGCGGTGGCCGCCCCGAGACGGTGGCGCCGAAGACCACGTCGTCGCGGCCGGTGAGCCGGGCCAGCAGCAGACCCCAGGCCGCCTGCACCACTGTGTTGAGAGTGACGCCGAGGGTACGCGCGAGGTCGGTGAGTCGGCCGCTCAGCTCGGCTGGCAGCGCGGTCTCCACCGAGCCGGGGACGACCGGCTCGGGCGTGGTGCCGGCGGGCGCCATCCGGGTCGGTTCGTCGAGCCCGGCGAGCGCGTGCCGCCAGGCGGCGGTGGCCGCGTCCCGGTCCCAGCGGGCCAGCCACGCCAGGTACGCCTTGTACGGGGTGACCGGCGGCAACGAGCCGGGCTTGGCGTACAGGTCGAGCAGTTCCCGCACGAGCAGCGGCGCGGACCAGCCGTCGAGCAGGATGTGGTGGTGGGTGATGGTGAGGCGGTGTGCCGCGGGCCCGAGTCGGGTCAGCGTCATCCGCAGCAACGGCGGCCGGGCCATGTCGAAACGCTGTCGCTGGTCGGCGGTGGCGAGCCGGTCGAGTTCCGCGTCGCGCTCGGCCTCGGGCAGGCCGCTGAGGTCGTGCTCGGTCCAGGGCAGGCGGGCCCGGGTGGGGATCGCGGCGACGGTGGTGCCCTTGGCCGTACGCCGGAACCCGGCCCGCAGGTTGGCGTGCCGGTCGAGCAGCGCCTGCCCGGCCTCGCGCAGCCGGACGGCGTCCAGCGGCCCGGTCAGGTCCAGCGCCGTCGACACGGTGTAGACGTCGGGGGCGTCGGTGTCGTAGAGCGCGTGGAAGAGCAGCCCCTCCTGCAACGGCGACAGTGGCAGGACGTCCTCGAGCCCGGTCTTCTTCGTCACTGCGTCTCCCACTCGGACTCGAGGTCGGCGAACTCGGCCTCAAGGCTGTCGATGTCGGCCTGGCTCACCTCGACCAGGCTCAGGTCGGACGGGGTGTATCCCCCGGATTGCGGGTCGGCGGCGAGCGCTCGCAGCGCCTCCCGCCAGCGGCCGGCCAGGTCGCGGACGTGCTCCTCGGTGAGCAGGTCCCGTGGCCAGGTGAAGGTCGCGGCGAGCCGCGGCCCGTCGGCGTGGTCCTCGGTGGTCGCGTTGATCTCCAGCGGGTAGTCGGCGGGCATGCCGTCGTCGGCGCCGCCGCCCCAGCCCTCCCCGGCCGGTTCCCACGGCCCCTCGTCGGCGTTCCCGGCGGCGAACCGGCCGAGGTAGTTGAAGCCGATCGAGGGCTTGTCGTACCCGGCGAGCACGCTGGCCGTGTCGGGGTTGAGGTGGCGCAGCAGGCCGTAGCCGACGCCGTTGTCCGGCACCGCCCGCAACCGCTCCTTGATCGTCTTCAGGGCGTCCGCGGGGTGCTCCGGGCCGAGGTCCAGCCGTACCGGGTACTCGCTTGTGAACCAGCCGACCGTGCGGGACAGGTCGGCGCCGGCCACCAGGTGCTCCTCGCGGCCGTGCCCTTCGAGCATGACCAGCCAGCCGGCGCCGCCGGCCCAGTCGCGCAGCGCCAACGCGAGCCCGGTCAGCAGCACGTCGCCGACGCCGGCGTGGAAGCCGGTGGGCACTGTGGTGAGCAGCGGCAGGGTCTCCTCCGGTGGCAGCTCGACGGTGATCTCGTCGCAGGTGCCGGTGCGGTCGCGGGCCGGGTCGAGGGGTCGGTTGCCCAGCGGGGCGCGCGGCCCGGCCAGAACCTCGGTCCAGTACGGCAGCTGCGCCACAGTCCTCGCGTCGCGGGAGAGGCCGTCGAGTTCCCGGGCCCAGCGGCGGAACGAGGTGCCGGTGGGCGGGAGCGTGCTCGGTTTGCCCGCCTGCCGGGCCGCCCAGGCGGCGGCGAGGTCGGGCAGCAGGATCCGCCAGGACACCCCGTCCACGGCGTAGTGGTGTACGACGAGCAGCACGTGCCCGGGTTCGAGCAGCACCGCCTGGAGCAGGACACCACGGGCGGGGTCGAGCCGGTCGCGGGCGGCGGCGGCGACCGCCGGCAGGTTGTTCTCGTCGTACGGGGCCACCCGCACGACGTCGACGGGCGCGCCGGGCTCGGGGATGTGCACACGGTCGCCGGTCACCCGGGCACGCAGCAGGTCGTGACGGTCGACGAGCGCCTGCACCACCTCGGCCAGCCCCGCCGCGGTGAGTCCGGCCGGGGCGTGCAGCAGCATCGACTGGCTGTATCCGGTGGTCGGGCCGTCCACCTCGGCGAGCCAGCGCATGACCGGGGTGAGTGGCGCGCTCCCGTACGCCTCGCGTGGGTCCTCGGTCTCCGGGACGTCGACGGTGGCGGCCTGGGCGAGCCCGGCCGGGGTCTTGTGCCGGAACACGTCCCGTGGGCTGATGCCGAGGCCTGCCGCGCGGGCCCGGCTGACCAGTTGGATCGAGACGATGCTGTCGCCGCCCAGGGCGAAGAAGTCGTCGTCGACGCCGACGGTCGGCAGGCCCAGCACCTCGGCGAACAGGTCACACAGGTGCTGCTCCCGGCTGGTGCGGGCGGCCGTGCCGCCGACAAGCGCGGAGAAGTCCGGGGCGGGCAGCGCGGCGACGTCGAGTTTGCCCGCGACGGTGCGGGGCAGCGCGTCGACCTCGACGAACGCCGACGGGATCAGGTAGTCGGGCAGCGTCGCCCGCAGTCGGTCCAGGTCGACGGGCCCACCCACGACGTAGGCGACGAGTCGGCCGTCCCGGAGCACCACGGCGGCCTGGCCGAGGGCGGCCTCGATCTCGCCCAGCTCGATCCGGAAGCCGCGAACCTTCACCTGTCCGTCGGCGCGGCCGGCGAACTCCAGCACCCCGTCCCGGTTGTACCGGGCCAGGTCCCCGGTGCGGTACATGCGCGCGCCCGCCGCACCGAAGGGGTCGGCCACGAACCGTTCCGCCGTCAGGCCGGTCCGGTTGAGGTATCCGTGTGCCAATCCGGCCCCGGCGACGTACACCTCGCCGAGCACGCCCGGTGGCACCGGCCGCAGCCCGGCGTCGAGGACGTAGGTGCGGACGTTCGCCAACCGGTACGCGGCCCGGTCGGGTCCGTGCCACCCGTAGGCGTCCACGGATGCCTCGGTCGGCCCGTACAGGTCGTGGCAGGTCAACCCGGGCGTGGCGCACACCCGCTGCCACAACTGCCCGTCGATGGCCTCACCGCCGACCAACAACACACTGAGGCCCGCGTCCAACAGCCCGGCCGCGACCAACTCCCGCAGGTAGGTGGGCGTCACGTCCACCACGTCGAGGTGGTGGCGGCGGACGTAGCCGACCAGGGCGGTGTCGTCGCGGTACTCGTCGTCGTCGAGGACGTGCAGGGTGTGCCCGTCGAGCAGCCAGAGCAGCGGCTCCCACGACCCGTCGAAGGTGAACGACGCGACGTGCGCGATCCGACGCTTCGGACCGGCCATCAGCCGCTCCCGATGCGACGCGAACAGGTTCACGATGCCCCGATGCGGCACCACCACACCCTTCGGCCGCCCCGTCGACCCCGACGTGAAGATCACGTACGCGGGGTCGTCCGCCCGAGGGCGGGCGGGGCTGCCGAGCGGGCCCTCGAAGACTGTGGGCTCGTCGAGCAGCAGGCGGGCGGTGCCGGGCGGCAGGGGCACGTCACCGCCGGTCAGCACGAGCGTCGGCGCGGCGTCGTCGAGCATCGCGGCGATCCGGTCGGTCGGCTGGTACGCGTCCAGCGGCAGGTACGCCGCACCCGCCCTGAGCACGCCGAGGATCGTCGGGACGGTGAGCGGGCGGGGGACCGCGAGCGCGATCAGGCTTCCTCGGCCCACGCCGCGTCCGGCCAGTACCCCGGCCAGCCGGGACGACCACCTGTCCAGCTCGGCGAACGTCCACGACCGGCCACCGGAGACCAGCGCCACGGTCGCGGGCGTGGTCGAGGCCTGCGTCTCGAACAGGTCCACGATGGACCCCGGCGGGACCGTCGCGCCGACGTCGGCGTCGAGCAGCAGGTCCCGTTCGTCCGGGCTCAGGACGTCGATTCGGCTGACCACCGCCGACGGGTCGGCGGCGACGGTGGCGAGGACCCGCCGCAACCGCTCGACGAGGATCTGGGCGGACGACCTGTCGTACCTGTCGGTGGCGAATTCGAGGCTTCCCTCGATGCCGCCCCCCGGGGCGTCGGCGAAGTCGAAGGAGAGGTCGAACATCGCCGTACGGTGTCCGACGGGTTCGGGCGCTCCGGTCAGCTCGGCGAGCGTCCAGGTGTCGCCCCCACCGGGCAGGTAGGAGACCATCGTCTGGAACAGCGGGTGCCGGCCCAGCGACCGCACCGGGTTCAGCGCCTCCACGAGGTGGTCGAACGGCACGTCCTGTCGGTCGAACGCGGCGAGGTCGGTTTCCCGTACCCGGGCCAGCAGTTCGCGGAATGACGGGTCGCCCGAGGTGTCGGTGCGCAGCACGAGGGTGTTCACGAAGAAGCCGACGAGGTCGTCGAGTGCGGCGTCCGGTCGGCCCGCCACCGGTGCGCCCAGCGGTACGTCGGTGCCCGCGCCCAGGCGGGACAGCAGCACCGCCACCGCCGCCTGCACCACCATGAAGAGGCTGGTGCCTGTCGACCGGGCCAGGTGGCGTAGGTCGCGGGCCACCGCGTCGGGCAGGTCGAACTCGACGAGGTCGCCGCGATGGCTGGCCTCCGCCGGACGCGGGCGGTCGGCCGGCAGGTCCACCTCGTCGGGCAGCCCGGCCAGGGCCTCCCGCCACGCCCGCACCTGGTCGGTCAGGCCGGCGGACTGCTCGCGCTGCCAGAGGGCGAAGTCGGCGTACTGCACGGGGAGCGGTCGGAACGCCGGGGCGTGTCCGGCGCGGCGCGCCTCGTACGCGGTGGTGAGGTCGGCGCGCAGCGGTGCGTCGGACCATTCGTCGCCGGCGATGTGGTGCACCAGCAGGAGCAACACGTGCTCGTCAGGTGCCACCCGGAACACGTCGACCCGCAGCGGTGGCTCCCGATCGAGCGCGAAGGCGTGCTCGGCGGCGGTGTCGACGTCGCCGCCCTCGTGGAACTCGACCGGGACGGCGTCCGGTGGGAGGATGCGCTGGTAGGGGGTCCCGTCGACGTCCGGGAAGATGGTGCGCAGGGTCTCGTGTCGGGCGACCACGTCACCGACGGCCGCGATCAGTGCGTCCGGGTCCAGTCGGCCGCGTAGCCGCCAGGCGATCGGGATGTTGTAGGTCGGGTTCGGTCCCTCGAGCTGGTAGAGGAACCACAACCGTTGCTGCGCGTACGACAGGGGCACCCGGTCCGGACGTGGCCCCGCGACCAGTGGGGCGCGATTGGACCCGACCAGTTTCGGCAGCAGACCCGCCACGGTCGGGCTGTCGAATACCGCGCGGACGGGCAACTCGACACCCAGGACGGCGCGTACGCGGCCGGCGAGGCGCATGACCAGCAGTGAGTGGCCGCCGAGGGCGAAGAAGTCGTCGTCGATGCCCACCGACGGGAGGCCCAGCACCTCGGCGAAGAGGTCGCAGAGGTGTTGTTCGCGGCTGTTGCGGGCGGTCCGGCCCACACTCGACGCGGCGAGGTCCGGGGCGGGCAGCGCGGCGACGTCGAGTTTCCCGGCGACAGTGCGGGGTAGCGCGTCGACCTCGACGAAGGCCGACGGGATCATGTAGTCCGGCAACGTGGCCCGCAGCCGGTCGGTGTCGACCTCGCCCACGACGTAGGCGACGAGTCGGCCGTCGCGCACGACCACGGCGGCCTGGCCGAGGGCGGCCTCGATCTCGCCCAGCTCGATGCGGTACCCGCGGACCTTCACCTGCCCGTCCGCGCGGCCGGCGAACTCCAGCACCCCGTCGCGGCTGAGCCGGGCCAGGTCGCCGGTGCGGTACATCCGTGCGCCCGCTGGGCCGTACGGGTCGGCCACGAACCGTTCCGCCGTCAGGCCGGTCCGGTTGAGGTATCCGTGTGCCAATCCGGCCCCGGCCACGTACACCTCGCCGAGCACGCCCGGTGGCACCGGCCGCAACCCGCCGTCGAGGACGTAGGTGCGGACGTTCGCCAACCGGTACACGGCCCGGTCGGGTCCGTGCCACCCGTAGGCGTCCACGGACGCCTCGGTCGGCCCGTACAGGTCATGGCAGACCAACCCCGGTGTGGCGCACACCCGCTGCCACAACTGCCCGTCGATGGCCTCACCGCCGACCAACAGCACGCTGAGGCCCGCGTCCAACAGCCCGGCCGCGACCAGCTCCCGCAGGTACGTGGGCGTCACGTCCAGCACGTCGATCCGCTGCTCACGAAGCCGCGCCATGAGAATCCCCGCGTCGCGGTACTCGTCATCGTCGAACACGTGCACCGCGTGCCCGTCGAGCAGCCAGAGCAGCGGCTCCCACGACCCGTCGAAGGTGAACGACGCGACGTGCGCGACCCGACGCCGGGGACCGGTCATCAGCCGCTCGCGATGCGACGCGAACAGGTTCACGATGCCCCGGTGCGGCACCACCACACCCTTCGGCCGCCCCGTCGACCCCGACGTGAAGATCACGTACGCGGGGTCCTCCGCCGACGGCGCGGCAACGAACGGTTCCGCCTGCGGCACGGCCGCGCCCACCACCAGCCGAGGGCCGGTCCAGGGCACGTCGGTGTCCCCGGTGGTGACCAGGATCGCCGGCCGGGCGTCGTCGAGCATGGCCGTGATCCGGTCGGTCGGCTGGTACGCGTCCAGCGGCAGGTACGCCGCACCCGCCTTGAGCACGCCCAGGATCGCCGGGACGGTGAGCGGGCGGGAGGTGGCCAGCGCGACGAGGCCCCCGGCGTACGAGGCCAGTGCCCCGGCGAGCCGTGACGACCAGTCGTCCAACTCGGCGTACGTCCAGGCCCGGCCGCCGGAGACCAGGGCCACCGCCTCGGGGTTGGCCGCCGCCTGCGCGACGAACAGGTCCACGATGGAGCCCGACGGGATCGGTGTGGCGGGCGGCACGGCCAGCAGCCGGGAACGCTCGGCGGGAGCGAGCACGTCGATCCTGCTCACCACCGTCGACGGGTCGGTGGCGACGGTGGCGAGGACCCGCTGCAACCGCTCGACGAGGGTCTGGGCGGACGACCTGTCGTACCTGTCGGTGGCGTACTCCACCTCGCCTCGGACGCCGCCGCGCGTCTCGAAGAAGTCGAAGGAGAGGTCGAACATCGCGACGTGCTGGCGTACCCGCTCGGTCTCGACGCGCAGCGACCCGAGGTGCCACGCGGCGTCGGCCTCGCCGAGGTAGGAGACCATCGTCTGGAACAGCGGGTGCCGGCCCAGCGACCGGACCGGGTTCAGCGCTTCCACGAGGTGGTCGAACGGCACGTCCTGCCTGTCGAACGCGGCGAGGTCGGTTTCTCGTACCCGGGCCAGCAGTTCGCGGAATGACGGGTCGCCCGAGGTGTCGGTGCGCAGCACGAGGGTGTTCACGAAGAAGCCGACGAGGTCGTCGAGTGCGGCGTCCGGTCGGCCTGCCACCGGTGCGCCCAGCGGGACGTCGGTGCCCGCGCCCAGGCGGGACAGCAGCACCGCCACCGCCGCCTGCACCACCATGAACACGGAGGTCCCGGTCGACCGGGCCAGCGCACGCAGCCGTTCGGTGACCTCGGCGGGCAGCGTGAAGTCGACGACGTCGCCGCGGTGACTGGCCTCCGCCGGACGCGGGCGGTCGGCCGGCAGGTCCACCTCGTCGGGCAGCCCGGCCAGGGCCTCCCGCCACCCGTCGACCTGCGCGGTGAGCGTGCCCGACTCGGCGCGCTGCCACAGCGCGAAGTCGGCGTACTGCACGGGCAGCGGCGGGAATGCCGGCACCAGCCCGGCGCAGCGGGCGGTGTAGGCGGCCACGATGTCGCGGCGCAGTGGCACATCCGACCACTCGTCGCCGGCGATGTGGTGCAGCAGCAGGAGCAACACGTGCTCGTCAGGTGCGATCCGGTAGAGCCGGGCCCGCATCGGCGGCTCGTGGTCGAGGCGGAACCCGTACGCCCCGATCTCCGCGAGCCGGTCGGGGAGGTCCGCCTCGGCGATGTCCGCCACCGGCACCGCGACCGGCGCGGCGGGCAGGATCCGCTGGTACGGCTCGCCGCCGTCCTGCTCGCCGAAGATGGTGCGGAGGGTTTCGTGTCGGGCGACCACGTCACCGACGGCCGCGATCAGCGCGTCGGCATCGAGGCGGCCGCGTAGCCGCCAGGCGATCGGGATGTTGTAGGTCGGGTTCGGTCCTTCGAGCCGATACAGGAACCACAACCGTTGCTGGGCGTACGACAGCGGCACCCGATCCGGACGTGGTCCCGCCACCAGTGGGGCGCGACTGGACCCGACCAGTTTCGGCAGTAGACCCGCCACCGTCGGGCTGTCGAATACCGCGCGGACGGGCAGTTCGACGCCCAGGACGGCGCGTACGCGGCCGGCGAGGCGCATGACCAGCAGCGAGTGGCCACCGAGGGTGAAGAAGTCGTCGTCGATACCGACAGACGGCAGGCCCAGCACCTCGGCGAACAGGTCACACAACTGTTGTTCGCGGCTGTTGCGGGCGGTCCGGCCCACACTCGACGCGGTGAGGTCCGGAGCGGGCAACGCGGCGACGTCGAGCTTCCCGGCCACCGTCCGGGGCAAGGCGTCCACCTCGACGAACGCCGACGGGATCATGTAGTCCGGCAACGTGGCCCGCAGCCGGTCCAGGTCGACGGGCCCACCGACGACATAGGCGACAAGTCGGCCGTCGCGCACGACCACGGCGGCCTGGCCGAGGGCGGCTTCGATCTCGCCCAGCTCGATTCGGAAGCCGCGCACCTTGACCTGCCCGTCGGCGCGGCCGGCGAACCCCAACACCCCGCCGCGGTTGAGCCGGGCCAGGTCCCCGGTGCGATACATCCGCGCACCGGCCGGACCGAACGGATCGGCCACGAACCGCTGCGCCGTCAACCCGGCCCGGTTGAGGTACCCGTGCGCCAACCCCGCCCCGGCCACGTACAGCTCACCGAGCACCCCCGGCGGCACCGGCCGCAGGGCGGCGTCGAGCACGTAGGTGCGGACGTTCGCCAGTCGGTACGCGGCCCGGTCCGGACCCTCCCACCCGTAGGCGTCCACCGACGCCTCGGTCGGCCCGTACAGGTCGTGGCAGGTCAACCCGGGCGTGGCGCACACTCGCTGCCACAACTGCCCGTCGATCGCCTCACCACCGACCAACAACACACTCAGGCCCGCGTCCAGCACACCCGCCGGCACCAGCTCCCGCAGGTACGTGGGCGTCACGTCCAACACGTCGATCCGCTGTTCGCGCAGGTGGCCGACAAGCGCGGCGGCATCGAGGTAGACGTCCGAGTCGACGACGTGCACCGTGTGCCCGTCGAGCAGCCAGAGCAGCGGCTCCCACGACCCGTCGAAGGTGAACGACGCGACGTGCGCGACCCGGCGTCGCGGACCGGCCATCAGCCGTTCCCGATGCGACGCGAACAGGTTCACGATGCCCCGATGCGGCACCACGACACCCTTCGGCCGCCCCGTCGACCCCGACGTGAAGATCACGTACGCGGGGTCCTCCGCCGACGGCGTCGCCACGAACGGTTCCGCCTGGGGCACCGCCGAACCCACCACCAGCCGGACACCCGTCCACCCTGGGGCCGGGTCGTCGCCGGCCGCGACCACGAGCACCGCCGGGGCGGCGTCGTCGAGCATCGCCGTGATCCGGTCGGTCGGCTGGTTCAGGTCGAGCGGCAGGTAGGCCGCGCCGCTGTCGAGCACGCCGAACACCGCCGGCACGGTGAGCGCCCGGGGCAGCGCGAGCGCCACCCGGTCGGTACGCGTGACGCCGCGCTCGCGCAACGCCCCGGCCAGCCCGGCAGCCCAGCGCTCCACCTCGGCGAACGTCCACTCGCGTCCGTCCGCGACGAGAGCGACAGCCGTGGGCGTCCGGGTGGCCTGCTCGTGGAACAGCGCGCTGACAGTGGTGTCGGGCAGCGGCCTGGCGGTGTCGTTCCAACCCCGCAGGACGCGGTCCCGTTCCGCCGAGGTCAGCACGTCGACGGCGGCGAGGGGCGCGTCCGGGGCGTCGCAGATCCGGGTCAGCACCACTGTCAGCCGGTCCAGCAACGTCCCGGCGGCGTCGGTGTCGATCAGGTCGGCGCGGTACTCCAGGTCAAGGTGCAGCCGCTGGCCGGGACGCGCGGTGAGCGTCAGCGGGTAGTGCGCGCAGTCGCGGACGGCCGCGCCCGTGACCCGGAGGCCGTCGGCCGGCGCCGGCAGCGCCTCGCCGAGCGGGTAGTTCTCGAAGACCGTCAGGGTGTCGAACAACTCGCCGTGCCCGGCCAGTCGCTGGATCTCGGCCAACCCGAGGTGCTGGTGCTCCATCAGCCGCACCTGCCCGTCCTGCAGCCGGCGCAGCACCGTCGTCACCGAGGCGGCCGGGTCCAGGGTGATGCGGACCGGAATGGTGTTGATGAACAGGCCGATCATGGTGTCGGCGCCGGGGAGGTCCGGCGGTCGACCGGCGACTGTCGCGCCGACCACCACGTCGTCGCGTCCGGTCAGCGCCCCGGCCACGATTCCCCAGGCGCCCTGGACGACCGTGTTCAGGGTGAGCCCACGGGCGCGGGCGAGGGCGGTGAGCCGAGTGGTCGCCTCGACCGGGAGGTCCCGGACGAGGCGCTGCGGGACGACCGCGTCGGCCGGCGGTCGGCCAGCGAGGAGTGTCGGCCCGTCCAGCCCGGCCAGTGCCTCGCGCCACGCGGTCTCGGCCGCCGGGCGGTCCTGCGCGGCGGTCCAGGCGAGGTAGTCGCGGAAGTCGGCGGGCTCGGGCAGCGGGTCGCCCCGGTAGAGGGCGACAAGCTCGTCCAGCAACAGTGGCACCGACCAACCGTCGAGCAGCAGGTGGTGGTGGGTGATGACGAGCCGGTGCCGGTGCGGATCGAGCTGGATCAGGGTCATCCGCAGCAGCGGCGCGGTCGCCGGGTCGAGCCGGGTCGCGAGGTCGGTGTCGAGGAAGCCGGGAAGGTCGTCCTCGGCCAGGGTCAGGGCGGACCAGGGCAGCGGCACGTGTCGTGGCACCACGGCCACGGACTGCCCGTTCTTGCGGCGGCGGAACGCCACCCGCAGGTTGGGCCGACGGTCGAGCAGGGACTGCCCGGCGGCCCGCAGCCGCTCGGCGTCCAGCGGCCCGTCCAGGGCGACGGTCAACTGTCCGGTGTAGACGTCCGGGCCGTCCGCGGCGAGATGCGCGTGGAAGAGCAGCCCCTCCTGGAGCGGGGTCAGCGCCAGGATGTCGGCGATCCCGGAGGCCTGCCCGGGGGTGGCGGTCGCGGTCACGAAAGCTCCCATTCGGCCTCGAACTCGTCGATCTCGTCCTGGCTGAGTCGCAGCGTCAGGTCGGACGGGGTGAGCCCGCCGGCGGCCGGGCCGCGGGCGTGCACGACGAGGGCCTCCAGCGCGGCGAACCAGGCCGCGGCCAGATCGGCCACCGCCGCGTCGTCCAGCAGGTCACGCGGGTACGCCCAGGTCACCCCCAGCTCCGGGCCGGCCGTGGTGTCCTGCACGTACGCGTTGATCTCCAACGCGTACGGCGCGACGGGCATGCCCAGGTCGAACCCGCCGGCCAGGATCCCGTGCCCGGCGACTGGCGTCCAGTTCCCGCCGTCGCCGGACGAGGCGGTGAACCGGCCGAGGTAGTTGAAGCTGACCTGCGGGGTGGGGTGGGCGGCCAGCTCAGGCTCGGTGTCCGGGTTGAGGTACCGCAGCATCCCGTACCCGATGCCGTGGTCCGGGATGGCCCGCAGTTGCTCCTTGAGCCGCTTCAGCGCGGTGCCGGCGCTCGGTCCGCCGGCCAACGCGTCGGCGACATCGATGTCGCCCGGGTCGAGACGGACCGGGAAGACGCTCGTGAACCAGCCGAGCGCCGGGGTGAGGTCCGCGTTCGCGACGACCTGCTCCTCCCGGCCGTGCCCCTCCAACGCGATGAGCACCGAGCGCTCGGTCCCCTTGCCGTGGCGGGTCCGCCAGTCGATCATCGCCAGGGCGAGCGCGGTGAGCAGCACGTCGTTGATGCCGGCGTGGAAGGCGGCGGCGACCGTGGTGAGCACCGGCTCGGTGGTCGCGGCGGGCAGCCGTACGGTGTGCCGGGCGACGGTGGCGAGGTCGTCCACCGGCCGCAGCGGGCGTCGCGTCAGCGCCGGGTCCGCGCCGGTCAGGATGCGCCGCCACAGCGCCAGTTCCGCGGTGCGTTCCGGTCGCCGGGCCGCCTCGGTGAGTGCCGTGGCCCACCGCCGGAAGGACGTGCCGGTGCGTTCCAGGACGGGGGTACGACCAGCCGTCCGCTGCTCCCAGGCGGTGGCCAGGTCGGCCGGCAGGATCCGCCACGAGACACCGTCCACGACGCTGTGGTGGATGACGAGCAGCAGCCGGCCCGGCGCGGAGGGCCCGCTGTCGAACCAGACGGCCTGGGCCATCACTCCCCGCTCGGGGTCGAGCCGGCCGGCGGCGGCCCGCTCCTCGGCCTCGATCACCGCGCCGGGCTCGGCCCGCCGCAGCCACGGCTGGCCGGTGCCGCGCGGCGCGACGTGCAGCCGGCCCGGCGTCGTGGGGGTGGCGCGGACGAGCCGCGAGCGCAGCAGGTCGTGCCGGTCGGTGAGCGCGGTCAGCACGGCGGCCAGGTCGGCCTCGGTGGCGCCCGCCGGAGTGGCGAGCACCATCGACTGGCTGAACGCGTCGATTCCGCCGCCGGTCTCGTCGAGCCAGCGCAGGATCGGTGTGAACGGGATGTCGCCCACCCCGTCGTCGGGGCGGTCCCGGGCGCCGGTGTCGAGGTCGGTGACGACCTCGGCCAGCGCGGCCACCGTCCGACGCTCGAACACCTGGCGTGAGGTGCAGACCAGTCCCACCGCGCGGGCGCGCAGCACGAACTGGATGGAGACGATGCTGTCCCCGCCGAGGCTGAAGAAGTCGTCCTCGATGCCAACCCCGGGGACGCCCAGGACGTCCGCGTAGAGCTGGCAGAGCACCCGCTCCCGGGGCGTGCGGGGCGCGGTGCCGGTGGCCTGGGCGGCGTAGTCGGGTGCTGGCAGCGCGGCCCGGTCGAGCTTGCCGCTGGTCAGCACCGGCAGTCGGTCCAGCAGCACGAAGCCGGTCGGCACCATGTAGCTGGGCAGCCAGGATTCCGCGTGCAGACGCAGCGCCTTCACCAGCGCCGTCGGATCGGCGGCCGCGGTCAGGGTGTTGGCGTGCGCGGCCACCCCGCCGGGACGGTAGGCGTGGCGGGGTTCGGCGTCGCGTTGGAAGACGACGTCGAGGTCCCCGCTTGTCGAGGAGCCGGCGAAGGTCACCACGACGCGGTAGTCGGACGCGTCGGCCAGGGCGTGGATGTCCTCGACGGACGGGGCGTCCGCCGCACCCAGGCGCGCGTTCGGCACCGCGGTGACCCGCAGTCGCCGCGGGCCGGCGGTCAACTGCTTCCGGACGTCGTCCAGGCTCCCGGCCCACGCGTACGTCGCCTCGGGCGTGGGCGCGGGCACGGGAGCGGTGGTCAGCACGACGTCGTAGCGGTAGCCGCTCAGCTCGTTGTCGTAACCGCCCCGCTTGACCCACACCTCGGCGCCCCGGATCGACCCGCTCGGCAGCGCGGCGAAGTAGTCCGGGTCGAGCAGCAGTTCGCGTTCGGCGCGGACCGCGGCCTCGACGGCGGCGTCCAGCTCGGCGGGGGCGACGCCACGGCTGGTCTGGATCGCCTCGTGCAGCATCCGGTGCAGGCGCAGGTTACGGACGTCTCCGACGAAGATCACCCCGCCGGGGGCGAGTCGCTCGGCCGCCGCGCGCAGCACGTCGGTCAGGTAGTCGGCGCTCGGGAAGTACTGCGCCACCGAGTTGATGACGACAGTGTCGAACCAACCGGTCGGCACACCCTCCAGGTCGTGGGCCGGTTGGGCGCGCAGCGTGACCCGTTCGTCGAGTCCCGCAATCGTCGCCACCGCGGCCCGCAGCGTGTCGATGGCCTGCTCGGAGAGGTCGAGTCCCCAGTAGCTCTCGCACTCCGGGGCGAGTCGCGACAGCAGCAACCCGCTGCCGACACCGATCTCCAGGACGCGCCGGGGCCGGAGCGACCGGATCCGGTCGACAGTGGTGTCCCGCCACTCGCGCATCTGCTCCAACGGAATGGGGGAGCCGTCGAAGCTGCTGTTCCAGCCCGTGAAGTTCTCGTCGAAGCGCTCCACCCGGCCGGCCTGGTAGAGCAGTTCGTGCAGTTCCTTCCACTCGGCGACCTGGCTGTCGGCCCGGTCCTGCGGCGCGCCGTCCTCGCTCGGTACGACGTAGGCGGCCAGCCGCACGTCACCCGGGCGGTCCTCGCGGGCCAGCACGGTGACCTGACCGACGTTCGGGTGGCGGGCCAGCACCGACTCGATCTCACCCAGCTCGATGCGGTATCCGCGCACCTTCACCTGGTCGTCGACCCGGCCGAGGAAGTCCAGCCGCCCGTCCGCACGCCAGATCGCCACGTCACCGGTGCGGTACATCCGTCCGCCGGGTGGTCCGTACGGGTCGGCGAGGAAACGCTCGGCGGTCAGGTCCGGCCGGTTGACGTAGCAGCGGGCCAGGCCCGGCCCGGCGAGGTAGAGCTCGCCTGGCACACCGGGCTCCACCGGCCGCAACGCGTCGTCGAGCAGGTAGGCGTCGGTGCCCGGGTCGGGGCGACCGATCGGGACCGAGGCGCCGTCGACCCGCTCCGGGTCACACTCGCCGAGCGTGGAGTTGACGGTGGCCTCGGTCGGGCCGTACGCGTTGAACATCCGGCGATCCCGCGCCCAGCGGGCGACCAGTTCCGGCGAGACCCGTTCGGTGCCGGCCAACAGGATGCCCGGTGGCAGTTCACACTCCGGGGGCAGCGCGGCCAGCAGCGCCGGGGGCAGGATCATGAAGTTGGCGCGGTGCCGGATCGCGTACTCGGTGAGTGCCGGCCCGGCGACGCGGCGGTCGGCGGGGACGATGACCAGTCGCCCACCGGAGAGCAGGGCCAGGCAGAGATCCCAGAACGCGACGTCGAAGCTCGGCGAGGCGAAGTGCAGGACCCGGACGTCGGGGGTGAGCCCGAACCGCTCGAACTGGGTGGACAGCAGCTTGGCCACGCCGGTGTGGGTGAGCAGCACGCCCTTGGGTCGCCCGGTGGAGCCCGAGGTGTAGATGACGTAGGCGGCGTGCTCGACCCGCAGGCCGGGCCGTTCGGGGTCGTCTGTCGACGCGTTCGCCAGCTCGGCCATCACCTCGGGGGCGTCGAGCAGCAGCCGGGGCACGTCGTCGGCGCGGGGCAGTCGGTCCGCCACCTCGGAGGTGGTGACCAGGCAGACCGGTCGCGCGTCGCCGAGCAGGTAGGCGAGCCGTTCGGCCGGGTCGGCCGGGTCCAGCGGGAGGTAGGCGCCGCCGGCCTTCAGCACGGCCAGCTCCGCCACGATCATGTCCACCGAGCGGGGTACGGCGAGCCCGACCACCCGATCCGGGCCCAGCCCCTGGGCGACGAGCACGTGCGCCAGCCGGTTGGCCCTGGCGTCCAGTTCGGCGTAACTGACCTCGACGTCCTCGAAGACCACCGCCACCGCGTCGGGGTCACGTCGCGCCACCGTCGCGAAGGCGTCCGGGAGTGTGGTCGGGGCGACGGTCAGCGGGCCGCCACTGGAGTACGCCTCCCGGTCCGCCACGGTGCCGCCGGTGCTGCCACCGATGATCTGCATACAGTCGCTCCTGAAAGGGCCGGGGCGGTCGTCAGTAAGGTAAGCCTGGCCTAAACGTAGGGATTCGAGGCGCGACGGATCCGGGGCCCGGCCCATCGGCGCGAGCCCCGGAGGCCCGAACGAATCAGCGCCCGCGCGTCACGGGTGGCTGGTGAGGTAGCCGCCCATGCTGCGGAAATACTCAGTGGCGGTCAGCTCGGTGCCGTCGTCCAGGCGGACCCGCTCGATCGCGAGACCACGGCTCCGGCCACGGCGGGCCTCGGCGCCGGCCACGACGACGACGGCGTCACCCTCGCGGAAGAAGATGCGACCGGGCGTACCGCCGTAGATGCCCTGCGAGACGGACGCGGCGACGATGCGCAGTCGCCGGCCCTGGTGGAACGCGTACGCGTTCGGGTACGGGTCGGACTGCGCCCGGACCAGCCGGTCCAGCTCCTCCGCCGACCAGGTCCAGTCGATGCGGTTGTCCTCATCGGAGCGCTTGTGGAAGAAACTGGCCTTCGAGCGGTCCTGCGGCGTCCAGTCGGTCTTGCCGGAGGCGATGAGCGCGAGGCCGTCGACGGTGATCGGCCCGAACAGCTCAAGCGTCTTGTGGAACAGGTCGGTGGTCGTGTCTCGCGGGCCGACCGGGACCGACCGCTGCAACACGACGTTCCCGGCGTCCAGCTCCGCGTCCATCATGTGCGCGGTCACCCCGACCTCCTTCTCGCCGTTGAGGAGGGCCCAGATCAACGGCGAGAAGCCCGCGTACGCGGGGAGCAAGGAGTCGTGCACGTTGAGTGTGCCCCGCCGGGGCAGTTCGAAGATCTGCGGTGGGATCCAGGTGCGCCAGTTTGTCGCCACGATGACGTCCGGATCGGCCTTCTCCAGCGGGACCAGCAGATCGTCGTCGGGCCGGTCGCGGACCTCGACCGGAATGCCGTGCGCCGCCGCGAGGTCGGCGACCGAGTCGCTCCAGATCCGCTCGTACGCGTGGTCACTCGGCGGATGCGTAACCACGAGAGCGACCTCGTGTTCCGAGTCCAGCAGCGCTTGCAGGGTCCGATGCCCCCACGTCTGGTACCCGAACATGACTACCCGCACGGTTCCTCCTGGCCCATCCAACTCAGCAAAAGTTAGGTTAGTCTAACCTAGCTTCGCGCCGTCCCCGGGGGCGGCTCTTTCACGTGCAGGGTGTCGACCCACTCGATCTGACGATGAGGACTGCCGATGTCACAGGCCGCTCCGTACGGCGCAATTCCGGTCTACGACCTGCTCGGAATCGGCTTCGGTCCGTCCAATCTGGCCCTGGCTGTCGCCGTGCGCGAGCACAACGACGGCGCCGGGGCGGACCCGGTCACCGCCGTGTTCCTGGAGCGCCAGGCCCGGTTCGGGTGGCACCGCGGCATGCTGCTGTCGGACGCGACGATGCAGGTGTCCTTCCTCAAGGATCTGGTCACGCTGCGTAACCCCACGAGCGAGTTCAGCTTCCTGTGCTATCTGCAGGACCGGGGACGGCTCGTCGACTTCGTCAACCACAAGAGCTTCTTTCCGCTGCGCGTCGAGTTCCACGACTACCTCGAGTGGGCCGCGGCCAAGGTCGACGACCTGGTGCACTACGGCCAGGAGGTCACCAGGGTCGTCCCGGTGCTCCGCGACGGCGTCGTCGAGGCGTTCGACGTGCTGGTGCGCCACAGCGGCGGCGTCGACTCGTACCGTGCGCGCAACCTCGTCGTCGCGACCGGGCTGCTCCCGCAGACCCCGGCCGGCGTGGAGGCCTCCGACCAGATCTGGCACAGCCGCGACCTCCTGACGAACATCGAGCGGCTCGACGGCACCGACCCGTCCCGGTTCGTCGTGGTGGGCGCCGGCCAGAGCGCCGCCGAGGTCACCGCGTTCCTGCACGAGCGGTTCCCGTCCGCCGAGGTGTGCGGCGTGTTCTCCCGGTACGGCTACAGCCCGGCCGACGACAGTTCGTTCGCCAACCGCATCTTCGACCCGGCCGCCGTGGACGACTACTTCACCGCGCCGTCGGAGGTCAAGACGATGCTGATGAACTACCACCGCAACACCAACTACGCGGTCGTCGACGCCGACCTCATCGAGGAACTCTATCGGCGCTCCTACCAGGAGAAGGTCAACGGCGTCCAGCGGCTGCGCCTGCTCAACATGTCCCGCCTGACCGGGGCCCGCGAGCACGACGGCAGGGTGGCCGTGACCGTCGAGACGCTCACCACCGGCGAGGTGTCGGTCCTCGACGCCGACGTCCTGATCTGCGCCACCGGCTACCAGCCGGTCGATCCGTTCCCGCTGCTCGACGACGCCGCCCGCCACTACCACCGGGACGAGTTCGGCCGGGCCGTGGTGCAGCGCGACTATCGCATCCGGGCGGACGCGTCGGTGCGGGCGAACGTCTACCTGCAGGGCGGCACCGAACACTCGCACGGCATCAGCGCCTCCCTGCTGTCCAACGCGGCCGTACGCGCCGGCGAGATTCTCGGCTCCATCGTCGGCCACCGCGCCGACGACCGCCCGATGGCCACCCGCGTCGCCGTGAGCGCAGGCGTGCCGGACTGACGGTTCAGCCCGCCGATGCTCGGTGTCAGTCGGTGAGCAGGGCGACGACCACGAGCAGGACCAGCGCGAGCGCCATCGGTACGCCCGCCAGCACGGCGAACCGTACGGTCATCGGGTGCCGGTCGTGGCCGGTCCGTGGATCGATCACCGGATCCCGCTGAGTTGCGGTAACCAGGCCGAGACCGGTCACCAACAACAGGGCGCCGCAGCACAGCCCGATCCACGCCGGATAGCGCACCAGCACCAGCCGGTCGCCGGCCCACAGCAGCGCGATGCTTGCCACGGCGATCGACGCGGCGACGACGGAGGCCCACCGACGAGCGTGCGTCAGTGCGGCGACCAGCAGGAGGGCAGCCAGGGGTAGGAGGATCGCGACCATGGCCGTGCCGAGGGTGATCTCCGCCCGATCTCCCCTGAGCACGCCCCACAGCCCGTCGACCAGGACCAGTGAGCCGACCGCCGGCGGACCGGCCCAGAGCAGCTCGCGCGTTCTGCGCCGCGGCGGAGGCTCAGAGCGCAGCTCCGCCGCGATGCTGTCGGAGTACGTCTCCACGGGGCCGAACGCCTCGATCGGATCCTGCCCGGAGTCGGCGGTGAACGCCTCCACTTCGGCGACGATCTGACCGATCCGCGGTCCCGGCACGTCCCGTAGTCGAAGTGCGACAACGAGTTGATCGCTGTAGGAGTCACTCATCGTGCTTCCATCCCCGTGGTGGTCAACAGCTCGGATGTCGTCGCGACGAAGGCGGCCCAGCTGTCCCGGCGCGCGCCCAGCGCGGCCCGCCCGGCATCGGTGATCAGGTAGTACTTCCGGCCGGGGCCGCCGGCGCCGTCGCGCCACGCCGAGTCGATCAGGCCGTCTTCCTCCAGCCGCAACAGGATCGCGTACAGCGTGCCGCCCTTGACCTGGCCGAACCCCGCTGTCCTCAGCCGTTGCACGATCTCGTAGCCGTAGGTCTCGTGCTCGCCGACAAGCGCGAGCACGCACAGCTCCAGGACGCCTCGCATCCACTGTGCTGGCCACTGCGGCTCGTCGCCCATGACTAGAAAGTACCGCTGACTAGTCAGCAACACAACCTAGTCGTCGCGGTATTGATAGCGGCCCGAGACGCGCTGGCACAGGACCGCGAGCACGAGTGGCCCGATGTCGATCATGGCCGACTGTCATGATCATGCGGCTGATCGACGGATAGCCCCCGGTGACCTGCTCCGTAACATCAGCGCCGATCACGGTCGACGACGGAGGACACCATGAACCAGAAGCTCCAGACCCGCGCGTTCGAGCGGGTGGCGCCGATCCTGCGGCCGGGGGAGCGGCCCATCACCGCGACCCGAGCGTTGGTCGGAGGCTTCTCGGCCAGTCGGCTCGGGACGGCGGTCACGCAGGGGCTGATCCAGGCGGCTGCCGGAGCGGCGGGCGCCGCGCTGGCGCGGACCAAGAAGCAGTTCATCGTGCTCACCGACCAGCGAATGATCTTCCTGCCACAGACCTTCCTCGGCGGACCCGGCACGGGTGTGCTCGGCGAGGTGCCCCGGGAACACATCGCGCTCGCCGAGGCGAAGATCGGCGTGGTGAGCCTGTTGCGTCTCGCCTTCGGGGGCGCGGGAGACGGCATCACGCTGACCTTCCCCCGGGTGGACAAGAAGAACGCCGAGGCCCTCGCGGCGGCTCTGGCGCCGGTGCCGACCGCCTGATCCGCTCGGACGAGCAGCCGCCATCCGTCTCTTCAGAAAAGCGTGCTCACCGGTCTCGGCGACGGAAGTGCTTGCGGGAATCGCATTCCAGGGCGGAAGATCCGCGCTCAATAACTGGCGGGATTGTCGGCGGGTCGATAGACGGTGGGCCGACGGCCACGCCTTTCCGAACCACCCGGGAGATTCGGGCCGCCCCGATTGTCGGAGCGGCCCGAATCCTCCTCAGGCGACGAAGATGCAAAAGGGATGTCCGGCCGGGTCGGCGTAGACCCGGAACGGCTCGTCGGGGCCGTTCTTCTGATCGGACAGCAGCCGGCCCCCGAGGGCCAGGACCCGCTCGTGCTGCGCCCGCAACTCCTCGATCGAGGTCACGCTGAGATCCAGATGCAGTTGTTGTGGCACCCGATCGTCCGGCCAGGTCGGCGGCGGCAACTGGTCTACCTGCTGAAAGGCTAGTTGCGGGGTGCCGTCGGCGGTCCTGAGCACGAGCCAGTCGTCACCGCGCTCGTCCGCCCGCCCCGGCTCCGGCGGCTCGTCACCGGGCCCGTACGTCAGGCCCAGCAGCGACCGGTAGAACTCCGCGAGTGACCTGGCGTCGGTGCAGTCGAGCACCACCTGACACAGCTTCGGGACCCTTTCCCCGTCAGTCACATTGATCACCTCCGAACGCCATTGTGCACCGTGATGATCGAGGCGGCGCGGCGGACACGCGCGATTAGCGCACCACGACGGTAGCCGCGAATACCCAATTTTCCCCGCCCTAAACATTCATTGACATGCTTGCACCGTCTGATTTGGAGGTGTTACCGTCAGTTGTGAAAAATTTACATGCGACAACTATCTGGGCGTGACGGAGCGTGAGTCCAAGGCCGCTCGTCAGACTCAGCCCATCCACGTGATTCTGCTCAACGCCCGGCGCATCCGGGCACGGCTCATGATGCGGGAGAGGTTGTGGACATTCCTCAGCTCCAGGCACTTCTGACCACTGTGGAAGTCGGAAGTTTCACCGCGGCTGCGGTCCGGTTGAAGGTGAGCCAACCCACGATCACCCATCGGATCAAGACCCTGGAGCGGTCGCTCCAGGCGATCCTCCTGGAGCGACCGCCCGGCCGGGTTCGCCCCACCAGCAGCGGTCGGGCCCTGATTCCCTACGCCCGTGAGATCGTCCGGCTGGCAGCGGACGCACAGCGGGCGGTCTCCGTCCCGAGCGAGCCCCACGGCCGGGTGAGTGTGGGATCACCGGAGACCCTGACCAACCACCGGCTGCTACCGCTCATCGAATACCTGTGCGTCCGTCACCGGGAGATCGAGCTCTCCCTGCACTCGCTGGAGCCCCAGGACGCCCTGCGTCGCCTGCGCGACGGGCAACTGGACTGTGTCTTCCTGATCGGGGTGGAGCAGTCGTACGAGGATCTGGAGTTCAGCATCCTCCGGCCGGAACCGCTGGCGCTGGTGGCCGCCCCGGAGGACAGTTCGGGCCGGCCCGCGAACGTCGAGGACCTCTTCCACACGATGCTTGTCTGCTCCGACGTCGACGCACGGCACTGCCTGGCCTTCCCGCTTCAGGACAAGTCCTTCCCGGCCCCGCCCCGCCGCACGCTGCAGCTCAATTCGCTGGAGGCGGTCAAGCGCAGCGTCGCGAACGGGGTGGGTGCCGGGCTGCTGCCCGAGGTGGCGGTGTCTCGGGACATCGCGGCGGGTGTCCTGCGCAAGGTGCCCTGGAAGCCGCCGACGCAGACGTTCACCCAGGCGGTGTGGCGGCGCGGCAGCATGCCCCACACCGCCCTGCAGGTCGTGCTCGCCGCCGCCGAACAGGTGATCCGGGAGGACTGAGGTCGCACCCGTCACTGCCCGGCGAGCGCGGCGAGCAGCTTGCGCTTGTCGGTCTTGCCGTGCTGGTTGACCGGCAGCGCGTCGGCCACGCGCATCCGGCTCGGCGCCATGTAGGACGGCATCGACCCTAGGCAGAAGGCCAGGAGATCGCTCTCCTGGACCGGTGGCGCGTCGGCGGCGAGGACCACGAACGCGGCCAGCTCCGGGTCCTGGTCCGGTGGTGTCACCACGACCGCGGCGGCCTCGGCCACCCCGGGGAACTGCAGCAGCCGCCGCTGCACCTCGGCCAGCTCCACCCTGTTGCCGCGGATCTGCACCTGCGAATCCACCCGTCCGCAGAAGCGCAGCTCGCCGTCCTCCCCGCGGTAGGCCAGGTCACCGGTGCGGAGCACCCGCTCGCCGGAGCGCGGTTCGACCGGGTCGGGCACGAGGGTGGCGGCGGTCGCCTCGGCGTCGCCCCAGTATCCGGAGAAGAGCGCGGGACTGCGTAGGTACATCTCGCCGACGGCGCCGACCTCCTCGGTCACCTCGCCATCCCGTACCACCAGCAGCTCGGCGCCGACGTGGCCGGCGCCGATCGACAGCCGGTCGAGATCCTCGGGCAGCGGGTTCGGCACGTCGGCGAAGCTGGCCGCCATCGACTCGGTCGCGCCGTAGCAGTTGACCAGCCGGGCCGCCGGACGCAACCGCTGGAGCAGGCGCAGCTCGTGCAGCGGGAAGTCCTCGCCGCAGAACAGCACGCCGCGCAGGTCGGTCAGCTCGGCGATCTGATCGGGAACGTGTCGCAGCGCCTGCCGCCAGATCGACGGAACGCCGTTGACCTGCGTGGCCCGGGTGGTGCGCAGGACCTTGAGGAAGCGGGTGGGCCAGCGCAGCAGCGTCCGCGGCACCGGCACGACCGCCGCGCCGCTGCCCAGGGCCAGGCCGATGTCGAGCAACGAGAAGTCGAACTGCAGCGGCGCGGTCGAGGCCACCCGGTCATCGACCCCGACGATGCCCTCGGCGAGCATGCCCCGGTAGAAGGAGACCACCGCCCGGTGGCTCATCACGACGCCCTTCGGCAGCCCGGTCGTCCCGGAGGTGAAGATGATGTAGGCCGGGTCGGTGGGTGTCACCGTCCGGCGTCGGCGTGGCCGGGGCTCCGGCGGGGCCGGCACGTGGATGCCGTCGGGTCCGAACCAACCCTCGCCGGGGGCGGTGTCGGCGGGTGGGGTGGCGAACAGGCACAGCGCGGGTTCGGCGAGGGCCGCGATCGTGGCCCGCCGCTCGTCCGGCGTCTCCGGGCTCACCGACACGAACGGCAGCCCCCGCGACGAGCAGGCCAGCAGGAGCGCGATGGCCTCCGCCGAGGTGTCCGAGACCACCATCACCCGGTCGCCGACGTCGAGGCCGTACCGGTCCAGTGCGGCGGCGTGGCGTTCGGCGGCGGCTGCCAGCTCAGCGAATGTGGTGTGCCGGGTGCCGCCGTCGACGTACTCCACGACGGCCGGGCTGTCCGGCGACGTACGCGCGGCGGCGAGGAGGAACTCGTCGAACCGTTCGTCGGGTCGGTGCGTGACATGGGACATCGGGCCTCCTGGTCAACAGTTCTGGGTGGGGATCGGCGGTGCGGGGGCCTCCGGCACGGCGCGGTGCGGTCGACCACCGACGAGCACCAGCGGCTCGTCCGGGCCGGTCCGCAGCTCGCACACGGTGCCGACGACGAGCGTGTGATCCACGGCGGTGAGCGTCTCGCGGACGTGGCAGACCATCGCGACGGCGACGTCCCGCAGCAGCGGTACGCCGTCGTGCAGGCGGTAGTCCACCGCCCCGAAGCGCTCCCGGGCAGTGCCGGCGGCGAAGCGGCGGACCAGCGCGTCCTGGTCGCGGGAGAGCACGTTGACCGCGAAGCGGCCGGCCGCGAGCAGGTCGGCGAGGGTACGACCACCGGTCCGGAAGGCCAGCAGCACACTCGGCGGCGCCACCGACAGCGACATGAGCGAGGTGGTGGTGCAGCCCACCGGGCCGGCCGGACCGAGCGCGGTCGTGATCGCGACGCACTTGCCCAGCCGGGACATGGCGGCGCGGTAGGCCCGCTCGTCGACTGCCGTCTCAAGGCTGATCATCGGTACACCTCTGTCCTGGTCGTCAGCTCGATGAGCCGGTCGAATACCCCGGTGAGCACCCCGGGCCGGGGGCGACCGCGCCGAGCGGAGTCGGCGGCGAACCGCAGCGCCTTGGGCAGCTCGGCCCAGGCCGTGGCCAGCGTGGGCTCGCCGCGGCGGGTCAGCCGGTGACAGTGGTGCCGGGCTGCCGCCCACAGGTCGTCGGCGTGCCGATGCAGGGCCTGCTCGTCGGCGCGGAACCGGTCGCGCACCGCGGCCAGCACCACGGCCGGCTCGTGCAGCCACTCGCCCGGCCAGGCGAGTTCCCCACCGCCGCCGGGTCGGAGCCACCGGTACTGGTCGGGGTCGCCCACCTCGACGGGGACGCCCAACGCGTAGACGTCCCGGTTGTGCTGGTGCGGGGCGCACCGACCCAGTGGTGTCAGCGCGGTCCGCAGCGCGGCGTCGTCGAGCCACCCGGTGAAGGGTCGCTGTTGACCCGCGGGGAGTAGCGCGTCGAACCGGTCACTCACCCGCCACCGGCCGTCCCGGTGTCCCCTCAGGACGAACCAGTGGGCGACCGACTGCGACAGGTGCTGCGGCGACCAGGGCAGGTGGTAGGTGTTGCCGACGACGATCACCGAGTCGTGCTCGGCGAGCTGCTCGGCGAGTGCCGCGCGGGCGGTCGCCCAGTCGCCGGTGGACGCGTACGCCAGCGACCCGCCGTCGACGCGGTCGTGGTGCGAGAAGGCCAGCACGCCGTCCGGGGCGTCGAGGCGGACCCGGAGACGTACCGAGTCGGCGAGCCGGTCCGCGGCGGCCGGTCCGAGGTGGTCGACCAGGGCCGTGGTGTAGCAGGACAGTTCCGGCATCATCGGTCACCGCCGTCCCACGCGCACGCCACGGGCGGGTCCGCGAGGTCGGGTAGCTTGCGCCAGCGCACTCCCCGCCAGTCGCCCTCGTCCTCGTCCGGCGGCACGTCGATCCGCCACGGACGACCGCCGATGCCGGAGCCGTCGACCTTGACGCAGGCCTCCTGGACCGCCCAGATCTCGGTGAAGACCCGGTCTCGCCGGCGGGGCGGCAGCACCGCCAACTCGTCCAGATGACGACGGGCGCACCGGCGCAGCATCGACGCCGGAACCGGGTCCGGCGGTGTCTGCACGTCGACACCGACCCGGCGGCCGGCGGCCACGCCTACCGCCACGTACTCCTCGTCGTGCGAGATGCTGACGCCCACGTCGGGCCAACCGGCCAGCACCGGCTTGCCGTTCGGGCCGGGCACCAGGTCCGCTCCCGCGACCGGCGGCACGACCTCCGCGAGCAGCGACCGCAGCAGGGCCCGCCCGCCGAGGAACTGCCGGGCCCGCCAGGGTGCCATCGCCTGGGCGGCGGAGCGGTCCGCCCGTGTCGTGCCGTCGGTCGTGACGCCGCCGGCCGCCGCCCAGACCCCCGGGCCGACCTCACGCGCCCTCATCGGTCCAGCCCCGCGAGGATGTCGGTGGCGGCGCCGCCCATCACCGACAGCACGACCTCGGTCGTGCCGCCGCCGATGCCGAACAGGGCGGCCTGGGCGCGCAGGTGCTGCGGCCCACCGGTCCGGAAGCCGTACGCGCCCTGGAGGTGGGCGCACTCGCCGAGCACCCGTTCGAGGGCGCCCGCGGCGCTGGCCTTGAGCATCGCCGCGGCGGTCGCGTCCCGGCGCAACGCCACGGCCTCGGCCAGGCTGTCGGTGAGCGCCAGGTGCTGCCGGGCGGACAGCAGGGCGGCGGCGTACCGCTGGCGGACGCCCTCCAGGTGCCAGAGGGTGCCGTCACCGTATCGGCGGTCCTGGAGGTAGCGCAGGGTGTCCGCCAGGACCCGCCGGCAGAGCGCGACCGCCCACAACGCCCCGGCGAGCCGTTCGACGGCGATGTGGGCGGCGAATCCGCTCATGCCCCGGCCGACCCCACCGACCACGTGGTCGCGACCGAGCCGGACCCGGTCGAAGAAGAGATGCCCGGTGCCCGAGCCGTCGAAGAGGTCGGTCTCGGCCGCCTCGGCGCGGACGCCGCGGGCGGTGGCGGGTACCAGCAGCCAGGTGAAGTTGGTGAAGTGCGGGCCGGGCCGGTGCCGGGCCAGGACCAGCAGCGCGTCGCAGCGGGTGGCGTTCGTGATCCAGCGCTTGGTCCCGGTGAGCTCCACGTGGTCCTCGTGCAACGTCACGGTGGTGCCGAGCGAGGCCAGGTCACAACCGGCGACATCGTCGGTGGCGGCCAGGGCCACGACGGCGTCGCCACGCAGCGCGTCCGTCAGGGTCCGGGCGGCCGGACCGGTCCCGCCGGCCAGCAGCGGCAGGCAGGTGGCCAACGGTACGCAGACCGCGAGCGTGGTCCCCACCGGGCAGCGCTCGTCGACGGCGCTCAGCAGCGCGCCGAGCGCGGCCGGGTCCACCCCCTGCCGAGGATCACCGTCGCGGTACACCTGCGCGAGCAGGCCCGCGGCGCCCAGTGTCCGCCAGACGTCCGGCCCGGTCGCGCCGGGACCGAGGGCGTCGAGCACCCGGGGTGCGTCCGCCGCCGGATCGTCCAGCACCGTCGGAAGGGTCATCAGACGTTCACCTTCGTGGGCTCGCCGACGCTGGCCCGCTGCACCGCGTGCCACAGACTGCCGGCGGTCGCGAACGTCGAGTCGTTGAGATCCTCGTCCGGCAGCGACACACCGAGTTCGTCCTCGATGGTGAAGAGCAGGTCGATGGCCTTCATCGAGTTGAGGCCGAGGTCGTGCAGGCGGCTCTCCTCGGTGACCTGTCGACCGTTGAGGTACGGCAGGTACGGCACGAGCAGGTCCTGGAAGGTCTGGTTCACGGCTTCTCCAACTGGTCGGGCCGGGTCGCGAAGACGTCCCGGTCGGCGGTGAGGGCTGCGGCCAGGTCGGTCAGCAGCGTGCCGGGCGCGGGTCGACCCCGCTCCACCCGGCGCAGGGCGATGAAGGCGGTGGCGGTGAGCTGGTCCCAGCGGCGCAGGTGCGCCTCCGCGTCCAGGCTCTCCCCCCGGTGCAGGCGGTACGCGGCGTGCAGCTTGCGCGCTCGGCTCATCAGCCACGTCTCGGCGGTGAGTCGCCGGGCCGCGGCGACCGGGTCGCCGCACCGCGCGTACGCCTCGAGGTAGGCCGCCGGGTCGTCCAGGCGTACCGAGGGGGAGGGCGGCCGGTAGTCGTCGGTGATGGTGTAGACCACGGCCAGGTCGGCCATGGGCAGCCGCGTCCACGGCAGCGTCCAGTCGCCGGGTCGCGCGGCACCCCAGGCGGTCTCGTTGTCGTAGGCGTCGCCGATCAGCGCCTCCTCGCCGTGCAGGGCGACGAGGTAGCTGTGCTCCATGTGACTGTGGCCCGCGTACGGGAGCCACGGCATGTGGTAGCTGTCGCCGACGGCGTAGACGACAGCGGCCCGTTCCGCCAGCGCGCGTTGACCGGTCGGGTCGAGGTGGCGGTGCTCGTGTCGGGCGACCAGGCCGACGTGCCCGGTCAGCTCGGCCAGGTGCTGGCGCACCGGCGGGTCGACGGTGGGCAGCCCGTCGGGACCGGGACGCGGCTGGAAGCGCAGCGTCGCGCCGAGGGCCAGGTGCCGCGCCGGCTCGCCCCACCGGTCGGCGAGGACGGCGAGGTTGGCCTGGATGCAGTCGAGCAGCTCGGTACGGACGCCGGTGGCGACGGCGGCGGTCACGACGCCGCTCCCACCGGTCGCAGACCGGCCACCGCGCGGGCCAGCGCCTCGTCGGGCGGGGACTGGTCCTCCACGCCGCCGGCGAGGAAGTGTTCGTACGCGGCCAGGTCCAGGTAGCCGTGCCCGCTCACGCAGACGAGCACGCCCTGCTGGGACTCGCCGGAGGCGGCGATCCGGGCGGCCGCGGCCAGGGCGTGCCCGGACTCGGGCGCGGGCAGGAGGCTCTCGTGTCGGGTGAGCAGTCGTCCCGCGTCCAGGGCGTCGACCTGGTTGATCGCCACCGCGTCCACGTCACCCGCGTGCCGCATCGCGGAGATGAGCTTCGCCGCCCCGTGGAAGCGCAGGCCGGCGGTGTGCGCGTCGGGGATCTGGTAGTCGCTGCCGATTGTGTACATCGCCTCCATCGGGCCGCTGCCGGTCGCGTCGGTCTTGTCGTACGCGTAGACGCCCCGGGTGAGTTTCGGGGTGCTGCTGGACTCGGCGGCCACCAGCCGGGGTCCCTCCGCTCCGGCGGCCCGGGCGGCGGCGTGGAACGGCAGCGCGATGCCGCCGAAGTTGGAGCCGGCGCCGACGCACCCGACCACCGTGTCGATCCGGGCGTCGAGTTCGGCGAGCTGGTCGGCCGCCTCCAGCCCGATCACCGACTGGTGCAGGATGCTGTAGGTCTCGCCACTGCCGATGCAGAACGCGACGCCGTCGTGGTCGGCGGCGTACTCGACCGCCTCGCCGATGGCGAGGGAGAGGCTGTTGCCGGCGGCGAGATCCTCGCTGGCGGAGACCTTGGTCAGGCCGCTGGGGCTGGGGTGCACCTCGGCGCCGAGCATCCGCATGAGCACCCCCCGGTACGGCTTGCGGCGCAGGCTGGACTCCACCATGAAGACCCGGCAGCGGAGCCCGAAGAGGGCGCACGCGGCGGCCATCGCGGTGCCCCACTGGCCGGCGCCGGTGCCGGTGACCAGCTCCTCGACGCCGGCCTGACGGTAGTAGTGGGCCTGGGCGAGGGCGGTGTTGAGCTTGTGACTGCCGGAGATGTTGACGCCCTCGTTCTTGACGTAGATCGGCACCCGTGCGCCGACGGCCTCCTCGAAGCCGCGGGCGCGCCACAGCGGCGTCGGCCGGTACTGCCGGTACCGCTCCACGACCGGGGCGGGGATGTCCCAGTACTCCTTCGTGGAGACGCTGTGCCGGACCAGCTCGACGGGCAGGTTGATCTTGACTTCGCCGCTCTCGCGGCGCGGCGTGACGTCCGGCGGCAGCGGCTCGGCCAGGTACGGCAGGACGCTGCGCCAGCGGGTGGGGACCTCGGTGGTCACGGCTGCACCTCCGCGGCGGTCACGACGTCGATGAGGTCACCGACGGTGCGGAAGCTGCGCCCCACGAAGAGGTCGTCCGGCAGTGTCGCGTCCAACTCGTCCTCGATGCGGACGAGCATGCCGACGAAGCCGAGCGAGTTGACGTGCAGCAGGTCGCCGACGAGCGGTTCGTCGTCGGAGATGACCTCGGGCGGAACGGACAGGCGGGACTCGGCGACGACGATCTTCTTGACGACGGTGGCGACGGCCGACCGGTCGAGTGACAGGTGCGTGGGCATGATCTCCCTCTCCAGGGGACGGACGGACAGGACACGGGTCAGCCGCGCAGCGCTCCCGCCGCGTCGGTGACGTAGCTGTAGGTGACGAGCGCGGCGAGGGTCACCGGACCTCGGACGTGCAGCCGGCCGGTGGCGATGGCGATCTCGGTGCCGAGACCGAGGGTGGGACCGTCGTGCAGCCGCAGCGAGCCGTTGACGACCACCATGGCGGCGTCGACGCCGCGCCGGAACGCGTCGGTGACCTCCGGATCGCGGGCGAGGACGCCCTCGGTGTGTCCGGAGCCGTGCGTGCGGATGTGCTCCAGCGCGGTGGCCGGGCCGTCGACGCCGACGAGCGCGACCACCGGTTCGAGGAATTCCCGGCCGACGTCGTACGGTCCCAGCGGTTCGGTCCGCAACCCGGGCGCCACCGGGACGTCGACCCCGGGGCCGACCCGGAGGGTGAGCGTCGCCTCGGTCTCCTTGAGCTGTCGGGCCAACGCCTCCAGGTACGCCTCGGCCACTGTCGAGTCGACGAGCACCGTCTCCACCGAGGTGCAGCCGGCGGGCTCGGGAAGCTTGCTGTCCAGCGTCACCCGGGCCGCCAGGTCGAGGTCGGCGCTGCGGTGCACGTACAGGTGGTTGACCCCGCCGCCGCTGGCGATGAGCGGGATGGCGCTGGTTCGGCAGGCGTCGACGAGCGCCGGGCTGCCGCGCGGGATCACCACGTCCACCTGGTCTGGTCGTTTCAGCAGGGCGCGGAGCAGCCGTCGGTGCGGGTCGTCGAGGACGGTGACCAGCCCGGTCGGCAGCCCGGCCTCGGCCAGCGCGGCGTGCGCGGTCCGTTCCAGCGCGGCGTTCGTGGCGGCGTTCTCCCGTCCGCCGCGCAGCAGGACGGCGTTGCCCACCACGACCGGCAGCAGCGCGCCGTCGACGGTGACCGTCGGCCGGGCCTCGTAGACCATCAGCACGACGCCGAGGGGGCGGGGCACCCGGTGCACCGTCCGCGCCGCGCCGGTGACCGGGACCTCGACCGTGACCACGGCCTCGATCTCCCGCCGGGCCTGTTCGGTGAGCGCCACCATGCGGTCCCGGTGGGCGTCGGTCAGCCGGAGCCGGTTCACCAGGGTCGGGGGCATGCCGGTCCGTTCGGCCTCGGCGACGTCGTCGGCGTTCGCCGCCACGATCAGCGGCCAGTCGGCGACGAGACGTCGGGCGAGCGCCGCGCAGTAGCCGCGGTAGGCGGGGTCGCCCACCGGCGGCGCGGCGGCGTACGCCGCTCGCGCGGTGGCGAGCAGTTCGTCAGGCACGTGTCGCCTCCGTCGTCGCGGTGAGGAACTCGTCGAGGTGGCCGAGGAGCAACGGCAGTTGTTCGCGGTCGAAGGCGGTGAAGTGCCCGCCGGGCAGCGGTCGCACCGTCAGCTGCGGCGTCGCCGATCGCCACGCCGCGAGATGAGCGGCGTTCTCCTCCTGGGCGCAGGGCAGCAGCAGGGTGGGGCAGTCGTGCTCACCCGCCACCCGGTAGGCGGTGACCGCGTCGAGGTGGGCCTCGACCGTCCGGGCGACCCGGTCGGCGGGGAATCCGCCGTTCTCGGTCAGCGACGCGCGGACCCGCTCGCGCCACCGTCGCGCGGCCGACGGGTCGCGGTCGATGCCGGCCGCGGGGCTGTCGACCATGACGACCCGCGGTCGGCGGCCCGAGGAGCGCAGCCGCGCCGCCAGCTCCCACGCCACGACGCCGCCCAGTGACCAACCGAACAGCAGGTCCGGTGGGTCGGGCAGGCTGTCCAGCAGGGTCAGGTACCTGTCGGTCATCGCGGCGACCGTGGTGTCCGGCGTCTCGCCCGGGGCGAGACCGTGGCCGCGGATGCCGAACACCGGCCCACGACGGCCCAGCTTCAGCACCACGCCCGCGTAGGCGCCGAGGCCGCCGCCGGCCGGGTGGATCAGGACGCTGGACATGCCGGAGCGGGGCCGGCCCATCGGCAGCAGCATCGGCTGCGCGCCGTCCAGGCCGTTCACCGCTTCCACCCGCGACCAGTGGCGAGATTCATGAGCAACGCACTCCTTACGTGTGTCGAAGATGCCGTAGGTCTATTTCCGTCGTTACCGCAGCCATAAACACCGACGCCTCCAAGAGTCGATTCAATATGTTGATGGGGGGCTCGGAAATGGTTATCGCCGCTGCTGCCCGACCAGCCATAAAGGTCTTCTATCGCGATATGAGGAAGGCTGATCGGAAGATGTCGTCAGGTCGGTTAGGGCATTGGTGCGGGGGTAGTTGGCGGTGGACGACGCGACCGCCGGCCGGCGGCAACTGATAAGCGTCGAATGGCATTCGGCCCACGTCCGGAGTGAAGGAATTCGTATGACACTGATGCTCGAACAACCGGTGACCGCCGCTCGTTTCCGGGCCTTCGGTCCGCGCCACATCGGCGAGATCGCCAGCAGGTACGGCCTGCGCCCCGACCTGCGCGACAAAATCGCTCTACTGGCGCACGTCTTTCCGTTCCGGGTGAACGAATACGTCCTCGACCACCTGGTCGACTGGACGCGGCCCGAGAAGGACCCGATGTTCCGGTTGCTCTTCCCCCAGAGCGGCATGCTCTCCGCCGAGGACGAGCAGGCGTTGGCCGCCGTCGTGGACTCGGGTGCCCCCCGGGAGGTCGCCGCCGTGGTCGCCCGCATCCGCGCCGGCCTGAACCCGCACCCGTCCGGTCAGCGGGAGTACAACGTGCCGGTGCACCGGGGCGAGCGTCTGCCCGGCCTGCAGCACAAGTACCGCGAAACCGTGCTCTACTTCCCGACCCAGGGCCAGTCCTGCCACTCGTACTGCACGTACTGCTTCCGCTGGGCGCAGTTCGTCGGCGATCCCGCGCTCCGCTTCGCCACCCCCGGCCCCGACCGGCTGGTGGACTACCTGCGCGACCACCCCGAGGTCAGCGACGTGCTGGTCACCGGCGGCGACCCGATGATCATGAGCACCGAACGGCTGCGCGGCCACCTCGAACCGCTGCTCGACGTGCCGACCGTCCAGACCATCCGGATCGGCACCAAGTCGCTTGCCTACTGGCCGCAGCGCTACGTCGGCGACGCCGACAGCGACGAGTTGTTGCGCCTGTTCGAGCAGGTCATCGCGGCCGGCAAGCAGGTGGCGGTGATGGCGCACTTCACCCATCCGCGGGAACTGCGCGCACCCCTGGTGGCGACCGCGATGCGCCGGATCCGGTCCACCGGAGCGGTGATCTACTGCCAGGCCCCGATGGTCTCGCACATCAACGACCAGGCCGACGTCTGGGCGGAGTTGTGGCGGGCCGAACTGGCCGCCGGAGCGGTGCCGTACTACATGTTCGTCGAGCGCGACACCGGCCCGTACGACTACTTCAAGGTGCCGCTGGCCCGGGCGGTGGAGATCTTCCACGCCGCGTACCGCACGTTGCCCGGCCTCGCCCGGACCGTCCGCGGGCCGGTCATGTCGACCACCTCCGGCAAGGTGATCGTGGACGGTGTCGAGACCCACCCGGACGGCCGCTACTTCCAACTGCGGATGCTCCAGGCCCGCAACCCCGCGTTGGTCGGCCGCCCGTTCCGGGCCCACTACCACACCGGCGCGGCCTGGCTCAGCGAGCTGGAACTGGCCGCCGACGTGCCCGACGACATCCGAACGGCGGTGCTGTCATGACCTCGATGTCACCGAATCTCGCCCTCAACGAAAAGGTCGCTCGCCTGCGCGCCGAGGGACGGCCCGTCGTCCACCTGGGTTTCGGCGAGTCCCGCCTGCCCCCGTTCGGGCCCCTGGTGGAGCAGTTGTGCGCGGGCGCCAGCCGCAACGCGTACGGCCCGGTCGCCGGGGCGCCGGACGCCCGGGCGGCGGTGGCCGGCTACTTCCGGCGGCGACGCCTGCCCACCGGCCCCGAGCAGGTGCTGCTCGGCCCCGGCAGTAAGCCGCTGCTGATGGCACTGAACCTGGTCCTGCCGGGTGACGTGCTGCTGCCCCGCCCCTGCTGGAACTCCTACGCCCCGCAGGCCCGGATGGCCGGCAAGCGGGCCTGGGGCGTGCCGATCCCGGACAGCTGCGGCGGCATCCCCGAGCCCACCGCGCTGCGCGAGACGATCGCGGCGGCCCGCCGCGAGGGCGGCGACCCCCGGATCGTCGTGCTCACCCTGCCGGACAACCCGACCGGTACGCTCGCCAGCGCCGAGCTGATCGGCGAGGTGTGCGCGATCGCCGAGGCCGAGAGGTTGACGATCGTCTCGGACGAGATCTACCGGGACGTGCTGCACCGGCCGGACACGCCCTTCGTCAGTCCCGCCGAACTGGTCCCGCACCGGACCGTGGTGACGACCGGCCTGTCCAAGTCGCTGGCGCTGGGTGGCTGGCGGATCGGAGCCTTGCGGGTGCCGCCGGGCGCCGCCGGCCGCCGGTTGCGCGACGGGCTGATCAGCGTGGCCAGTGACCTGTGGTCCACCCTGGCCGGCCCGATGCAGCAGGTGGCGGCGTACGCCTTCGCCGAGCCGCCGGAGATCCGGCAGCGGCTGGCGGCCAGTGCCCGGCTGCACGGCGCGTTGGCCCGGGCCGTGCACCGCTCCGTCGTGGCGGTCGGGGCGACGTGTCGCCCACCGACAGGGGCCTTCTACGTCTACCCCGACTTCACGCCGCTGCGGGAGACGTTGCACATGCGCGGCGTGACCGACTCGGCGTCGCTGGCCCGCTACCTGCTCGACGAACTCGACCTGGCGGTGCTCGCCGGGCACCTGCTCGGCGACGATCCGGACGCGCTGCGCTTCAAGGCCGCCACCAGCATGTTGTACGGCGGCACCGACGAGGAGCAGGAGGCCGCCCTCGCCGCCGAGGATCCGCTCGCCCTGCCACACGTCGCCGACAACCTGACCCGCGTCGAAGAGGGCTTCGCCAAGCTCGGCGCCTGACCGCATCCCGGGAGAAGACACCATGGACCGATCCACCGTCCACACCGCCGTCATCGAGGTCACCGCCGAGGTCCTCGGCGTCGACCCGGACATCCTGCACGCGACCCCCACCCTGACCAACCTGCCGACCTTCAACTCGTTCCGGATCGTGGAGGTGGTGGAACGCGTCGAGGAGCGCCTCGAGGTCGAGGTCGACCCCATCGAACTGACGCCGGACAACCTGACCCGGCTGGACACCCTGACCGCTCTGTTCGAGCGGACCGCGCTGGGAAGCGGGACCCCGGCATGACCGTCACCGTGACCCGCCCGACCGGGTGGAGCGCCGCCGACCTCGACCGCGCGGTCGCCGAGGTCGCCGAGGTCGCCGCCCGACACGCCACCGAGTGCGACCGCGACGCGAGGTTTCCGGTGGAAGCCCTGGCGGCCATGCGCGCCACCGGGCTGCTGGGCCTGATGGTGCCCGCCGCGCACGGCGGCGCCGGCGGCGACCTCGCCGACCTGGTCGCGGTCAGCGGGCGGCTCTCGCGTACCTGCATGTCGGTCGGAATGATCTTCACGATGCACTGCCAGCAGGTGGCCGCCATCGTTCGCGACGGCGGCGCGCTGCGGGAGGAGCTGCTGCCCCGGATCGCCCGGGGCGAGCTGTACCTGGCCTCCGTGACCACCGAGGCCGCCACCGGCGGTCACCTGCTCTCCTCCGGTACCGCGCTGACCGGCGACGGCGCGGTGGTGCACGTGGACCGGTTCGCCCCGGTCGTCACCGGCGGCCAGTACGCCGACGCGTTCCTCGTCACGATGCAGGCCCCCGACGCCACCTCTCCCACCCAGCTGTCGCTGCTCTACGCGGAGCGCGACCAACTGGAGATCACCGTCCGGGGCGGCTGGAACCCGATGGGAATGCGGGGCACGCACAGCGCCCCGCTGCACCTGCGCGGCGACATTCCGGTCGGGCAGGTGATCGGCGCGCACGGCGGGTTCCGGGACATCGCCGTACGGACCTTCGCCCCGATGGCCCACCTCGGCTGGGCCGCGTGCTGGCTGGGTACGGCCGACGGGGCGCTCAGTCGCGTGGTGACCCTGCTGCGGGCCGAGCGCAGCCGCCGCAACCTCGACTCCGAGTTGCTGCTGCACCGGCTGTCCCGGGTCCGGCAGCGGCTGGACACCGTGCACGCCCTGGTGAGTCACACGGTCGCGGTCCTGACCACGACCGCCGATCCGACACTCGTCGGGGTGCAGTTGCTCGTCAACGCGGTCAAGCTGACGGCCTCCGAGCTGTGCCCGGCGGCTGTCGACGACCTCGTCGAGCTTCTCGGCATGCGACACGGCTACCTACGTGACTCGGACCTCGCGCTGGAGCGGGCCCTGCGTGACCTGCGATCGGCGCCGCTGAACTACAGCAACGACCGGCTGCACGCGGCCGACGGTGTCCTGGTGCTCATGGATCGCGAGGTGCGTCATGTCTGACACCATGCACGACTGGTTCGCCGCCACGGTCCGCCGGCACCCGGGCGAGCCGGCACTGCTCGTCGACGACGCCACCTTCACCTACCGCGAGTTGGCCGCGCTCGTCGACAGCCTCGCCGCCGACCTGGGCCCGATGCCGGCCGGGGCGCGGGTCGGTCTGCTCGCCGCCCGCAGCCCGCTCGCGTACGCCGGTTACCTGGCCATCCTGCGCGGCGGCGGGACCGTCGTACCGCTGAATCCGATCTTCCCCCCGGACCGCAACGCGACGATCGCGGCGCGGGCCGGGCTCTGGACCGTTCTCCTGGACACCACGATGGCCGCGTCGCTGGCCCCGGTGAGCGCCCCGCTCGTGCAGGCGACGCCGGGTGGGCGCGTGGTGGGCCGTGGACGCCGGCGGGACGCTGCCGTCGACGGGCCGGAGCCGACCGGCGAGGCGCCCGCGTACATCCTCTTCACGTCGGGTTCGACGGGCGTGCCGAAGGGGTTGCCGATCCGACACGACAACGTCCGGCCGTACGTCGAGCACCACGTGGCCCGCTACGACGTGGGTCCGGGTAGCCGGCTCAGCCAGACGTTCGACCTCACCTTCGACCCGTCGGTGTTCGACATGTTCGTCACCTGGACCGGTGGCGGCGCCCTGGTGGTGCCCCGCCGCGAGGAGCTGGCCGATCCGGCGGCCTTCGTCAACCGGCACGGGGTCACCCACTGGTTCTCCGTACCGTCGGTGGTCTCCCTCGCCGGCCGGATGCGACGCCTGCCGGCCGGCCGGATGCCGGACCTGCGCTGGGGGTTGTTCGCGGGGGAGCAGCTCACCGCCGACCAGGCGGCGGCCTGGCACCGCGCCGCGCCGGACGCGGTGATCGAGAACCTGTACGGGCCCACCGAACTGACAGTGACCTGCACCGGGTACCGGCTGCCCGCCGACCCGGCCGAGTGGCCGCGGACCCGCAACGGCACGGTCCCCATCGGACGCTGCCTGCCACACCTGGAGTACGTGGTCCTGGACGAGCAGGGGCACCCGGCCCGCGAGGGGGAGCTGTGCGTACGGGGACCGCAGCGCTTCGCCGGCTATCTCGACCCGGCCAACAACGCCGACCGCTTCGTGAGCTGGTCCCCGGGCCGGGCCGCCATCACCCACCCCGGATCCGAGCCGCTGACGGAGGACCTGTGGTACCGCACCGGTGACCGGGTCGTCGACGACGGCGGTGAGCTGACCCACCTCGGCCGGCTCGACGCGCAGGTTCAGGTGCACGGCTACCGCGTGGAGCTGGGCGAGATCGAGGCGGTGCTCCGCCGGCACCCGGAGGTCGAGGACGCCGCCGTCTTCTTCGACGGCGTCGACCTGCGCGCCCTGTACGTGGGAGGCGCCCTGCCGGCCGAGCACCTGGCCCGCTGGGTGGCCGCCCGCCTGCCCGGCTACATGGTGCCGGCCCGGATCGCGTCCGTAGAGCTGTTCCCCCGCAACGACAACGGCAAGCTCGACCGTAGGAAGTTGGAGGCCCTGGCGTGTTGAGAGATTCCCACGACGCCCTCTGGTACAACTCCGTCACCCGGCCGGCGATCGACGACGGCCGCATCGCCCGCAGCGCGGTCACCCAGGGCAAGGGATGTTGGGTGCAGGACGCCGCCGGCACCTGGTACCTGGACGCGCGCGCCGCGATGTGGAACACCACGCTCGGCTACCAGGCCGAACGGGTGGTGGAGGCGATGTGCGACCAACTGCGTCGGCTACCTGTCGCTCAGGTGATCCGCTACGAGGAACCGCCCGAGGTGGCGCTGGAGTACGCCCGCCGCCTCGTCGGCGCGCTGCCCGACCCGCTCAACCACGTCCGCTTCGGCAGCACCGGCTCGCAGATGACGAGCGCCGCGGTCCTGCTGTCGCGGTTCGTCCGCAAGGTTCGCGGCGAGACGCAGCGGACGAAGGTCATCGCCTTCACCAACGGCTACCACGGCACCGGGGGCATCGCCAGCGCGCTGACCGGCGAGCGGCAGGCGCACGCGTTGCAGGCGCCGCTGGCTCCGGACGTCCACCACGTGAAGCCGTGGAACCTCGACGCGCTGGTGGGGATGGTCGACCGGCACGGTCCGGAGCGGGTCACGGCGATCATCGTCGAACCCGTCATGGGCACCGACGTGCTCGCCGCCCCGCCCGACACGTTGCGGCAGATCCGCGAGCTGTGCGACAGGCACGACATCCACCTGATCGCCGACGAGGTGACGACGGGCTTCGGTCGGACCGGTGCCCTGTCGGTGATGGTCGACAAGCAGGTGCTGCCCGACCTGCTGATCCTCGGCAAGGGCATCACCTCCGGCTACTTCCCCCTGGCGGCGTTGGTCAGCACCGACGCGATCTTCGACGAGGCGATCTCCCGACCCGAGTACGTCTTCCCGCACGGCTGCACGGCCGACGGTCATCCGGTGGGAATGGCCGCCGGGCTGGCGGTGCTCGACGAGTTGGCCGACGGGTCGCTCTTCGCCCACGTCCGCCGGGTCGGCGACCGTCTCCGGGAGCGACTGCGGGACGAGGCGGCCGGCACCGGCCTGATCCACGACGTACGCGGGGCGGGCCTGATGATCGGCGTCGAGCTGCGTGACCGCGGTGAGCGGCCGGGCGCGAGCTTCATGACGACGGTCCGCCGCGCCTGCCAGGAGGCGGGGTTGCTGCTCACCACCACGAACAACACGCTGGTCCTGATGCCGCCGCTGGTGCTGACCGAGGCCGAGGCGGACGAGATCGTCACCCGGCTGGTCCGGGCCCTCGGCACGGTCACCGGGGAGCGGCCGTGAGCGACCGGCGCGGGCTCAGCGTGCACGACCGACCGACAGGCGTCCGGACCGACCGGCCCACGGTCGCCGTGGTCGACGGCTTCGGCTCGGCCAGCCGGCTGACGCAGGCCTTCCAGGCGGCCGGGCACGACTGCGTCCGGGTGCAGAGCGCTGTCGACATCCCCGAGTACTACCGCCGAGAGCTGGACCTGAGCCGCTACGCGGCGAACATCGTCCACCACGGTGACGTGTCGGCGACGGTCGGCCTGCTGGCGGCGTACCGGCCGCGGGCCGTGATCGCGGGCTCCGAGCAGGGGGTCGAGCTGGCCGACGCGCTCGGTGCGGCGGCCGGGCTGCCCGGCAACGGCACGGCGCTGAGCTACGCGCGGCGGACCAAGGACGCCCAGATCGCCACGATCGCCGCGGCGGGCCTGCCGGCCACCCGCCAGCTGCCGGTACGGGACGCGGACCAGTTGGCGGCCTGGCACCGGAAGGTCGGCGGGCGGGTGGTGGTGAAGCCGATCCGCAGCGCCCGCAACGACGGCGTGCACATCTGCGACACGCCCGCCGAGTCGGTCGCGGCGTATCTCCGGATCCGGTCGGCGGTCAACGACTTCGGCCACCGCAACGAGGGTGTCGTCGCCCAGGAGTACCTGACCGGCACCGAGTTCGTGGTGAACACGGTGAGCTGGCGCGGCCGGCACCGGGTCACCGACACCTGGCGCTATTCCAAGATCGACATCAACGGGGTACGCGACCGCATCATCGGCATCCGGTCCGTGCCGCCCACCGAGGCGTGCTGGACAGTGCTGCGCCGGTACGCCTTCGCCGTCCTCGACGCGCTCGACATCCGATACGGGCCCGCCCACCTGGAGATCATCATCACCGGCGCCGGTCCCCGGCTGGTCGAGGTGGGAGCGCGACTGTGCGGATCGGACGTCGCCCGGTACGCCGTCCTCGCCACCGGGGAGTCCCAGATCGACCGGACCGTGCAGGCGTACCTGGACGGCGACCGGTTCCTCGCCGAGGTCGACGCCCCCTACCGGTGTGACGCACACGCCGCCATGGCCTTCCTCGTCGCACCCGTCGAGGGCCGACTCAAGGGGTACCCGCTGCTCGACCAGGTCGAGCGACTGGACAGCTACCGGGGCCGGTCGGTGCGGGTACAACCCGGCGAACTGCTGCGACGCACCGTCGACGACAGCTCCGAACCGCTCGCGGTGGGTCTGGCCCACGCCGACGCGGCGACCGTGGAGAAGGACCTGAACACCATCTGCTACCTCGACGGGCCCGGGTTCTACGAATTGGAGGAGGACGACAATGGGTGACAGGCGAACAATTGCTCTTGTCGACCCGTACGGCGCTGTCGACAAGCTGGCGGCGGCCTTCGCCGAGGCCGGCCTGGAGTGCGTACGGGTCCAGTCCACGCCGCAGCCGCCGCCCTCCTACGGCGAGGCCGACCTGCGCGGCTACACCGACAACATCGTCCACGACCGGGACTTCGACCACCTGGTGGCCCGGCTGGCGGCGCTGCGGCCGGTGGCCGTGGCGGTGGGCAGCGAGTTGGGAGTGGAGTTCACCGACCAGCTCAACGAGGCTCTCGGCCTGCCCGGCAACGGCACCGCGTTGAGCGAGGCCCGGCGCGACAAGTTCGTCCAGATCGAGACGCTGCGGGCGGCGGGGCTGCCGACCACGCGGCAGCTACGGGTCGCCGAGCCGGACCAGGTGGCGGACTGGCACCGTCAGATCGGCGGCCGGATCGTGGTCAAGCCGGTGCGCAGCGCCCGCAACGACGGGGTCGCCTTCTGCGACACGCCCGAGCAGTCACGGGCCGCCTACCACCACATCATGTCCCGCAACAGCGTCTTCGACGTGCCCAACGAGGGTGTCGTGGCCCAGGAGTACCTGCGGGGCGTCGAGTTCGTGGTCAACACCGTGAGCTGCCGGGGCCACCACCGGATCACCGACATGTGGCGCTACCAGAAGATCACCGTCAACGGCATCCGGGACCGGATCAACGGCATGACCTCCACGCCACACACCGACCCCGACTGGGAGCCGGTCGCCGAGTACTCCTACCGGGTGCTCGACGCGCTGGGGATCCAGTACGGCCCGGTGCACCTGGAGGTGATGCTGACCGCCGACGGACCACGGCTGGTCGAGGCCGGCGCGCGTCTGTGCGGCGCCGACGTCGCCCGCTACGCCGTGCTGCTGACCGGCGAGTCGCAGATCGACCGCACCGCGCAGGCGTACGCCGACCCGGATCGCTTCATCGCCGAGCACCGCAAGCCGTACGCGCTGGACAACCACGGCGCCATGGCGTTCTTCGCCTCCCCGGTCGAGGGCCGGCTGCGCGGCTACCCGCACGTGCGCCTGATCGAGGAACTGGCGAGCTGCCAGGGGGTCACCCTGCGGTTCAAGCCCGGCGAGCAGCTCGTGCGGACCGTCGACGACGAGAGTGAGCCGGTGGTGGTGGGGTTGATCCATCCGGACCGGTCCGTCCTGCTCCAGGATTTCGCCACAGTGTGCTATCTGGACGGATTCGGGTTTTACGACATCGATGCTGGGCAGTGAGCGGTAACGTGCCGTGGCGGCGCGGCCCCGGCGGGGGCGTCTCGGGTGGCTCGAGTGGTCGAGGGGGCAGCGTGGCGGGGGGTTGGCGCCGGGACTTCCGGTTCTTGTGGGCGGGGGAGAGCGCCTCTTTCTTCGGTACCCAGGTGTTCCAGCTCGCCATGCCGCTGACCGCGGTGCTGACCCTGGAGGCCACCCCCGGGCAACTCGGGCTGCTCGGCGCGGTCACCTTCGCCCCGTACCTGGTCTTCGGGATACCCGCCGGCCTGCTCGTCGACCGCTGGCAGCGCCGTGGCGTACTGATCATGGCCAGCCTCGCCCAGGGGGTGGCGATCGGCGCCATCCCGCTGCTCGCGGCGCTGGATCAGCTGACCTTCTCGTGGCTGCTGACGATGGCCTGCCTCGCCGGCGTCGCCCGGGTCTTCTTCCACATCGCCTACCGGTCCTACCTGCCGACGATCGTGCCACCCGAGCAGCTCACCGGCGCCAACTCCCGCCTGACCGCCAGCGAGTCGGTGGCGGAGATCGGCGGTCCCGGCCTCGGTGGCGTGCTGGTGCAGATCCTCGGGGCCCCGTTCGCGCTGCTCGTCGACGCCGTGACCTACCTGGCGTCGGCGGCCGGCGTCACCGCCGTACGCGCCCGGGAGAAGCCGGTCGAGCTCGACGGGACCCCGGTGCGGTCGCAGGTCGCGGAGGGGTTTCGGTTCACCTTCCGCAACCCGTACCTACGGGCGTTCCTCGGCGAGGCGGCCAGCTACAACATCTGCTGGCAGATCGTCCAGACCGTGTTGGTGATCTTCGCCGTTCGGGAGTTGGGCATGAGCCCCGGCACGCTGGGCTTCATGCTCTCCATCGGAGCGGTGGGCGCGCTGCTGGGCGCGGCGCTCACCGAACGCGTCGCGGGTCGGGTCGGTCTCGGTCGTACGCTGCTGGCGGCCGCGATCATCGGCGACCTCGCGCCGCTGCTGCTGCCGGCGACCCAGCGGGGCACCTGGGCGGCGCCGATCTTCGCCGTCGCGTTCTTCATCCAGGGCTTCGGGATCACCGGGTGCAACGTGCACACCATGAGCGTGCGGCAGGCCATCACGCCGCAGCGGCTGCTCGGCCGCACGAATGCCGCGTACCTCTTCGTGGCGATGGGCGTCAAGCCGGTCGGTTCGTTGCTCGGTGGCTGGTTCGGCACGGTGCTCGGCCCCCGCGGCGCCCTCCTGATCGGCACCGTGGGGCTGCTGAGCACCAGCCTGTTCCTCGTCCTCTCCCCGCTGCGCCGCGTCCGTACCCTGCACGACATCCTGCCCGAGGAGCGAACACCCGTGCCCGTCTGAGCGGCGGGCCGGGCCGCGCGCCGCCGGTGCCGGGCCCGCTCAGGCGGTGTCGACCCGCAGCGCCCGCCCGGCCGCGTCCAGCGCGGTCCGGCACTCGTCGGCGTCGAGGCCCAGCGCGATCGCGTACGCGATCCGCCCGTCCATCAGCCCCTGCGGCGGCGGTGACTTCACCTCGCCCGGCTGCGCCAGCGGCCCGTGTTCGACGATCGCGGCGGGCAGCGGGGCCCGGTCGAAGGCGATCTCGGCGATCCGGCTGTCGTCGTGGGGCGGGTAGTAGAACCGGATGGCGGCGACCTGGCGACGCGGCGCGACACGCACCTCCGGCCGGCGTCCGCAGGCAACGGCCGCCGCGGCCAGGCCCACGTCCGCGCCACCGCCCAGCACGTTGAGGTACGGGATCAGCCCGCCACCGATGCGGGCATTGACCTCGATCACCTTCGGCCCCCGCGCGGTCAGCCTCAGCTCGGTGTGCGTCACCCCGCTGGAGAAGCCGAGGGCGGAGTGCGTCCGCTCGATCACCTCGCGCAGCGTCGCGTCGTGCCACAACGGATCCGCCGGATCGACCACGTGCCCGGTCTCCTCGAAGTACGGCGCGAAGCCCACCTCCTTGCGGGCGATGCAGAGCGGGATCACCTCGCCCCGGTGCACCACCGAGTCGACGCTGATCTCCGGGCCGTCGGCGTACTCCTCCACCAGGATGTTGCGCTCGTGCACGGGCAACTCCGGGGCCATCCGGCCGCTGCCGGCGGTGAACCCGACGAACCGGCGTACCGCCGTGGGGTCGTCGGCCTTCACCACGCCGAAGCTGCCGGCCAGCGCGCGCGGCTTGAGCACCACCGGGAAGCCGATCTCCCGGGCCACCGCCACGGCCTCGTCGCCGCCACCCACAAGTCGCGACTGCGGCTGCGGCACCTGGTGGGCGTCCAGCTCGGCGCGTGTGCGGTGCTTGTCCCGGCAGCGCTCGATCACCGCCGGGTCGCCGGGCAGGCCGAGGGCGGCAGCCATGTGCGCGGCCTGCACGATCCACGTCTCGTCCCAACAGATCACCCCGTCGACCGGGTCCCGCTCGGCCAGCGCCGTGGTGACCCGGACCAGCTCTCCGGTGTCGGCGAGATCGTCGACGACCGTCCAGCCGTCCAGATATCCGCGCTCCCACGTCGGCGGCTCGGTGACCACCAGGTGCACCCGGTACGCGGGACCTATCGATCGGAGCAGGTACTCCCGGTACGCACGGATTCCGGGGGTCACGACGAGGAGATGCGGCGAGCCCATGACTGCAATTTACCGATGTCACTCGATGCCCGCCCGTCCAGCGATCCACGGTTGGTCTTCCTCGGGCGGGGTACACGGCCCCGAGTGGTGCGGGGTCCCCGGCTGGGTTCGCCCGGCTTGCCGCCGAAAGTGCTCCGGGGGGTCCGATGTCGGGTTCATCAGCGCGGTCGAGCGGGCCGGCGATGACCGACGACGTGGTGGAACTGCGGGTTCACGGGGCCGCCACCGCGAGCGCCGCCCAGGTCCTGGACGTGCCACAGGTCGAGCAGGTCGCGGGCGACCGCAGTGGGGGCTTCTACCGACCTCGCCGCCAGTGTTCGTGCGACAGCGGGGATCGGGTGACGCTGGAGGCGTACCGCTGGGCCGACCTGCCCTCCGGAACCGTGGTCCGGACGCTGTCGCTTGTGTTCCTGCTGCCGTTCATGCTGGCCAACCTGGCGATCTGGATGCGGCCGGCCGACCCCGGCTCGGATGCGCTGGTCAGATCCCTGTGCCGGTTACTGGCGCTCACTCTCACCGCGCTGTACGTGCTCGCCTTCGCCGGCGTCACGCTGGACCTGATCGCGTGGAGATGCATGGGCTCGTCCCGCTGCCTGGCCGGGCGCATCTGGTTGTCCTGGTTGGGTGGGCAACCGGTGGGCCTGCGCCTGGCGGTACTCGCGGTGGTTCCGGCCGCCGCCATCGGCCTGCTCTGGCGGGCCAGCGCACGACCGGGGAAGGTGTTCGACGCGTTTCGGCCTCCCGCGGACGAGGTCTCCGCGCATCGACTCAGCGAGATCGGCCAGTGGGACGCCGGGCCACTTGTGGGCCGGCTGCGCTCGATCCACGTCGCGGCGGCGTTCGCGACACTCGACGTCACTCTGCTCGCCGCCCGAGCCGCGACCGGCGCCACGGCCGGCACGATCGCGCTGGCCGTGGCCAGCGGGACGGTGCTGGCCACCTGCGTGGTTCTCCTCTGCCTGCCCCGGCTGATCGATCGCGCCGCCTCCGACCAGCGACTGGACCGACTCACCCGCACGGTGCGGACGGTCGCCATCGCCCTGACCATCGTGGTGACGGCCCACGTCCTGGCCAGCCCGACCTCGTGGAACGAGGGAAACGGCCTGCCCGGCTACAGCCCGGTCCTCACCTCGCTCTTCGTTGCCCAGACGACCCTGCTGGCGGCGCTGGGAGCCGTGCTGCTCTGGCGCCGCGACCGGCGGGGCGGCGTCCCGTTGCTCGGGCTGGGTGCGCTGGTGATCGCGGCCGGCGCGGTCAGTCTGGCGGTGGCGGTGTCCGCCGAGTTCGTCTATCGGGTGGCGGATCTCCTGGACCGCGACGCGCCGACCGGAGAGGGCCTGGCCTCCGGCCTGCCACAGGCGTTCACCTGGGCGATCTTCGGCTTCTTCCGGGCCGTGCTGTTCACGCTCGTGGTGGCGGTTCCGGTCGTCCTGATCTCCCGACGTCGCCGACTGCGTGCCGCGGCGGCCATCGTGGCGTGCGACTACCCGGATCGTCCGGCCGGAGCAGCGACCCGACTGCGGCAGGTGCGCAAGGCGATAGCTCGGGCTCGCTTCACGGAGAGACTCGTCCCACTGGCCGTGGTCTACGCCTGTCTCGCCGGGCTCGGCACGGCCACCACCACCGTCGGTCTGCTGGAGTTGCTCCCGAGCGAATCCGTGCAGCGGTACGCACGGCTACCCGGCAGCCTGATCACCTTCTCCATCGCGTTCGGGAGCTGGGGGATCGCCGCGATCATCCTCGGCCTGGCGGTCGGCGGAATCTTCGCCTACCGGACCGTCGAATTCCGGCGCCACGTCGGTGTCCTGTGGGACCTGGGCACGTTCTGGCCCCGGGCCGCCCACCCGTTCGCGCCGCCCTGCTACGCCGAAAGAGCCGTGCCGGAGCTGACCCGACGAATCGTCCACCTGGTCTCGCGCGGCAACGCCGTGCTGCTGACCGCGCACAGCCATGGTTCGGTCCTGGCCGCCGCGACAGTGCTCCAGTTGCCGCCGCACATCAGCAGCCGAGTCGCGCTCCTCACCCACGGGTCACCGCTGAGTCGGCTCTACGCGCGACTGTTCCCCGCCTTCGTCGACGACGATGTGCTGCACGAGATCGGCGATCGGGTCGGGTGGCGATGGGTGAACCTGTGGCGCGACACCGACTCGATCGGCGGCTGGATCTTCTCCGCCCATCGGACAGTCGAGCCGGTCACCGTGGCCCGTCCGTCGTCGACGGTGGACCGGCGGCTACGAGACCCCGCCGACGTGGTGGCCCTACCCGGCGACAGCGTCCCGCCACCGATCCAGGGGCACCGGCCCGCCGGATCGGACCAGCGGTACGCCGAGGCGGTCCGCACGTTGATCGAACGCCTTCGCCGGTGAGGCCTACCGCTCACACGGTGGCGAATCCCTCTCGCCAGGAGGGACAGCTCGGGGCCCAGCCGAGGCGCGTGCGCGCGAACCGGTTGCTCGCTCCCCGCGCCCAGCCCTGCCGCTCGCCCACGGTCACCGCGGGTGCCGGGACTCCGGCCGCCGCGCAGAACGCGGGCACCCACTCCGAGGCCGCGGCGGGCTCGTCGTCGCAGACGTTCACCACACCGCCGGGCCACTCCAGAGCGGCGACCGCGGCGGTGGCGGCGTCGTCGATGTGCAGCAGGCTACTGACGTTCGCATCGGCGGGGACCCGGCCGGCGGCGGCGAGCTGGGCCATCAGGCCATCGCGGGCGTACCAGGTGTCCGGCCCGTAGAGGGTGCCGTACCGCAGCACGACCCACTCGGGCGCCTCCGCGACGGCGGATTCGAGCGCGGCGACTCCTGCCACGGTGGTCTGCCGCGGCTCGGCGGCGTCGAGGTCGAGCGCGGTCGTCTCGGTCGCGGGCTCGGCGCCCGGCTCGTACGCCCAGGCGATGCTCTGTGCCACGATCCGGCGTACCCCGGCGGCGAGCGCCGCGTCGACCAGGTTGCGGGTCCCGACCCGACGCAGCCGCGAATTGGCGGCGAGGTCGCGGTTGTTCAGGCTTGTCAGCTGGTGCATCACCACGTCCGGCCGAGCGTCGCGGACGGCTGCCGCCACCGCGTCCCGGTCGAGCACGTCGACGGCGACCGGGCCGGTGCGGGACAACCCGATGACCTCATGCCCCTGGGCGGTCAGGAGCGGCTCGAGCCGGCGACCAATGACGCCTGTCGAACCGGCGAGAACGATACGCATGACTGTGTCTCTCCGTCAGTTCGGTCGGAATGAGCGGCGATGGCTCCGCATGCATCGTCGGGGCCACACCCGTTAGGGGTCCGCTGCCCAGTTTGGGCCCTACCGGGGAGTATCCGGGAGGTAGAACAACAGTGTCAGCCCAGCGGTCGATCCCCTACCCCCCGGCGGGCGGCGCGGGGCGACGTACCCCTGCGGCGTCGCGGCGAACGCGAATCGGGAGGCAGTTCGGTGCGTATCGCGGTAGCCGGTGGGACCGGCGGCGTCGGACGTCTCGTCGTCGACGCCGTACGGGCCGCCGGCCACGAGCCGGTCATCCTCGCCCGTTCCACAGGCGTGGACCTGATCCGCGGTTCCGGGTTGGACGAAGCCCTGACCGGCACACCTGTCGTGATCGACGTCAGCAACGTGTCGACGGTCAACCGGAAGAAGTCGGAGACCTTCTTCGGTACGGCGACAGGTAACCTCCTCGCCGCCGGCCAGCGCGTCGGGGTGCGGCACCACGTGGCACTGTCGGTTGTCGGCGTCGACCGGGTGAACTGGGGTTACTACGCGGGCAAACGAATACAGGAGAGGCTCGTCCTCGACGGTGCGGTACCCGCGACGGTGCTCCGCTCGACGCAGTTCCACGAGTTTGCCGCGCAGATGCTCGCCTCCGTTCCCGGCCCGATCGCAGTGGTGCCCCAGATGCGCATCCAGCCGATCGCGGCCCACGAGGTCGCCCACTGTCTCGTCGACCTCGCCCTGGCGGACCCGGCAGGGCGAGTCCCCGACATCGCTGGTCCGCAACAGCTACGCCTGTCGGATATGGCCCGCCGCCTGCTCCGCGTCCGCGGACGTCACCGCGTTGTCCTGCCCATCCGACTGCCGGGAGCCACTGGTCGGGCCATGGCCGGAGGCGGTCTGCTGCCCACCGGCCCCGGCCCTCGGGGCACACAGACCTTCGACACGTGGCTGGCCACCCCCGCGGCATTGAGGACCACCGGGCGGCCCGGATGAACGAAGGTCGGTCACCCGTCCCCGCCGCACCGGACGGACGGGGCTCCGGGCTGACCATGCTGATCCGGATCGCCCTGGCCGTCCTCTTCCTCGACGAACTCGTAGTCGGGTTCTGGAACCAGTTCTTCCCCGAGAGCTTCTACCACAACTTCCCGACCGTCACCCTCACCCCGCCGTTCAGTGACCACTACGCGCGGGACTTCGGCGGCGCCACCCTCGGCCTGGCCGTCGTCCTGGGCATCGCGCTCGTCGCGCCTCGAACCGCATTCGTCATCCCCGCGGCGGCGGCATTCTCCACCTTCGCCATACCGCACTTCTTCTTCCATGTGACTCACCTCGGCCACGCCAGCCCCGGCGAGGCGGTGTTCCTCACGACCGCCAACGCCGTCGTCGCCCTGCTCGGTCTAGTCGTCATCGCCCTGACGCTCATCCGAGACGCCAGGCATCGCCGGCACCGTCAGCGACGGACCGACTGAGGCAGCGCCGGGTGGACGGCGCTCGGCGCCCACCAGATCGGCGGCGACCGCTCCGCTCTGCCCGAGGATCCCGCTACGCGGGCCGCCGCCGGCACTTGCGCCCGAGCAGCGAAAAGCGAGATCATCACGCATGCTCGACCCCTCGCCCGAGGACAACGGGACCGCGCCGACGGTCTCCACACCGGATTTCGTGGGCCGTGCTCGGGAGATGGCGGCGCTCCGGGGCGCCCTGGCCCGGCCACCGGCGATCGTGCTGGTGGAGGGCGAGGCGGGGATCGGCAAGAGCCGACTGCTGCGGGAGTGGTTGGCGGCGTCCGACCGGCGCAGCGCCCTGGTGTCGGTGTGCCCACCGCTTCGCGAGTCGCTGACGTTGGGGCCGATCGTCGACGCGTTCCGTGGGATCGACGACCCGGTGTCGCGACTGCCGCTCAGCGCGCTCGCGGGTGCGTTGCGGCCCCTGTTCCCGGAGTGGTCCACGGACCTGCCGCCCGCACTGCCGCCCCTGGACGACGCGAAGGCGGCGCGGCATCGTCTGTTCCGCGCCCTGGACGAGCTGCTGCGGGCCCTGCGTGTCGACGTTCTCGTGCTCGAGGACGCCCACTGGGCCGACGAGATGACGTTGGAGTTCCTGCTGTTCGTCACCTCCCGGCAGCAGACGGACGGGCCGAGCCTCGTGGTCTCCTACCGGCCGGAGGAGGTGGACGACGGATCGCTGTTGTTGCGGCTGACGTCCCGGTTGCCCGCCGGTGTGACCCAGCTGAGGATCGCCCTGGCGCCGATGCGACCCGACGACACCGCGGCGCTGGTGTCCTCAATGCTGGACCGCAACCCGATCTCGCAGGAGTTCGCGACGTTCCTGCACGAGCGGACCGGTGGCCTCCCGCTGGCGCTGGAGGAGTCGGTCCGCCTCATGTACGACCGCGCCGACCTCGTCTTCCGCGACGGGCAGTGGGTCCGGCTGAAGTTGCGCGAGCTACGGGTGCCGCCAACGGTGCGCGACTCCACCCGGGAACGGGTGGGTCGTCTGTCGCCGCCGGCGCAGCAGGTGTTGCGGGCCGCGGCCACGTTGGCTGAGCGGTCGTCGGTGGCCGCGATCGCGGTGACCGCCGGCCTGTCACCCGCCGAGTGTCGAGGCGCCATCACGGAAGCGGCCGACGCCGGTGTCCTGGACGCGGACGACCGCGGCGAGTGGCGATTCCGGCACGTGCTGGCCGCCACGGCCGTCTACGAGGCGATCCCGTTGACCGACCGCAGGCACTTCCACCTGCTGGCCGGCCGCGCCCTGGAGCACGTCCACCCGCCGCCTGTCGCACGCCTCGCCCACCACTTCCGCGCGGCGGGCGAGACGCCGTCCTGGGCGCGGTACGCCGAGCAGGGCGCCGAGTTGGCGGTGGCGTCGGGCGACCACACCAAGGCCGTCGACATGCTTGTCGAACTGTTGTCGTGGGCCGTGTTGCCGCCGCCGGATCGGGCGCGGGTGGCGCGCATCGCCGCGGTTGCCGCACTGGGCCGTCGCGAACCTGTCGACCAGGTCCACCACCGGGTGATCCGTACCCTGCGCGCGGTGTTGGAGACCCCCGGTCTCTCCGCCCGCCAGCAGGCCGAGATCCGCAACCCCCTGGGTCGGCTCCTGATCACGGCGGGTGAGGCGCAGGCGGCGCTCAGCGAGCTCGAGCAGGCGGTGGCCAACCTCGACCACGACCCGGTCGAGGCGGCCCGGGCGATGACCTACCTCGGCTGGGCCTACGCGGGGCCGTGGCCGGCGTCGACCCACAGGCGTTGGCTGGATCGCGCCGCCGAGCTCACCACCGAGTTCGCCTCTCCCGCGGAGCGGCTGAACCTGGCCGGCAACCGGGCCGCGGCGTTGCTCATGCTCGGCGAGGAGGAGGCCTGGGACGTCGTCGCCGGCCTGCCCGTCGACGGCGCGACCTCGGCGGAGCGTCTCGACGTGGCGCGCATCCACGCGAACGTCGGGACCGGCGCGGTGATCTGGGGCCGGTACGCCGACGCGGACACGCACCTCGCCGTGGCCATGCACCTCGCCGAGACCGAGCAGGCGTCCCGGTTGCAACTCAACGTCCGACTCGAACAGGCCAACCTGGCGTGGCTCACCGGCCGGTGGGAGGGTCTCGCCGAGCAGAGCGCGGCACTCGCCGACGCCGACCGGGACCGGCCGGCGCACTACCTCGGCAGCATCCGGCTCGCGGCCCGGCTGGCGGCCGCGGCCGGACGGCGGCGTGCCGCGGAGGAGCAGTTCCGCCTGGTCCTCGAGGAGTCCGCCCGTCTCGGCGCGGCCGACGACACGATGGAGGCCGCCGCCGCGCTGGCCCGGCTGTGGCTGACGGACGGAAACAGCGGCCGGGCTCTACAGGTCACCAACGAGCCGATGGACACCGTCCGGAGGAAGGGCATCTGGATCTGGGCGACGGACCTGGTCCCCGCCCAGATCGAGGCGCACCTCGCCCAGGGCGACCTCAGGACCGCGACCCGCCTGGGCGACCAGCTCGCCAGGGGGCTGCGTGGCCGTACGGCGCCCGCGCCCCGCGCCGCGCTCGCCGTGTGCCGTGCCCTGCTGCTCGCCGCGAGCGGAGATCACGCCCGCGCGGCGACGGCATTCGATCGGGCGGCGCGCGCCTGGAGCGCGTTGCCGCGCCCCTACGACGCCATGCTCGCCCGCGAGCGTCAGGCCGAGGCGCTCATCGCGCACGGCCAGGTCGAGCAGGGCCGGGAGCTGCTGGCCGCACAGTACGAGCACCTGTTCCGGCTCGGTGCCCGCGGCGACGCGGACCGGGTCGCGCAGCGACTTCGCGAACACGGCGCCGAGGTTCCGCGACTGTGGCGCGGCGGTCGACGAGGGTACGGCGACCAGCTCTCACCGCGTGAGCTCGACGTGGTCCAACTTGTCGTCGCCGGCAAGACCAACCGGGAGATCAGCCGGATCCTGGCCAAGTCACCGGCCACGGTGGATCAGCAGCTCCGTGCGGCGATGCGCAAGTTGAAGGTGACCTCCCGGACCGCGCTGGCGGTCAAGGCGGTGGAGGCCGGAGTGTTCGCCGAAGAGGACTCCCTCGACGTCCCGTCGTGAAAATTGACGTATCCGCTGGATAGCGACGGCCGCTCGTCCACCCCGAGCATGGCTTCGTGATCCATAGCCACTGGGCAATGCGTGCCTGAGCGACACGTCGCGCGTGACGACGCCGCCATCGAGGACCCACCGAAACCCGAGCCGCCCCGCGAGCCGCGCGCCAGCGCCCCCGACGCCCATGACGCCGACGGTGCCGACGACCGCAAGAACCACGATCCCTACCAACCCCTGTAGGTCGAAGGACTCCCATGAAACTCAAAGCCCTCGCGGCTTCGCTTGCCGCAGCGGTCGGCCTGAGCCTGATCCAGGCACCACAGGCGTCCGCCGCCGAGCCGGATCCCGGCGCCCCCGCCAACAAGATCGCCTCGAACCTCAAGGACCGCTTCCGCGCGGAGCCGAAGTCCGACTTCTGGATCACGTTCGACACCAGGGCCGACCTCGCGCCGACGAAGAAGATCACCGACTGGACCGCTCGCGGTCAGTTCGTCTACGACGCGCTGACCGCCGCCGCGAAGAACTCGCTGGCCTCCGTCTCCACCGAACTCGACCGGGCCGGCGTCACGTACACCTCGTACCCGATCGCCAACACCGTGCTCGTCAAGGGCGGCAACGAGAAGCTCGCCCTCACCGTGGCCGCCAAGGCGCAGGTCGCCGAGATCCACGCGACGCCGCAGGTCGCGCTGGTCAAGCCGGTCGAGGAGAAGAGCCCGGCCGACCAGGAAGCCCGCCCCGCCCCGAAGGCCGCCGCCGAGGCAGGCACCTCGACGTGGGGTCTGGACGCCATCCATGCCCCCGAGGCCTGGGCCATGGGCGCCACCGGCGCGGGCATCACCGTGTCCAACCTCGACTCGGGCGTCCAGTTCGACCACCCCGCCCTGCTGCCCTCGTACCGCGGCACGAAGCCCGACGGCACGGTCGACCACAACTACAACTGGATGGCGACCCGGGGCACGTGCGCGGACGCGCCGTGTGACGACAACGGCCACGGCACGCACACCATGGGCACCATGGTCGGCGACGACGGCACCAACCACGTCGGGGTCGCCCCGGACGCGCGGTGGATCGCGACGAACGGCTGCTGCGACAGCACCGGCGTCGAGTCGCTGCTCCGGTCCGGCTGGTGGCTGCTCGCCCCGACCGACGTCCACGGCAACAACCCCGACCCGTCCAAGCGCCCCCACGTCATCAACAACTCGTGGGGCCAGACCGAAGAGCACAGCTTCAACGACTTCTTCCAGGCCATCGACGACGCCTGGAGCGCCGCGGGCATCTTCAGCGTCTGGTCGTCGGGCAACACCAGCCCGTACGCGGACTGCGACACCGTCTCCTCGCCCGGCTCCGCCGAGAGCGCCTACTCCGTCGGCGCCACCAGGTCGGACGGCACGCTCGCGTTGTTCTCCCGCAAGGGCGAGGGCGAGGGTGGCCGGATCAAGCCCGAGATCTCCGCTCCGGGCGACGGTGTCCGTTCGTCCTACCCGGGCAACGGCTACGTCGAGATGTCCGGCACCTCGATGGCGGCCCCCCACGTCGCCGGCGCCGTCGCGGCGCTGTGGAGCTACGACCCGACCCTCATCGGGCAGGTCGAGGAAACCCGCCGCCTGCTCGGGGAGTCGGCCGTCGACGTCGACGACACCGAGTGCGGCGGCACCGCCGAGGTCAACAACAAGTTCGGCGAGGGCCGGCTCGACCTCGTCCGCCTGCTCGAACTCGCGCCCCGCAAGGGCGGCACCCTCACCGGCGTCGTCACCGCCAACGGCGCTCCGGTCCCCGCCGCCGACGTGACGATCAGCGGACCGTTCAGCCGGTCGATCGGCACCGACAAGGACGGCCGGTTCACCACGAACCTCCCGGTCGGCGACTACCAGCTCAGCACCAGGGTCTTCGGCTACCTGACCGCGACCGCGAACGTCACGATCACCCTCGGCCAGGACACCCCCGTCACGCTGCCGCTCACGGCCGCCGCGAGGCACGACATCAGCGGCACGGTCGTCGACGAGAAGAAGCGGCCCGTGCCGAACGCCGACGTCTCCCTCACGGACACGCCGCTGAAGCCGGTCCGCACCGACGCCAACGGTGCGTTCACGATCAGCGCCGTCCCCGAGGGCGGGTACACGCTCACCGTCAAGCCCAACGCCTGCTTCTCGCCCACGACGCTCCCACTGACCGTCGGCGCGCAGAACGAGTCACGCGAGATCCCCGTCGGGCTCGTCGTCGACGAGGGCGGTTACCGCTGCGCCGTCTCCGACGGTGAATACCTGCGTGGCACCGACCCGGTCGCGTACACGAGCGGTGTGTGGGCGACGGTGAAGCTGCCGTTCCCGATCGCGCTCTACAACGGCAGCCACGACACCCTCGGCATCAGCCTGCGTGGCGTGATCTCCCCGGACACCAGCACCGGACCCGGCAGCGGCGGTGCGGGCGTCTTCCCGTTCTACGTCCAGACCCCCGTCGAGTTCGCTCCGGGCGGGGGAGTCTTCACGGCGGCCACCAAGGTCAACGGTGAGGACGCGTTCGTCGTCGAGTTCCGCGACGCCAAGCTCTGGGCCTATCCGGACCGGTTGGAGAACACCGAGCCGGTCAGCTACTCGGCCACGCTCACCCGCTCCGGCACCGTGATCTTCGGCTACGGCGACGGCGTCGGGACCGACGACCCGGTGACCGCCGGCGCGCACGCCGTCACCGGCATCCAGGGCTGGGCCGGCGTCGACGGCATCCGGTTCTCCGACAGCGCCCCGGTGCTGCGGGACGGGATGATCGTCACCTACGACCTGCCCGACTTCGGATACCTCGACGCGACTGTCGTCGACGCGAACGACGCGCTGCCGCTGGCCGGGGCCAAGGTCGCCTTCACCGACAAGCAGGGGCTCGTCGAGACCGTCACGACGAACGGGACCGGCGTCGTGCACCGCCAACTCCCCGTCGGCGACTACACGATGACCGTCGACGCGCCGAACTACACGACCGCGGCGTACCCCTTCTCCCTCGACAAGCTCTACGCGAGCGCCACGATCGACGCCCGGCTGACCACGGGCGCCGCCGGCCTGAAGGCCGACGGCCTCAACGCGCTGATGGGCACCGACCAGAGCGGTGTGGGCTCACTGACGCTCACCAACAACGGCTCCGCCCCCCTCACGTACACCCTGGGGGAGGCCGCGCGCCACCCCGACCTCGACGCCGCCGGCGCCACCTCGCGCACCGGGAAGGGCGCGGCCAGCACGATCGACCTCACCGCGTGGAAGAGCGGCGCGAGCGGCATGAAGCCGTCGAACGTCGACGGCAAGGCGGCGACCGCGAAGGCCGCCGAGGCACAGGCGGCCGCCAAGGTCGGCGCGACCTCCGGCGGCGACGTCATCACCCGGATCGGCATCCCCGGCACGATCGAGGAGAAGGAGCCCTCCGGCGTCGGCTACGACGGCGACGTCTGGGTCCACGACTACAACAAGCGGACCAACACCGCCTACACGGTGACGGGTAAGCCGACCGGGAAGGTCTTCGACGCGTCGTGGAACCCCGCGTACCGGGCGTTCGACATGGCGCTCGACACCAAGACCGGTGACATGTGCCAGATGGAGGACAGCCCGGCCAGCTACATCCACTGCTTCGACCGGGACACCGGGAAGGAGACCCGGCAGGTCAAGGGTGACTGGTCCACGCTGCAACTGACCGGGCTCGCCTACAACCCGACGCGGGACGTGTTCTACGTCGGCGGCCGGAAGAACGGCATGATCGGCACCGTCGCCGGGACGTCGCACGACAAGCCGGGTGCGCTGCTGTCCTTCTGCGCGCCGCCGCTGCCCGAGGTGATGGGCCTGGCGTACAACCAGGCGTCCGACACCATCTGGTACACCGACCTCACCTCGAACCGGCCCACCCGACTGTTGCAGGTCGACCCGGACGACTGCTCGCTTGTGAACGCGTGGTGGTTCCCCGGCCAGAAGGCGGGCCAGGGCGGCGGCCTCGAAACCGACTCGACGGGTGCGCTGTGGGCGGTGGACCAGGTCGCCGACGACGTCGTGCTCGTCGACGTCGAGGACGACCTGGTCACCGACCTGCCGTGGCTGTCGCTCTCCTCGACCGGCGGCACCCTCGCCCCGGGCGAGTCGACGACCGTCAAGGTCTCCATCTCCTCGAAGGGCGCCAAGCCCGGAGCCCTCGGCGCGAACATCGTGGTGCGGTCCGACTCTGGACGCCAGTCCAAGACCTACGTCCCGGTGACGCTCACGACCACGAAGTACCAGGTCGGCGTCAACGCCGGTGGCCCGTCGTTCACCGACGGCTCCGGCTACACCTGGTCCGCCGACCAGGCCGCCGGTAAGAAGGCGTGGGGCTACGAGGGAAAGACGAAGGTCGCCGCCACGAAGGCCGCCATCAACGGTACGACTGACGACGCCCTGTTCCAGTCGCAGCGCACCACGCACGAGAAGGGGTTGTTCTACCGCTTCCCCGACGCGCCAAAGGGCACCTACGCGATCGATCTCGGGTTCGCCGAGATCGAGAAGGCGGCCAGGGGCAAGCGGGTGTTCGACGTCGTCGTGGACGGATCGCTGGCGGAGTACGCGTACGACGCGGCCGCGGTCGTCGGGCCGAACACCGCCGACTGGCGTACCGCTGTGGTGCGGCACGAGGGCGGTCCGCTGACCGTGGAGCTGCGGGGCGCGAAGGGACTGAAGGCCCCGACGGTCGCCGCGCTGCGGGTGACGCTCGACCCGCGTTCGGACGCGGTGGAGCCGGAGCCCCAGCCGGAGCAGCCGGAGCCGGGCCCCGTGCCGGTGGCCCCGGCCGGCCGTTCGTACTCGATGAAGGTGACCGACGGGCTCTACCGCCAGGGCACCGAGGAGTCCGGGTGGCACGGCGACGACCTCTGCGGCCCGCTGTGGTTCGACTCCAGCTTCCTGGCCCCGTTCTACGACACGGCCTGGGACGGCGTGTGCGTGACGACGAACGGCACGCTGACCTTCGACCGGGCCAGCACGCAGGGGAACAACACGGCACTGCCGTCGCCGTACCCGATCGACGCGATCTATCCGCTCTGGGACGACCTCATCGTCGACGACGAGGCGGGCATCTACTACGGCACGACCCAGGTGGACGGGCTGGCGGCGCAGGTCGTCGAGTGGCGCAACGTCGCCTTCTACAACGACCGGACGGCTCGGGTGAGCTTCTCGGTCACCCTGATCGCCGACGGACGGATCCAGATCGGGTACGGCGACGGCGTCGGCGGCGACAACCCCCTCACCCGAGGGTCGTCGGCGACGGTCGGCCTGGAGAGCCTGACGCGTAACCCCGTGAGCCAGTACTCCTTCAACCAGCCCGTCCTGAAGGCCGGCCAGGGGCTGGAGTACACCCTCCCGGCGGCCGGCACGATCGAGGGCACGGTCACCGACGCGAACGACCGCAAGCCGATCGAGGGCGCGATCGTCACGCTCAGGGGGCCGAACGGGGAACGGGTCATCACGACCGACGTGAAGGGCCGGTGGAAGGCCCAGGCGCTTGTCGGCGAGAACACGGTGCAGATCGAGGCGCCGAACTACGTCACCGCCAGCCACCCCGTGACCATCACGAAGAAGGACCAGGCCGAGGTGGTCGACACGGCGCTGACCACGGGCATCGCCACGGTCACCGGAGCTGACCTCGACTGGCTCCTGGACAAGAACCAGAAGGCGACGGCCGACGTGACGGTCACCAACACCGGCTCCGCCCCGCTCGACGTGCGGCTCAGCGAGCAGAATCGCACGAGCGACGGCGGACACGAGGCCGCCGACCTTCCCTGGCTGGCCCTCACGGGCGCGGCCGCGACCGGCACGGTCACGCTCGCGGCCGGCACGTCCACCACGGTCACGGTGACGGCCGACAACGCCGGCATCAAGCCCGGCGTGCTCGTCGGGGACGTGCTCGTGGCATCGAACGCCGGCAAGGGCGAGGCCCAGCTCAAGCCGGTCCGCCTGGCGACGTCCGCCTACTGGAAGGGCGTCGACGCGGGCGGGTCGGGGTACGTCGATTCCGACGGCTTCTTCTGGGCGCCCGACCAGCAGCTCGGCTCGCGGGCGTGGGGCTACGTCGGCGGCAAGGCGCGCAGCACAAGGGCCGACATCGCCGGCACCGAGGACGACGCGTTGTTCCGCACCCAGCGGACCGGCGAGACGTTCAGCTACGTGTTCAAGAACGCCCCCGCCGGCACGTACCGCATCGCCCTCGGCTTCGCGGAGATCGAGAAGGTCAAGGCCGGCAAGCGTGCCTTCGATGTGCTGGCCGACGGCAAGGTCGTGCTCTACGACCACGACGTGCAGGCGACCGTGGGTGCGCTGACCGCGGACACCAACGCGGCCATCGTCGAGCACGCCGGTGGCGATCTGACGATCGAGCTTCGCCGCGACAAGGGCGAGCACGATCCGATCCTCAACGCCCTCAAGGTCCAGCAGGACCCGCGCCTGTGAGCTAGCCGAACCTGTCCCGCCAACAGTGGTCAGAGCCTCCCCGGAACGGCATTTCGGGGAGGCTCTGACCGCTACTCGACGATCCGGCCCTGGCTCCGGAGGCGTCTCCCGATCCTTGGGTCGCGCCCGCGCCGCCGGCGGGCGGTGAGCACCCCGGCGGTCGCCAACAGTGTCCCCGCCAGGAGCCACATCCAGCGGTCGTGGGCCGCGTCCCAGCCGTCGCCCGCGCCGACGAGTAGGGCCGCCGAGATCGGCAGCAGCGCCACCACCGTCATCGCGAGCAGCAGCATCGGGGCGGCGAGTGGACTGCCGATCCCGCGCGGCGACCGTCGCCAGCCGACCGCCGACGCGAGGAACGCGACCGCCGCGACTGTCGCGGCCTCGCGGGTCAGGTCCGCGTACGGCAGCGACGCCGTCGCCGGCCCGGACCGTGTCACCAGCAGCGCCGCCGCCCAGCACGCAGCGCCGACGACCGCGGCGGGGACCGCTCGTAGCAGCGCGCCGAGCCAGGCCGGGACCGGCAGGGTCTCCGTGGTCGGCTTCGCCGGGTCGTCGAGGACGAACGTGACGCCGAGGCCGACGCAGGCCAGCACCAACCGCAGCAACGTGATGTGGTTGTCGGGGGGCAGGAGCGACCCGGTCACGGCAGGTGGGGTCACGATCGCCACACCGACGACGCCGGCCGCCAGCAGCGGCGAGATCCGCGTCGCCCGCAGCGTCGGCCAGAGCAGCGCCGCCACCGTCCGCAGTCGCCCGCCCCGCCGCAGCGTGGACGCGGTGCCGGTCTGCCCCGACGCGCCGACGGCGGGCACGTCGCTCACGGGACGCACGGCAGCGCCTCGGCGTCCGGGGCGAGCGGCTGCACCGGCACCCCGAAGATGGCACCGAAGCGCTCCAACGGTGTGTCGGGCGCGGTCAGCTCGGCCCAGTGCCGCTCGACGAGTGGTGGCACCTCGTCGGACTGCCGTTCCAGCAACTCCAACGCCGGTGCCGCCGCCCGGTCGGGTGCCCAGATGCTGTACAGGCCCGATACGTCGCTGAAGACGAGCGCACCGGTGCTCGTCTCGTCCAGTGACCGCATCCCGGCCAGAGTGGTCGGCGACGCCCGCCCGACCAGCCACACCAGGAGCGCCGCCCGTGCCCCGCAGAGGAAGTTCCCCCCGTCGTACGCCTTCGCGGCCATCAGCCGGTAGGCAACCTCGGCGGCCAGGGCGGCGGCTGCCCGATCGTCGCCCCACGCGGTGTCGACCCGGACCGCCTCCGGGGTGCCCGCCGCCGCGTCCTCGACCTTCCAAGCGGCCACCGCCTGCATGGCCTCGGCGACGGACCCGGCGCTTCCGGCGGAGATCTCCTCGGTGAGGGCCCGCTGCCGCACCGCGAGCGGTGGCCCGGACGAGGCGGCGCTGTCCGGCACGACCGCGCGGACGGAGGTGACCACCGACTCCCACCCGGGAACGAACCCGTCGAACCCGTCGAAGTAGCAGTAGGTGACGTCGCCGCGCCTGACGCACGACTGGATGCTCGCCGGCCGGTCTGCGACTGTCGCACGGGCCGCCGCCATGCCCGGGTCGGGTAGCGACTGGGTCACCCCACCGCCGACGGTGAGGATCAGCCCGACGGCGAGCCCGGCCGCGACGACCGACCGACGCGCGTTGGCCCGGGCCAGCACGGCCGCGACGAGCAGCACGGTGATCCCGATCAGATACGCGAGGTGCCGGGCCGCGGGCCGCTCGGAGACGCCGGCGGGTACCGGGACGGGGAACTCACTGATGTAGACCGGAAGCAGGAACCGCCAGCCGGACCCGACGAGGGTCACGATGATCGCCGTGAACTCCAACACGAGGATGAGCAGGACGAGCAGCGGGGCGATCAGCAGGGAGCGGATCAGGACGCCGGAGAGCACCCCGACCGCGCCGAGGAGCAGGGTTAGCGCCGACGGGGTCAGCAACGTGGCGACGTCGACCGACCCGGCCGCGCCCGGCAGCGCCGCGGACACTCCGACCCGGACGCCGACGAGCAGCAGGCTGAGGCCGGCCAGCGGCAGCAGCGCCAGCAGGAACCCGCCGACCCGCCAGGCCGGCGGCAGCACCAGCACGTCGTAGGACGCGTCGACCTTGTGCCGGTGCGCCCGTAGCGTGACGAGGTTCGCCACGATCAGCGCCGACCCGCCGAGGATCGGCAACGCGAGCAGCTGGATGGTGATCAGCTCGTCGGGGAGCACCGGATACCGGTTCGCCGAGCCGGACAGCCAGCCCCACAGCCACGGGCCGAGGAACAGCAGCGGGGCCGCGAGGGTGAGCGGGTGTCGCAGCATCCGGACCGACTCGAACCGGGCGAGGGCGAGGAGCGCTCGTCGCCGCCCGCGCGTGGACGACGGCGTTGGGCGGACCGGCGTGGCCACCGTCAGGGTTGCCGTCATCGCGCGCCGCCCGCGACCGCCGACGCCTCGGTGCCGGTGCCGGTGCCGGTGCCGACGAGCGTCAGGTAGCCGTCCTCGATCGACGGCTCCACAAGCGCGGCCCCGGGTGGCGGGTCGCCGACGTGCCGGTGCAGCCCCGTGCCCGTCCGCCACGACGCCAACGCCCCTGCCTGTCGCGCCGCGCTCGTCCACACCCGGCCGCTGGCCAGCCCGGCCAGCTCGGCCGGGGTGCCCTCGAACCGCACCCGGCCCCGGTCGAGGACGACCACCTCCTGGCACAGCGACATGACGTCCTCGGTCTGATGCGTGGAGAGCAGCACCGTCTTGCGCTCGCCGAGGTCCGCGATCAGCTCCCGGAACCGCAGCCGCTGCTCCGGGTCGAGGCCGACGGTCGGTTCGTCGAGGATGACGAGGTCCGGGTCGCCGACCAGGGCCGCTGCCAGCGCGAGCCGTTGCCTCATGCCGCCGGACAGGGTCCGGATCCGGGATCGCCGTCGGTCGTCGAGGCCGACGGCGGAGAGCACCCGGGCGACCTCGGTGTGCCGTGCCGTCCGGTGGGTGAGCTCCTTGAGGATCGCGACGTAGTCGACGAACTCGAACGCGGTGAACGACGGGTGGAAGCCCGGGTCCTGCGGCAGGTAGCCCAGCAGACGCCGGACCGCGAGCCGCCCGGGTGGTGTGCTCGGGTCGTGGCCGAAGACCCGCAGCGTTCCGCCGTCGGCCGACAGTGCGGTCGCGACGATCCGCAGCAGCGTCGTCTTGCCCGCGCCGTTGGGGCCGAGCAACCCGGTCACCCCGGTGCGCAGTGTGAACGACACGTCGTCGAGCGCGATGGCGCGCCCGTACCGCAGCGTCAGACCGTCTGCCTCAACGGCAGTCATGAAACCCTCCTCGTCAGGTTCGGAACGTGGTAGCGGTCGTAGGTGCCGCGCTGGCGGGACAGCGCCACGGCGGCGATCCCGCCGACGATCGCGACGCCCACCTGCCCGGCCACCGTGAAGACGAGCCGGTCGCCGAAGGTGGCGGCGACCACCGCCGCCCAGCCGACGCCGACGACGACAGCGGCCGGTCCCGCGCCGATCCGGGCCGAGAGCAGCAGTGACAGCACGGTCAGGGCGAGCGACGGCAGGAACCAACCGGTCGCGCGCAGCCCGTACTCGTAGATGAAGAGACTGGCCACGGCGGACAGCGCGGTGGTCGCGGACAGGACCGCGAGGCACCGCAACAGCAGTAACCGGAACGAGCGGATCGGAGCGACCACCGCGATCTCGTAGGTGGGGTCGATGCCGGGCGCGAAGGACATCGCGACCGCGACCAGCGGCAACAGCGGGGCGACCGCGAGGAACACGACCGGGTCGGTCAACACGGCGATCGTCGCCGTCAACGCGGCCGTGACCGCGATCGCCAACAGCCACGACAGCCGCAGCGCCGGCGTCGCCGCGAGCAGCCGCGCGGTGTGGTCGGGCACGCCGACCGCGATCATCAACCGTTCGACGGGCCCCGGCCGCGGCGCGTCCAGGGCGGCGTCGAGGCGGGCCCAGCCTCCGTCGATCGCCCACCCCAGGTCGACGGTCGCGGCGGCGGCGAGGCGTTCGCGGCACTCACCGCACCCGGCCAGGTGCGCCTCCGTGGACCACAGGGCAGGGGCGGCAAGGGTACGCCTGCCGTAGGCGCGGAGGTCCTCGTCGAGCAGATGCCAGGTCATGCCAACTCCTCTCGCAACTGCCGGCGGGCACGCATCGCCCGCGTCTTGACGGTGCCGGCGGGGATGCCGAGCAGGACGGCGGCCTCGGCGGTGGAGAGGCCGTCGAGGACTGTGGCGCGGATGACCGCGCGTAGCTCCGGGGAGAGGCGGGCGAGGGCGCCGCCGAGGTCGCCGTGCTCGAGACCGATCAGCACCTGCTCCTCGGCGGACGACTCGTCTCGGCCGCGCAGGCGGGCCAGTAGCCGGCCGAGCCGGTCGCGGGACGTGCGGCGACGCAGCGCGTCGATGAGCCGGCGGGACCCGATCCTCCACAGCCAGGCGGCAGCGTCGGTGTCGCGGGGCCGGAACGTTGCCGCGGCGCCGGTCCACACGGCGAGGAACGTCTCCTGCACGACGTCGTCGACGAGGGCGTCGTCGGCGCAGCGGTAGCACAGACGCAGGCGCAGCCACGGCGCGTGCCGGCGATAGAACGCCTCGAACGCGTTCCGGTCGCCGCCCGCGGTCAGGGCCAGGAGTGCGGCGTCGTCCTGGGCGGTCATGCCTACCTATCGCAGCGACACCGGGTTTCGGTTCGCCATCCTGGCACGACCTCCCGGGGCGCCGGGCCCGCGCCGGCCGGCAGACCGGCCGACGGTAGGCCCGGCGCCGTCGCCCGTCAGCGGCCCTGCAGGCGCTTCACGTTGTCGCCGAAGGTCCACCCCTTCGACCCGTCCCAGTTCGCCGACCAGGTCATCAAACCCTTGAGCCCGGGCACGGAGTTCCAGGCCTGCGTGACGAGCGACGTCGACAGGTGACCCCCGCCCGCCCCGATCTGCGCGGGCAGGCCCGGGACCTGCTTGTCGTACGGCACGCGGATGGTGGTGCCCTGGATGGTGAGTCCGTTGTTGAGGCAATGCGTCTGCACCGTGAAGCCCTGCACGGTGCCCGCCGGGTACGAGTCGCCCGCGCAGCCGTACATGCTGCCGTTGTAGTACTGCATGTTCAGCCACCAGAGCCGGCCGTTGTCCACGTACTTCTTGATGATCGGCAGGTACGAGCCCCAGATAGAGCCGTAGACCACGCTGCCGCCGGTGACGTAGGCCGTCTCCGGTGCCATGGTCAGACCGAAGTTCGACGGCATCCGGGCCAGCACGCCGTCGATGATCCGGATCAGGTTCGCCTGCGACGTCGACAGGGTGTTGATATTGCCGCTGCCGGTCAGGCCGGTCTCGATGTCGATGTCGATGCCGTCGAAGTGGTAGGCCGTCAGGATGGGCACGATCGTCGCGACGAACCGGTCGGCGACCGCGGTGGAACTCAGGTCGATGCCCGCGGCGGCTCCGCCGATCGACATCAGGATGGTGGCGCCGGCCGCCTTGGCCTGGCACATCTCGGCCGGAGTGGCCACCTTCACGCCGGCGTCCATGCCGTTCTCCCAGAGGACCGTGCCGTCCGCGCGGATCACCGGGAACGCCGCGTTGATGACGTTGTAGCCGTGCTGGTTGAGCCGGCTGTCGGTGATCGGGATCCAGCCGAGGCCGGGGTGTACGCCGTTGGAGGCGCCGTCCCAGTTCTCCCAGTAGCCCTGCAACACCTTGCCGGTGGGGCGCGACTTCACCGCGCAGGTCCCACCGGTCGGCGGCGGCGTGGTGGGTGGCGGCGTGGTGGGGGGCGCCGTGGTGGGGGGCGTGGTGGTCGGCGGTGGCGTGGTGGGCGGCGGAGTGCTTCCCGAGCACGCGCCCAGGTCACGCCACAGCGACGGGGTCGCGGCGGGGTTCCAGCCGGCTCCGGGGTGCGCGGTGTGGCCGACAAGTGCCTGGTAGAGCCGGCCGCCGTAGGTGACCTGGGCACCCGTCTGGTAGGTGGTGCCCTCGGCCCAGGCCGGGGAGGTGCAGGCGACCATCGGGACGGCGTTGGCCGAGGACACGGCTGCCACGCTGCTGGGGACGAAGGCGACCGCGGCCGTGACGGTCATCGCCGCCCCGGCCACCACTGCGAAAATCCGACGGCTCCTAATGGCTCACTCCCCAGGCTTCGACGACCCGCGACCTCCACATATTGACGTTTGTAACCTTTAATATCAAGGGTTGTTTACAGATCCGGGGAAGTGGGGGCCTGGCGGCGGGGTCGCCGTGCTCCTGCCGTACCGAGAACGACCCGTAGGATTTCGCCATGATGTGCTTCGCCGCCTGGCGTACCCGCCGCTGAGGGTCGGCTTGCCGCCGTTCCGGCCGCTAGCTGGCCATCTGATGCCCGTTTTGTTGGCTTTCAGAACCTCAGCTCGAGAGGCACACCCACATGCGCATCCGCTCGTTCCTTCCGCATGACCTTGCCCGGCTCACCGAACTGACAATCGAGACGTTCGGGCCGTTCTACGAGGATTCCTTCCGCCCTCTCGTGGGCGAGGCGGTTTTCGCCAACCAGCACGGCGCGTGGCGCGAGGACTACGTCAAGCAGGTCGGCGGGCTCCACGACCCCGCCGAGCACCGGTACGTCGCGGTCGCCGAGACCGACGGTGTCGTCGCCGGCTACGTGGCCTGGGCAGGAGAACCCGAGCGCCGAAACGCCAGCGTCACGATCCTCGCCGTGTCCACGCAGCACCGCCGGCTCGGCGCGGGCACCGTGCTGTGCGAGCACGCGTTCGCCGCGATGCGGGAACTCGGTGCCGAGGTCGTCACGATCGGCACGGGCGGGGACGGATTCCATGCGCCCGCCCGAGCCCTGTACGAAGCACTTGGTTGCACCCCGCTGCCGATCGCCGTCTACTACCGGGAACTCTGAGCTAAGGCCTGTTTCATAAGAACTGGCCGGCCTGCGGCGGGCCCGGACGACGACCGGCGGCGTTGCGGTTTCGTCCGGATACGACACCGGTATCCGGACGAAACCGCGCCTTGCCGGATCGCCGCCCGGACTCCGCCTCGGCTCGACCGCCCTTATGAAACAGGCCTCAATCCGGGCGGGCCCGGCGTGACGCCGAGCCCGCCCGGTTCGGTCCGGCCGCGATCCTTACGCGAGGGGCGCGAGCCGGAACTGCTGGTTGGTCTGTCCGTGGCAGTCGTACAGCTGGATCTGGGCTCCGTTGGCCGTGCTCCAGACGTCCAGGCACCGTCCGGACTGGACGTTGCTGATGGTGCCGTTGGAGTTGACGTTCCACTGTTGGTTGGTCTGGCCGTGGCAGCCGTAGATCTGGACCGCCGCGCCGTTGCCGGAGCCCGCCGCGTCCAGGCACATGTTGCCGTACACCTGTAGTTGTTTGCCTGCGGTGTAGGTCCATGCCTGGTTCGTCTGCTTGTTGCAGCCCCAGAGCTGGACCCGGGTGCCGTTGTTGTGTGAGGCGTTGGGTACGTCGACGCACCGGCCGGACTGCGTCCCGACGATCTCGTTGGCGGAGCTGGGCGGGACGGTGGGCGAAGCGGTGGGCGACGCCGTGGGCGACGCGGTCGGTGTCGGCGTATTGGTGGGGGTCGCCGTCGGGCTGGTCGGCGTCGAGGGCAGCAACGGGCAGGTGCTGCGGTAGGTGACCACGCCGCTGGAGTCCAGCAGCGGGCAGAGGAACTGGCTGTACCGGGCGTCGTTGTCGACGAACATCTTGACGAACGGCAGCATGGTTCGGACCATCACCGGGTTGGACCGTCCGACCATGAACCCGTGGTCCGCGCCGGCGACCTCCACGTAGACGCTCTCCGTCGTGGTCGGGAGGCTGTTGTACAGGCCGGTGGCGTAGGACGGGGTGACCACCGTGTCCGACTGCCCAGCGAAGATCATGGTGGGCACCCGGTCGTTGGCCAGGTTCGACGACGGCGAGTACGGCGCGATGCCGACCACTGCCTTCAGGGACGGGCGTCGGATGGCTGCGCTCAGCGCGCCACCGCCGCCCATGGAGTGGCCGGCGACCGCCAACCGGGTGGGGTCGACCCGGTCGCGTACCGGGCTCTGCTGGGTCAGGTAGTCGAGCGCGGCGAGCAACTGGGTGCCCCGGGCCGTGTCGAAGTCGTTACGGCTGTTGGTCTCGATGCCGATCACGACGAAGCCGTGGGAGGCCAGCCACGGGCCCATCCAGGCCAGTTCGGCGGAGAACAACGCGGTGTAACCCGGCGAGATCGCGATGGCCCCGAAGGTGCCCTGGCTGGTGTCGGTCGGGTAGTAGATCCGGCCGCCGTTGAAGCCGAAACCGGTCGGGACGCTCACCGACGTGTTGGCGAAGGGGCCGTTGACGGCGGTGACGCTGGTCCGGGTGGGGTCCGGGCCTCGCTGGTACGGGTTGTCGGCGGCCGATGCCGATCCGGTCGTCACCGTCAGGGTGAACATCCCGACCGCGGCGGCGATCCCGGCGGCGGCGAGCTTGAACAGCCGTCCGCGAAGCCGCTGGGACACTCGGTCGGCCGCGGGTGGGGGCTGGTGTGCGGGTCCTCGCACGGTGGGTACCTCCTGGTGATGGGGGGTGGGCGTCGTCCGGTGCCGAGCCTGCCCGCCCGGAGCAGAATTACCGCAGCCGTTCCGGAAATCTGCGCCACAGTGGTCGGTCCGCTCGGCGGGACGGATCCGGGGAGGTCTTGCTGATCCTCCGACGGATTGAGCTGAAACCTCGATCGCTGGCGTTAACGTTCACATTTATCGATGGCTCTCAGGCTGGCAGAAAGTTCCAGGATTCTCAACCGGTAGTTTCGGGCCTGTTACGGATCGGGAGGCCGGGGTGCGTATCGCGACCCCGAGGGGACACCGGCGAGAGGTACGCGGCCCTACCCGCACCGGACCGGGGTTACGCGTCACGCCTTTCGGGAAGGGGTGGTCCCGACGCGTACCTCCTCATTGGACGGAGGCCGACATGCTGGACAACCTCGCCGTGGTCGGCGGCCCGAAGTCGCCGGTCTCCCCACCGGTCATGATCGGCTTCTTCGTCCTCGTCGCGGTCGCCATCGTCGTCATCCTGTTTCTGCGCTCGCGCAACAGATAGCACCACGCGACCGTCCGGCCGGCTCGGGTTCCGGGCGGTGATAGGCGTGTCGCTCGACGAGTGCCAGTCTCTCGGCGGTCCTACCGGGTCGGCCGATTGTCGACCAGCGGCACCTCGCGGATGAAGGACGCGGACAGCAGCGCGACGGCGCCGGCCACCGCGGTGCCGATGGCCACGATGTGCAGGCCGTGGGTCACGGCAGCGGACCAGGCCGCCCGCACCGCCGGGGCCATCGAGTGGAGTTTCTCTGGGTCCAGTCGGGTGCTGCCCGAGGCGAGTAGGTCGGCCGAGCCGAGTCTGTCGGTCAGGGTGTTGGTCAGGGCGCCGAGGTAGAGCGCCCCGAAGAGTGCCGCGCCGATGCCGCTGCCCATGGTGCGGGTCAGCGAGCCCATGCCCATGGCGGCACCGATGTCGCGCGGCTCCACGCTCATTCGGGTGATCAGGATCGTGTTCTGGATGAGGCAGCCGAGCCCGATACCCAGCGGGATTCCGACCAGGGAGGCGAGCATCGGGTTGGTGTCCGGCCCGAGCAGGAGCACCAGCAGCATGCCGACCACGACCCCGGCGCCGCCGATGATCGGCAGGATCCGGTAGCGGCCGGTCCGACGGATGTAGGCGGAGCTGCGGTTCATGACCACCACCATGCCGACCATCATCGGGATCAGCAGGAAGCCGCTCTTGATCGGGTCGACGCCGCGGGCGCTCTGGAAGTACTGCGGTAGGAAGTTGACGGTCGCGACCATCGTCACGTTGAACGCGAAGCCGAGCACCTGGGCGAGCGAGAAGTTGCGGGTGCCGAACATCCGGAACGGCACCAGCGGCTCGGGTGCGCGACGCTCGACGTAGACGAACGCGGCCGTGGCGACGACCACCACCGCGGTCAGCCCAATGATCAGCGGGGAGCCCCACGCGTACGTCGTGCCGGCCCAGCCGGTGACCAGGGTGAGGCAGACCACCGCTGCGGTGAGCAGCACCGTGCCGAGGTAGTCGATGCGCACCCTGGCCGCCTTCGGCCGCATCGGGACGTTGACCCCGATGACCGTGCCGAGCAGGCAGAGCAGTCCGAACGGGACGTTGACGTAGAAGATCCAGTGCCAGCTGAGCGAACTGGTGATGACGCCGCCGACGAGCGGGCCGGCGATGAGCGCGATGCCCAGCAGCAGTCCCGTCCAGCTGGAGATCCGGGTGGACTCCCTGGGCGGCAGGAGCGCCTGCACCATCGCCATCGCGCCGACCAGCAGGCCGCCCGCGCCGACGCCCTGCAACGCCCGGAAGGCGATGAGCTCGCTCATGCTCTGGGCCAGGCCGCACAGCATGGAGCCGGCCAGGAAGACCGCCACCGACAGCAGGAACATGGTCTTGCGGTTGTAGAGGTCGCTGAGTTTGCCCCAGACCTGCGTGGAGGCGGCGATCGCCAGCGCGTAGGAGGTGATGATCCAGGTCATCGACGTGAGTCCGCCGAGGTCGCCGACGATGCTCGGCAGCGCGGTGGCGACGATGTAGCTGTCCATCATGCCGAGGAACATGCCGAACAGCGCGCCGGCGATTCCGAGCTTGAAGAAACGAGGGTATGCCGCCGCCTGCTCCGGCGGCGAGGCCGTGGCGGCGGTGGTCGTCTCGGGCAACGCGTCTCGGCCTGCTGTCCCATTCTGTTGCTGACTGTTCACTGTTGGCTGCTCCCGGGGCAGGCGGCATCGCGGGCGCACCGGGGCGCCCGTCCGCCGTCGAAAAGGGAAAAGTCGGCTTACGTAGGTGGTGGAGGAAGCCCTTCGGCGATGCCGTCGAACACCTCGCGGAGCACCCGCGACATCGCCACCGTCGGGTCGGTCTGCACGTAACGGTGCAGGACCGCGTTGACGGCGCCGATCGTGACGTTGGCGACCAGCCGTGGATACAGATCGAGCTTGGGGTCGGTGCCGGTGCGCTCGGCGATCGCCTCGACCAGGTCGTCGATGGTGTTGCGGGCCAGGGCGACCTGCATCTCCGGCGTCGCGTTGAGCTTGCGGATCTCGAGGATCTGCTCGTCGGTCGGCCGGCCGAACGGGACGCCGTCGTCGCGCAGCGGCTCGATCAGGGCCTCGGCGATCGCGGTCCACAGCGGTTCGGCAGCCGGGCGGGTGCGCAACAGCTCGGCGCTGCGGTGGATGCGGTGGTTGACCCGGTAGGCCAGCGCGTCGTACTTGCTGGCGAAGTAGTTGCTGAACGTCCGTAGGGACACCCCGGCTCGCGCCGCGACGTCCTCCCGGACGAAGTTGTCGAGGCCGCGTTCGAACATCAGCTCGAGAGCGGCATCACTGAGCGCCTTGCGGGTGTCGCGCTTCTTGCGCTCGCGCAGCCCGAACGATGCTTCCTCCGGCATGGGAGAAACAGTACCCACGTGATTGCCCTGAAGGCAAGTTTGCCTACAGGGCAGTTTCGATCCAGGTTGTCAGCGTTGCTCGCCCGGTGCTCCGGGCAGCCGCGTATGGGTGCGGGTCTCCCAGGCCCACTGGGCGATGCCGACCCGATTTCGCACCCCCAGCTTGCGGTGGACGCTGGCCAGGTGGGTCTTGACGGTTCCGGTGGTGATGAACAGCCTGGTGCCGATCTCGGGGTTGGTCAGGCCGTCGGCCACCAGGGAGACGATCTCCATCTCGCGGTCGGACAGCGCCGGCTCCGGTGTACGGCCGGGCGCGGCGGTGGCCCTGGAGAGTTCGCGGAGCAGCCGGACCGTCACGGTGGGGCTGATCAACGCGTCGCCGGCCACCGCGGCGCGGACCGCCTCGGTGAGAAGCGCCGGCCCGGAGTGTTTGACGAGGAATCCGCTGGCGCCGTGGCGGAGCGCGGTGTGCACGTAGGCGTCGAGGTCGTACGTGGTCACCACCACGACCCGGGCGGCGACGGGAGCGTCGGCCGCGCAGAGCCTGCGCGTGAGTTCGAGTCCGTCCATCCCGGGCATGCGGATGTCGGCGATGACGACGTCGGGACGCAGTCGCTCGGTCAGGGCCAGCGCCGTCGCCCCGTCGGCGGCCTCGCCGACGACCTCGATGTCCGGGGCGGCCCCCAGGATGGTGCGGAACCCGAAGCGAACGGAGTGCTGGTCATCGGCGAGGAGCACGCGGATTGTCATGCTGCCGCCCGCAGCACGTCGGCGGGCAGGTCGACGCGTAACTGCCAACCGGAGGGCGGGTGCGCCCCGTAGTCGAGCGTGCCACCGAGCATGTCCACCCGTTCGGCCAGGGCGTTCAGCCCGGTGCCGCTGTGCCGTCGCACCGGGTCGCGTGGACCGTGGACCGCGACGGGGCTCTGCTGGTCGGCGGGCGAGCTGTTCGTCACGGTCACGGTGACGCCTCCGAGGTTGCGGCCCAGCCGTACGTCGACGGCGGCGCCGGGGTGGGCGTGGCGGCGCACGTTCGTGAGCGCTTCGACAACCACGCGGTAGACGGTCGTGCTCGCCTCGGGCAGCAACGAGGATTCGAGCCCCGGATCGACAGCGACGGTGACGGGCCCGTCCCAGGCGGCCGCGTACCGCTGGATCAGATCCGGCAGCTCGCTGGCATCCGGCAGGGGCGTACGGACCGCGCCGGTGACGTCCTCCAGCTCGCGGAGCAGCCGAATGGTGCGGTCCATCGCGTTCAACGCGCGGGTGCCGTCGGCTTCGATGGCCTGGAGCACGTCGGCGACGTCGACGCCCTCGTCGAGCAGGATGCGCCCAGCCTGCGCCTGGATCACCATGGCGCTGACGTCGTGGGCGACGAAGTCGTGGAGGTCGGTGGCGAGTTGGACGCGTTGCGCCCGGCGGGCCAGCCGTACCGCGCGTACCCGGGCCTCGTCGAGGCGGCGCAGGTACCGGCCGGCGGCGATGCCGGCGAACCCGGCCGACGACCAGAAGACGCAGACCGCGACGCGGTCGCGCCAACCCAGCTCGGCGGCGCCGGTGATCGGGACGGCCAGCAGACTCTCCGCGAGAATCGCCACGGCGACGGTCAGTACGGAGATGCGTGACGTCGCCACCCGGCACACCAGGGCGAGGTAGGCGATCAGGACCGCCGTGGTCAGCAGGGGCCAGGGCCCCGCCGGCATCGGAGCGCCGCCGTGGTGCCACAGCGCCACCGTGCCGAGGGACAGCACGGACACCAGGCCGCTGCTCACGCCGACCAGGTGGCGGGCGCGCGGCCAGACCGCCGCGTGCCCGGCGAGCGTCGCAACGGCCACCGCCGCCGCGACGGCGAGCGCTGGGTGGCCACCCGGACCCCAGAAACCGGCCGGTACGACGACAGCGAGGCAGGCGCCGATCGCCAGGCTCGCTCGTGCCGTACGGCCGAGGGAGTGCCGCCCGGACCGGACTCCCGGTGCGCTCAGCGAGATCACGAGTTCACGGTAACCGCGCCGCGTCGCCGGCCGGTATCTGCCGATCGGCAGATGGCGACGGGTTCCCGAGCGCGGAGATCCTGGCGTCACGATGCCGGTCACGGGCGTGGCCGGCTCATCCACGGGGAGGCAGAGATGCACGCGGCACTGACGGATGACGCCCCGGCGTCACGGCACCATCGATATGTCGCCGGCTGGCCGGAGGCCGGCGTCCTGGTCGGGTCCCTTTTGCTGGTCGCTGTCGGGGTCCTGTGGTGGCTGCGCCCCAGCAGCTATCCGTTCGGCCCGCAGGACCGGTTCGCGGACCTGTCCCTCATGACCTACGTGCCGTCGGACACGGCTGTCGCGCTCGCCCTGACAGCCGGCGTCGTCGGGCTGGCGCTGGCCAGCCTGCTCCGCAGCGGCCGGGCCGGCGCGGCGGTCCGGGTCGGCGGCATCGTGGTCGCTGCCGTCGCGGCGACGCTGCTCGGCTTCCTGGTTCCCGACATTCAGGTACTCACCATCACCGCGTACCTGATGACGCTGGCAGTGCCTGCCGCGATCACCGCCGCACTGGCCACGCGCCTGTTCAGGTCGGCGAGGCCACGCAGCGGTCGCGCCGCGGGCGTCGGTGGCATCGCCGTCGGAGCGGCGGCCTTCGTCGCGCTGCTGCTGTGGTTGGGCTACATCGCCCGCGACGCCGAACCGATCGGATACCGGCCGTTCGTCGTGTTCGGATCCCTGGCCGTCGGCGCCTGTTGGGCCGCGGTGCTGGTCCGTCTCCTGCGACACCACCGCGGCCACTGCCAGTCCTGTGGTCGGCCCGGAGCGGCCTGGACGACACCAGCGTCCGCATCGTCTTGGGGTCGCGTCCTGACCTGGTCCGCTGCCCTGTGCCCACTGCCGTACGTGGTGACCAGACTGAGCTGGCTGACGCCCTGGCCCATCGGGGAGAGCGCCGACACCCTCGCCGCGCATCCGGGTCTGCGCATCTTCGGACTGGCCCTCGCGGTCGCCGGCGAGGCCGGTACCTGGCTGACCCTCGGACTGATCCGGCCCCGCGGCGAGGTCTTCCCACGCTCACTGCCATTCCTCGGGGGTCGGCCGGTACCCGTCCACGCGGCGGTCGTACCCGGACTGGTCGTGGCCCTCATGATGTGCATCGCCGGTCACTCGCTGGTGCAGCAGTCCTTCGGCGCTGGCACCGACCTCTCGGATCATCTCCTGGTCCTGCTGATGCCCTTCCCGCTCTGGGGGCTCCTGCTCGCCGCCGCCACCCTCGCCTACTGGTACCGGCGACGCCCCGCATGCCGTGTGTGCACACTCGTCACGACGAGCGGTTCCGCGACGAGGGAGGCGTGATGGGCGCATTCGTGACCACGTGGGCGGCCGGCGACTATCCGGCCATGGCACGGCGGCTGATGCCGGCCGCCGAAGCCGTGGTGGCGGCCGCCGCGCCGGGGCCGGACGACCGGGTGGTCGACGTGGCCACCGGTACGGGCAACGCGGCGATACTTGCCGCACGGCGCGGCGCCCGTACCGTCGGGGTGGACCTGGAGCCCACGCTTGTGGACATGGCCCGGCGTCGCGCCACGGATGACGGCCTGGCGGTCGACTGGCGGGTCGGCGACGCGGGCCGCCTACCGCTGCCCGACGACTCGGCCGACGTGGTCCTGTCGGTGTTCGGCGTGATCTACGCGAACGACCACGAAGCGGCGGCCCGAGAACTGGGCCGGGTGTGTGCCCCGTCGGGCCGAGTCCTGCTGGCCGCGTGGACACCTGGCAGTCTGTTGCCGGCCATGGGTCAGGTCCTCGGCGGATATCTTCCACCACCCCCGGCCGGAAGTGCCCCGCCGAGCCGGTGGGGCGACGCCACGCTCGTCGGACAGCTCCTGGCGGCCGCCGACCTGCGGATCACGTCGACTGTCGTCCACCGGTTGGGTTTGAGCTTCGCCGACGCCGACGCGGCGACCAGCCTGCTCATCGACACCGCCGGGCACGTCGTCGCCGAACGGGAACGGCTCGTCGCCCAGGGCCGGTGGGAGGCGTTGCGCGCCGACCTGCGCTCGTTCGTCCGCGACCGTGGGGTCGCCGACGGCGGTCGCTTCCGGTTGGAGGCGGAATACCTGCTCACGACGGCCGTACCGGCAGCAGCGGTGATTCCGTGACCCGGGCCGACGCCGCGCTGCACCACGCCACCCGCCGTTGAGGACGCCGGGTCAACCGGTGCGCGTTCTCTTCGACGCGACGCGCCGCCCGGGACGGAACCCGGGCGGCGCGTCGCCGGCAGAGGCCGGATGCGGTACTAGGCGCGCGTGCTCCACTGCTGGTTGGCGCTGCCTTGGCAGGCCCAGAGGTGCAGTTGCGTTCCGTTGGCCGTGCCGGAGTTGACGGCGTCGAGGCAGAGCCCCGACTGGGCCGAGGTGATGGTGCCGTTGGAGTTCAGGTTCCACTGCTGGTTGGACTGGCCGTTGCAGTCCCAGATGATGACAGCGGTGCCGTTGCTGCTGCCCGCCCCGCTGGCGTCCAGACATTTGTTGCCGTAGACGGTCAGGGCGCGGTTGGAGGTGTGGGTCCAGCGCTGGTTGGTGCGACCGTGACAGTCCCACAGCGCCGGGCGGGCCCCGTTCGTGGTGCTGGAACCGGGAACGTCGACGCAGCGGCCGGACTGGTTACCCACGATCTGCACGTTCTGCTGACCACCCGGCGGCGGGCTCGACGGCGGGGGAGTGGTGGTGGGCGGTGCGCTGGTGGGCGGCACGCCGGACCCGAACTGGCTGAAGAACCGCCACACCTCCTGCTTGACCCAACTCCGCGCGCCGCTCTCACAGCCGGCACACCCGTCGACAGGCCCCTGCTGGTGGCCACCGTCGAACGCGGCCCAGACCACCGGGTATCCGGGCTGGCACGAGTAGGCGGTGGTGATGTGGGTCAGGCTGCCCGCCCTCGGCTCCGGCGGGGTCTGCGCGGCACAGCCGTTGTTCCGGACGAACCTGTCGCGCAGCGACCGTCCGCTCCCGATGTTGTCGTTGATGCCGTGAATCCCCAGGTACGCCACCGGCTGGGTGCCGCCGCTGCACCCGCTGATCGCGCCGGGGGCCGCGATCGCCGCGACCGCGCGGAACACGTTCGGCCGGGAACACGCCAACGAGTAGCTCATCGCGCCGCCGTAGCTGAACCCGACCGAGAAACGTTGGGTGGTGTCCACGCAGAGCGCGTTGTCGATCATGCGGATCATGTCGTCGGTGAAGGTCACGTCCTCACCGTTGGCGTTGCCCCAGCCGCCGCCGATGCCCTGCGGGGCGACGAAGATCGTCGTGTTGTTCGCCTGGGAGAGCATGCCGTAGTAGGCCCACGGAGCTCCGTCGGAGCCGCCGCCCGCGACCTGACTCGAGGTGCCACCCAGCCAGTGGAACCCGAAGGCCAGCCGGTGGGCATAGGTGTTGTCGTAGTTGTCGGGCAGCCGAAGGATGAAGCTGCGGCTCTTTCCGCTGCTCTGGATGGTGTGGTTGCCGCTGCTCAATCCGGGTGCCTTGCCGCAGCCGGCGGTGGTGGCGGCGGACGCCGATGCGCCGGTCATGATGACGTACGCACCGACGGCGACGAGCATCATGGCGGCCATGGCCGCCCCTATCCAGGGGGTGGAGAGTTTTCGAAGTGGCACAGTCAAACCTCCTCAGGTTTGCGTTGCTGACGATGTGGCTCTTTACCCGCGTCGGTGACACGCGGCTGGGCGGACGTCCCGTTGTGGTTGTCGGGACAGCGGCCAGCAGGGGACGGCGTGGCGGGACGCGGCGATGCCGACGTCCGCATGGGCGGGGACGGGCGGCGCGGCGGCGCTCGCCTGTCGTCCGGGCACGACGACTGTGCGTCCTGCCGCGACCGTGGGGATGTTGCTGGCCGCCCGTACGCGGGTATGACGCGTGCACGCGGAGCTGACTGTCGACCGATCCGATGGCATCGTGATCCTTCCGCAGTCGAGATCCGTTTACCGCGCCGAAATAGATTAGCATCATCGTCTGACGTATGACGTCGTTGCCTGACGTGGTGCTGACCAGTGGTCAGATTCGGTGACTCGGGGTGCCCTGTGCGGTAACGATCCGCAGGTCAGAGCATCGGAGCGAGTCCGTTCTCCGGTCGCCCTTCCCCAGACTGAGCGATTGACCTCAGTCACTATGAGTCGTCGATCGCGCACCAAGGAGTGAGATCGGGTCCGCAGGGGTCGGGTAGACGGGGCTCGCATCTGGACGCTGGCACCGAACAGACCCCGGCGGCATGGTCGAGGGTGTGTCGAGCGCTCCTCGGGGTAGCGGTAGGGAAGCACACAGGCAACCCCGGAGGAGGACGAGATGACCGACCCCAGGTATGTACCGTTCGCACTTGCCGCCCCCGAACAGCTCATCGACGACGACGGCGCGGGTGCCGACTCTGGCGGAGAGATCGTCGGCGCGGACGACGCGAGGGCCGACGCCGCCCGGACCGGAGCCGACGTGGACCTGTCCCACGCCTCCCGCGACAGCGACGGCGTGCCGACCGGCGCCGCGGATGCCGAGGCCGCCCGCCAGCGCGCCGCCGGCGACGGGTGACCCGCGACGGCCCCGTCGTCCCGCACGACTCCAGAGCCGAGCACGGGACGGCCCGGGGGCAGGTGGCAGACTCATCGGCGTGAACGACGTGGCCGCATCGTCGGTGGATGGTGAGCTGGAGAGTGTCAGTCTGGTGGACCTCGCCGTCTCCCGGCTGACCCGGGAGATCCTCAGCGGCAAGAGCGACCCGGGCGAACGCCTGGTGGAGGAGCAGTTGACTCGGCGGCTGGGCATCAGCCGGGCTCCGTTGCGGGAGGCGCTGCGGTTGCTGGCCCAGCAGGGGTTGGTCGAGCACGTGCCGCGGCGGGGCGTCCGGGTGGCCACCCTGTCCGACCGCGACGTGCGGGAGCTGTACGAGCTGCGGGACGTCCTGGAGCAGGTCTCGGTTCGGGCCGGGATCCCGGTCGGCCGGGAGGGCGACCTGGCCGGGTTGCGGGCGACCCTGGACCGGATGCGGGAGGCGACCCGGGCCGGTGACCGGATGGCGGTCGCCGAGTCGCATCGGGAGTTCCACGTCGCGCTTGTGGCGCTCGCCGGTAACCGTCAGCTCTCCGCCGTGTACGGGTCGATCCTGGTGAAGTTGCAGCTCTACATGGCGATCAATCTGCGCCGGGAGGCGGAGCTGGCGCAGCCGCTGGACGGGGTACACCGGCACGAGCGGCTGTTCGAGGCGGTCGCCGGGGGAGATCCGGAGGAGGTGCTCTCCGTGCTCGCCGGGCACGGAGCGCGCTCGTACCTCGGTTAGGCGGGCAGAGCGGCCGGAGTGCCGTCATGTCGTCGTTACACAGCGCGCTGGTTCTCGTAACAGTTCGGTCGACAATCGACTGTATGCCAGAGCCAGCAGAGTCCATGTCGGAGCTTCGGTCGGCGTACCGCGACGGTGGCCTGACCCCGGCGGCCCAGGCCGAGCGCGTCCTGGATGGACTGGCCGGGCGTGCCGACGGTCCGGTCTGGATCAGCACCGTCCCGGCCGATCGCCTGCGCGCACGCGCCGAGTCGCTGACCCGCCACGGTGATCCCGCGCTGCCGCTGTACGGGATCCCGTTCGCGGTCAAGGACAACATCGACGTGGCCGGCATGATCACCACCGCCGGCTGCCCCGACTTCGGGTACCGGGCCGCCGAGGACGCGCCGGTGGTGCGCCGGCTGCTCGACGCCGGTGCGATGCTCGTCGGCAAGACCAACCTCGACCAGTTCGCCACCGGCCTGACCGGCGCGCGCTCGCCGTACGGCAGCGGCGAGAGCGTCTTCGGCGGCGGGCTGATCTCCGGTGGCTCCAGCTCCGGCTCGGCCGTCGCGGTCGCCGCCGGCCAGGTCAGCTTCGCCCTTGGTACGGACACCGCCGGCTCCGGTCGGGTGCCGGCGGCGCTCAACGGGATCGTCGGCCTCAAACCGACCCGGGGCCTGCTCAGCGCGGCCGGCGTGGTCCCGGCCTGCCGCTCGCTGGACTGCGTGTCGGTCTTCGCCGCCGACGTCGCCGGCGCCGTCGAGGTGTTGCACGCGGCCCGTGGCGTCACGGCGGCCGACCCGTGGGGGCGTCCGCTGCCGGAGGAGCGGGTGGTTGCCCGCATGCCGGGGACGCTACGCCTCGGGGTGCCCCGGGCAGAAGACCTCGAGTTCTTCGGCGACGCCGGGCAGGAGGCCCGGTTCGTCGCCGGGGTGCAACGGCTGCGCACCTTCGTCGGGACCCCACGGTCCGTGCCGCTCGGCGACTTCTTCGAGGCCGGCGACCTGCTCTACCGGGGACCCTGGGTGGCCGAACGGCTGGTCGCGCTGGACGGCTTCCTGCGGTCGCATCCCGAGTCGGTCCTCGCGGTCACCCGGGCCGTGCTGGAGACCGGGCGGCGCTACGACGCGATCGACGCGTTCCGGGGCCAGCACCGCCTGCGCGAGCTGCGCGCACAGGTCGACACGCTCTGGCAGGACATCGACGTGCTGGTCGTGCCCACCGTCGGCACCACGTTCACGCTCGACGAGATCGCCGAGGACCCGATCGGGCGCAACGCCATGCTCGGCCGCTACACCCAGTTCGCGAACCTGCTCGACCTGGCCGCGGTGACCGTACCCAACGGGTTCACCAGCACCGGCCGCCCGGCGAGCCTGACCCTCATCGGCCCGGCGTTCAGCGACACCACCCTGGCCCGGCTGGCCGCCACCCTCACCGACGGCAGCGCACCGACCCGCACGGTCGAGGTCAACCCACCACCGGCACAGCGCCCGGTGGAACTGCTGATCGCCGTGGTGGGTCGGCACCTGACGGGCGAGTCCCGCAACGGTGAACTGGTCGGACACGGTGGCGCCCTCGTCGACACCGCCCGCACCGCGCCGCTCTACCGGCTCTTCCGGATGGACACGCCCGACGGCGAGGGACTGCCCGGCCTGGTTCGGGTGGCGCCGGACGGACCGGCGGGCCATCCGATCGAGGTCGAGCTGTGGCGACTGCCCGGTGCCGCGGTCGGCGGGTTGCTGGCCGGGGTCCCGACCCCACTCTCGCTCGGCTGGATCCGGCTCGACGACGGGCGCGACGTGCTCGGTTTCCTCTGCGAGGCGTACGCCGTCGGCCCACCGGCCGAGGACATCAGCGCCACCGGTGGGTGGCGGGCCTACCGGCGCGCCGCCACCCGGCGCTGACGTGCCAGCACCAGCGATCACGACAGGAGGCGAGAGGATGGGCACCATCGGGCCGGTACCGGCCAACCCCTACCCGTGGCCGTACGACGGCGCGGCGGACACCGCGCGTACCGCACTGCTCTGTATCGACTGGCAGACCGACTTCTGCGGGCCGGGCGGCTACGTCGACGCGATGGGTTACGACATCGGCCTCACCCGGGCCGGTCTGCCGGCCACCGCCCGGCTGCTGGAGCACGCCCGATCGCTCGGAATGCTCGTCGTGCACACCCGGGAGGGGCACGACCCGCAACTGTCGGACCTGCCGGCGAACAAGCGGTGGCGGTCGGCGCGCATCGGCGCCGAGATCGGAGCGGCCGGTCCGGCCGGCCGGATCCTGGTCCGGGGCGAGCCGGGTTGGGAGATCGTGCCCGAGGTCGCCCCGGTGGCCGGTGAGGTGATCATCGACAAGCCGGGCAAGGGCGCGTTCTACGCCACGAACCTCGACCTGGTGCTGCGTACCCGGGGCATCACGCACCTGATCCTCACCGGCATCACCACCGACGTCTGCGTGCACACCACGATGCGCGAGGCGAACGACCGGGGCTACGAGTGCCTGATCCTCTCCGACTGCACCGGCGCCACCGACAAGGCCAACCACGACGCCGCACTGCACATGGTCACCATGCAGGGCGGCGTCTTCGGCTGCGTCACCACATCCGACGACGTCATCGCCGCCACGGCCCAGTGAGGTGTGCCCATGTTGACCATCCCCGCCGCACGGCCCGGCCCGTACACCTTCGACCTCTCGACCACGGCGCTGCTCGTCATCGACATGCAGCGCGACTTCCTGGAACCCGGCGGGTTCGGTGCGAGCCTGGGCAACGACGTCGGCCAACTGCGTCGTACCATCGCGCCGCTCGCGGCGCTGCTGGCCGACGCCCGCGCCGTCGGCCTGACAATCGTGCACACCCGCGAGGGGCACCTGCCCGACCTGTCCGACTGCCCGCCGGCCAAGCTCAGCCGCGGAGCGCCCAGCAGGCGGATCGGTGACCCCGGACCCAAGGGCCGGATCCTCATCCGCGGCGAGTACGGCCACGACATCATCGACGAGCTGGCCCCGCTGCCCGACGAGCCGGTCATCGACAAGCCCGGCAAGGGCGCCTTCTACGCCACCGAACTGGACGCCCTGCTCGTGAAGCGGGGCATCCGCAGTCTCCTGGTCACCGGGGTCACCACCGAGGTGTGCGTGCACACGACCGTCCGGGAGGCCAACGACCGCGGGTACGAGTGTCTCGTGCTCGCGGACTGCGTCGGGTCCTACTTCCCCGAGTTCCAGCGGGTCGGGCTCGACATGATCGCCGCCCAGGGCGGGATCTTCGGGTGGGTCGCCGAGTCGGCGCAGGTACGCGCCGCGCTGCCCACCACCGGAGTGTTGCAACCCTCTTCCTGACCGGGAGCAGCCATGGTCTCGACAAAGCCCACCGTCGCCCCGCTCCCGTACTGGGTACGCGGCGACACCAACGCCTTCTTCGGCTTCGGCGTCAACGTTCTGGTAAACGTGCTCACCCTGACCGGGCTCTGCCTCGCCGTGGTGAACCTTCCCGAGGGGGAGGTGTTCGGCACCATCCTGCCGGCGCTGGGCATCGCCCTGGTCGCCGGCAACATCTACTACACCCATCTGGCCCGCCGACTGGCCCGACGGGAGAACCGCACCGACGTGACGGCCCTGCCGTACGGGCCGAGCGTGCCGCACATGTTCATCGTCATCTTCGTCATCATGTTGCCGATCTACCTGCGTACCCAGGATCCCGTACGGGCCTGGGAGGCCGGGCTGGCGTGGGCCTTCATCATCGGCGTGATCGTGCTGATCGGCGCGTTCGTCGGGCCCTACATCCGCCGGTACGCGCCCCGGGCCGCGCTGCTCGGCACCCTCGCGGGGATCTCCATCACGTTCATCTCGATGAACCCGGCCGGGCAGATGTGGCGGATGGCCTGGGTCGCCCTCCCGGTCCTCGCGCTCTTGCTGATCGGTCTGCTCACCGACGTGAAGCTGCCGTTCAACTTCCCGATCGGGCTCGCCGCGCTGTTGCTCGGCACCGCGATCGGCTGGGCCGGCGGTGCGATGTCGGTGCCGGACGTGACGGCTGCGGCCCGGGACATCGCGATCGCCGTACCCTCGTTCAAGCTGGACCTGCTCTTCACCGGGCTGGCCGACATGGCGCCGCTGCTGGCGACGGCGATTCCGCTCGGTGTCTACAACTTCACCGAGGGCATGACGAACGTGGAGAGCGCCGCCACCGCGGGGGACAACTACAACCTGCGCAGTGTGCTGCTGGCCGACGGTGCGGGCGCGGTGATCGGGGCCGCGCTGGGCTCGCCCTTCCCGCCGGCCGTCTACGTCGGACACCCGGGGTGGAAGGCGGCCGGTGGACGCAGCGGCTACTCGATGGCGACCGGTGTGGTGATCGCGGTGCTCTGCTTCCTCGGCATGTTCGGGCTGCTCGGCGCGATCTTCCCGACGGCGGCCATCGTGCCGATCCTGCTCTACATCGGGTTGCTGATCGGGGCGCAGGCGTTCCAGGCGACCCCCCGGGCGCACGCCGCCGCCGTGGTCGCCGCGCTGATCCCCAACATCGCGGCCTGGGCGACCGGGCAGATCGACAACGCGTTGGCGGCGGCCGGCACCACCGCCGCCGCGGTCGGCGACGACGCCCTCAACGGCGCGGGGGTGATCTACGACGGGCTGCTGGTGCTCGGTCAGGGTGCGATCCTCGCCGGCCTGGTGCTCGGCGCGGTGGTGGTCTTCATCATCGACAAACGGTTCGTCCGGGCCGCGATCTTCGCCGGCACCGGAGCGGTGCTGTCGTTCATCGGGCTGATCCACGGCGAGCGGATCGAGTGGAACGCCAACGGTCAGGTGGCACTCGGCTACCTCCTCGTCGCGGCGATCTGCGCGGTCTTCGCGCTGGGTCGCCCCACACCCCGCGAGCCCGACCCGGAGGAGGCCGCACTGGACCGGGAGCACGGCCCGGCTGACGTCGGCAGCGATCGGACCGACGGCGAGCGGCGGACGTCGGCGCTGAGCGGCTGAGCCGGCGGGCCCGGTCGGAGGCCTCCCGGCCACCGACCGGGCCGGCCAGTTCCCGACCCACCGGATCGAAGGGACGTACCGCATGGAGATCGACCGGACGGACGTGGTCGCCGAGGTGACGGCGGCCTTCGCCGCCTACGAGCGGGCGCTGGCCGATGGTGACGCCGAGGAGATCTGCGGGTACTTCTGGGACTCCGACCAGACCGTGCGCTTCGGCATCGCCGACCATCAGTACGGGTTGGACGAGCAGCGCAAGTGGCGGGCCGCGCAGCCACCGCTGCCGGCCGGTCGGCGGCTGGTCGACCCGGTGGTCACCACGTTCGGCCCGGACCTGGCGGTCGTGACGACCCGATTCGGGTACGCCGACGCCGACGCCACCGGGCGGCAGACCCAGACCTGGGTCCGCCTGCCCGGCGGCTGGCGGATCGTCACCGCCCACGTCTCCGTCGCGCCCTAGTGGTGCAACGTCACTTGATCTGCCGGCTGGCCTACTCGGCTAGCTCATGAAAAAGATCATGGTCGCGAGGCTTGCCCCCATGGCCAGGTGCTCCCAACGGAGCAGGTCCGTGATCGGTCGATTGCGCAGCCGGACGAGTACGGCCGTCATCGAGCAGAGGTAAGCCGCCGTGGCGGCGCGTAGCAACACGAGCGCCGCGTCATGGCCGGTGACGGTGCCGTGGTCCATCCGGGGCCCGGCGGCCATGTGGTGGGCAGCCATCGACCCGCCATGTTGATGCATCAACACGGCGAGCGCCATGAGCACGGCCCCGGCCGTACGGTGCCACTCCACCTGCGGGCCGCGCTCGGTCGGACCGCTGGTGACGAGTGCCACCGCGAAGGTGAGCAGCAGCAGCGCGCCCGCGTACTGCACAACCGGTGCGGCGTCGAGGGTCACCGCGACCATGACAGCCACCATCGCACCCGCGAGCATCCGGGCCCTGCGGGACGCGCCCGCCCGCGGCACGACGCAGCAGCAGGCCGACACCGCGGCCGACCCGAGCATGATCATCTCGAGCGTCAGGACGTCACCGCCGGCGTCACGCCGGGGCGTGACCATTGGGCGGTGGGGCGGCCGTTGAGCCGCCACGGGTGACCACTGACCCGCGGCCAACCCTGGGGTGAGTTCTCCCAGTTCTCCTGCCGGCCGTACACGGTGAGGTCCAGGGCGTGGTAGCTGGTCATCAACGCCTCCACGCCCCGCCCGGTGGTCCAGTAGGTCTCGTAGACCTGGTCGCCGTCGCGCAGGTAGCAGGCGATGAACCCGAAGTCACGACCGTCGGCCAGAGCCGGGTCGGAGTCTTTCGCCGAATACCAGGGGAACGGGTAGCCCATGAACTCCGCGAACGGGGCACTTTCCTCGTAGGGGCCCTGGCAGAACACGGCGTAGGTGACGTCCCGGGCGTGCAGGTAGTCCAGCATCTGCAGGTGACAGGTCGAGAAGGTGCACCCCTCACACTGATGCTCGTGCGGCTTGCCGTCGTGCCACATGTGGAAGTAGGCGATCAGCATCCGGCGGCCCTCGAACACCTCCACCAACGGGGTGTCCCCGCCGGGGCCCCGCACCGTCACCGTCGGCATCACGGTCATCGGCAGCTGACGACGAGCGGCCGCGATGGCGTCTCCTTCGCGGGTATGGGCCTTCTCCCGGACCAGCAGTTCGTCGCGCTCGCGCAGCCAGGTCTCCCGATCGACGACCGGGGGCACGGCGGCGCTGGTGGGCTGGTTGCTCATGGCACTCTCCTTCGTGGAGTGGGGATCGGTCACAGATACAGACGACCGAGTCGGCGATCGTCATCGGTGACCGATGACGGATGGGGTCCGCGGTCGTCAGTACGGTGGTGAGGACCACTCAGCCCCGGGGAGATCACATGTCCGACTCGCCTGACGAGCAGGCGGTCTGGCTGCAGCGCGCCTTCGACGAGCACCGGCGCGAGCTACACGTGCACTGCTACCGCCTCGCAGGGAACGTCACCGACGCGGACGACCTGGTGCAGGAGGCGTTCCTGCGTGCCTGGCGGGCTCGCGACCGCTTCGAGGGTCGGGCGTCGGCGCGGACCTGGTTCTACCGGATCGCCACGAACGTCTTCCTCGACAGCCGCAAGGCGGCCGGTCGCCGGACGATTCCGTATGGTGACCCGCTGGAGTGGTCCACCGAGCTCGGTCCCTATCCAGACGCCCTGTTGGCCGACGATCCGCAGACCGGTCTCGCCGCCCGGGAGACCGTCGAGCTGGCCCTGATCGCAGCGCTCATGTACCTGCCGCCGCGGCAGCGGGCGGCCTTCGTGCTGCGCGACGTCTACGGCTGGACGCCGCAGGAGGTCGCCGGCACGCTCGACACCGCCGTAGCGGCCGTCAACAGCCTCCTCCAGCGGGCCCGCCACACCCTCCGGCGGCACGCTCCGTCGGACCCACAGGACTGGCGCCGCCCACAGCTCACCAGCGAGGACGAAGAGATCCTGCGCCGCTACGCCAACGCGAAGGACCCGGAGACGGTCCGGGCACTGCTCGCCGAGGACGTACGGATCACGATGCCGCCCGAGCCGCCGGTCGTCGGGATCGACGCGGTCGCGGAGTTCCTCGGCCGACCGCTCGACTGGCGTACCTTCCCCACCTCGGCCAACGGGCGCCCGGCACTGATCAACTATCTCCGCCGGCCCGGCAGCCCGCACTATGAGGCGCTTGTCGTCGACGTACTCCGGATCGAGAACGGGAAGATCGTAGAGAGCAACGCCTTCATCGGTGCCCGTCACGTCGCCGCCTTCAGCATGCCCGCCACGCTCGAGCCCTAGACGAGCAAGTCTCAAGCTCAGTGGCCGAGTCTGCGCTGGGGGTAGTGGCAGGGCGAGGACGAAGGCGTCGAGGAGTCAGCGGATCTCGGCGACGGTCAACGCGATGATCTCCGGGTGCCGCCGGGCTGCTGAGCCGGGTGCTCGGTGCGGCCGGTGGGGTGGGTGTCCCACCAGCGCGGCAGATCCACGTCCGGCGTTTCCGGGCTGGCGAAGTGGAACGGCACGCCGGCATGCCGTGCGATCGCCTGGCCGTGCTCGATCGCCTGTTGCGCCTCCGGCCACGGCGGCACCTGCCCGTTGAACAGGCGGATGTCGCTGCCCTCTCGGAGCGTCGCCAACCGCACCTCGTCGACGTGATCGTGGTCTCGGCCCGGTCGGCTGACGATCGCCACCAGGTCGACGCACCAGCCCCGGGAGTCGCCGTCCCAACAGGCTTCGACCGCGAGGATCGGTGCGGCGATGGCGTCGACCTTCGCGATGAGCTGCGTGGTCGTCGGCGGCGGTGGCTCGGGCGGCAGCAGGCCCTGTCGGTCCAGTTCGGCGCGTCGCCCGACCAGCAGATCCTGTGCCTCATACAGGCCGGGTCGCGGTTGCGGTCCGCCTTCCCCGCGCAGGAGGAGGATCGCCTGGATCAGTCGATCCGTGCACAGGGCCTCGTCTATCTGCGTCAGCAGCCGTGGCTCTACCGCGTCCCACCAGCCGTCGGGTGTCAGCACCCGGCCATTATCGTCGGGCGGCGTCCATCTTGGTGGACAGCGTCCCGCGCTGGGGCCGACGGCTCGGCGGGCCGCACCCCGGCTGCCGCGTGTGGTCCGAGCATCGATCGGCCGAGAGGGTGCTCCGCCCGTTTCCGTCCGCGCGACGCCTACGGCTTTTATTTTTTGTCCCTTCGTGTGCTTGCGGTCACCGCTTCCTGCTGTGCTCACTTCTTGACGGTCGGCAGTGGGTGGCCAATTATGCGAGACGTGCGGGCCATTTGTCGCCGTCGAGGCCCGTGCGGCGGCGCAGTTCGCAAGCCCTGATGGCTCCGGGATTGACATAGGCGGCGATGAACATGGTGGTATCCGGGCGGGTGCCGCCCTGCGCTGATTACCCGATTGTCCTGGTCGGAGCCGTGCAGGGGGCCATGCCGTCCGGGGCGCCGCTTCCCGGGCGCCCCGACGCGGCGGGTGGGTGATTTAGGCCGGTTCAGGGACATCGTTCCACCGTTTGGGTGACCGGTCCGTTTCGGTGGGTGTGGTGCGATCCTGGGAAAGAACCGCGCCCGGACGTGCAACTTGCCGAATAGGAGCCGTTCGCATCGGTATCTTTCGACAATTGACGGTGCGCCGGTATAGTGCCTCCAATTCCCCTGGAGCGTGCCGGAAGGCGTCTGGTCTGCGTGATGAAATCTGGGCTGGAAAGCGCGTCGACAAGCCCGCGCTTCGTCGGGCGGCAACCACAGTTGGCGCACATCAGGAGAGCCCAGGCCGCCGTGCTCAACCGTGGCTGGCAAATGGTGTGCGAGGTGGTCGGGGAGCCGGGCATCGGCAAGACGCGTTTCGTCCACGAGGCACTGGAACGGAGCGTCCCCGCCGTCGCCTGGGCCGTCGGGACCTGCTCGCCGGATGAGCGAGGAGTTCCCTTCCACGTGTTCCGGCACGCCTTCACGGCGGGGCAGTCACCCCGATGCGGGCTGCGTGCCGGGCGGTCCGGCGGGCAGACCTGGGCCGAGTCCGCCGCCGAGGTGCCGCCGGCGCCGGCGCGGGCCTCGGACGCCCAGCGGTTCCGGACCTACCAGTTGGCCCGTCGGCTGATCGGCCTGGCCGCCCGGGACGGTCTGGTGCTGGTCCTCGACGACCTGCACTGGGCGGACGCATCCTCCACCGGGCTGATCGCCCACCTGCTGCGGTATCCGGTGCCCGCCCCGCTGCTGCTCGTGCTCGTCTACCGCCCGCGGCAGATGGCGACCCCGATGCCGTTCGGCCCACCAGATCCCGGCGAACACGCCGACGCGGCGACGACGTCACGCGATCGGATCGAGCTGCCACCGCTCAGCCTCGCGGAGGTCGCGTTGCTGCACCCCTGCGTCGGCCAGGCGGAGGTGCGCCCGCGGTACGACCTGACCGGCGGCATCCCCGGTTACCTGGCGGCGCTGCCGGTCGACCCCACCTCGACGCGCGCCGATCCGACCCGTGCGACACCGGGTGCCCGGCTGTCCGACGCGTCGGTGGCCGAGTTGCGCCGCGAGTGGAGCGGCCTGCCCCCCGTCGACCTGGCCTGCCTACGGGCCGGGGCGATCGTCGACGCGCCCTTCTCCACGGATCTGCTCGCCGAGGTCGCGCAGGTCCCGGCGGCACTGGCGGTCGAGGTCGGCTGGCGGTTGGCCCGCCTCGACCTGATCCGCCGTGTCCCCGGCACCGGACGGTTCGCCTTCCGGCACCCGGTGCTGCGCATGGCCGTCGCCCAGGACACCGACCCGGCGTGGCAGGCGGAGGCGTCTGGGCGGGCGCTGACCGCGCTTGTCGAGCTGGGCGCCCCACCCGTGGACCGGGCCCGCTACGCGGAGCGTCTGCTCGCCCTCCCGAACGGCCGCTGGGTCGACCGCTGCGTCACAGTGCTCTGCCGGGCCGCGCAGGAGGTCCGGTGCGAGACACCGGACCTGGCCATCCGCTGGCTGCGGCTGGCGCTGCGTGCGCTGCGGCCGACGGCCGGCCTGACGCAGCGTCGCCACGAGGTGTCACTCGTGCTCGCCCAGATCATCGGGGAGGCGGGTGACCTGGCCGAGAGCCGGGCGCTGCTGCAGGAGATCGTGCCGCTGTTCCCCGCCGACCCGCCGGGACGACGGGCGCAGGCAGTGGCGCTCTGGGCGCGCGTGGAACGCCTGCTCGGCAACTACGCCGAAGCGGCGGCGATCAGCCGACGCGAGCTGGCCGCCCTGCCCGCCGAGGCCGGACCCGCAGGTGGTTACCGACTCGCCACCGAGATCGGCGTCGCCGGCATCCTGGCCGGCCGTCCGGTGGCCGGGCTGCCCGACGTGCTCGGCGGAGATCTCGGCGGCTCCGGCGCGGACCGGGCCGGCCTGCTGGCCGTCCGGAGTCTGGCCGCCGTCCACGACGGTGCGCTCGACGACGCCCGGGGCCTGCTCGACGCCGGTGCCCGGATCGTCGACTCGCTGCCGGACGGGGACGTGCGGGACCACCCCGACTGCCTCACCGCGCTCGGCCTCACCGAGTTGTACCTCGAACGGCATGCCGACGCGGGACGGCACCTCGACCGCGGGCTGACGCTCGTCCGCGCCTCGCACCGCGACGACGGGCTGTGCCAGTTGCTGCTCGGCCGCAGTCAGGTGGCCTACCACGGCGGCCAACTGCCCACCGCCATCGGACTGGCCACCGAGGCGGGCATCGTCGCCCGACGCATCGGCAGTCACCACCTGCTGAGCTTCGCCCTCGCGTTCGAGGCGGAGGCGACCGCGTGGCGTGGTGACCTGCGCGACGACGACCGGGCGGTGGCACTGGCCCGCAGCGCCGCCGGCATCGCCACCGACCTCGCCACCTGGTGCGGTCGTACCGCCGCGACGGCCCTGGCGACCGCGGCGCTGCTGTCCGGTGATCCGGCGACCTGCGCCGACCTGGTGCGGTCGGCCGGCGGCGACAGCCGGCTGAGCCGTCTCCAGAGCACCCTCCGGCCCAGGTGGTTCGAGCTGCTCTGCGCCGCCGCCCTCGCCGCGGGTGACCTGACCGACGCCGAGCGGCAGGCGCGGCTGGCGCTGGCCGAGGCGAACCAGGTAGGTCTGCCCGGGCAGCGGGGCTTCGCCGAGTCCGCGTACGGCGAGGTGCTGCTCGCCCGCGGCGAGGCCCTGGCGGCGCTGCCGCACCTGGAGACGGCGGCCGACCTGTTCCGCTCCGGCGGGATGGTGCTCCGACGCAGCCTCGCGCTGGCCTCGCTGGCCCGGGCGGCCGAGGCCGCGGACCAGACCGGCCTGGCGGCGCGGGCCCGCCGCCGCGCGCTGGAGCTGGCCGGGTGGTGCGGGACGGAACGGGTCGCCCTGCGGCTGGCCCGTCCGGTCGGCCCGCGCGAGGTCGCCGCCCTGACCGACCGGGAGTGGCACATCGCGCGGCTGGCGGCGACCGGGGCCACCAGCCGACTGATCGGGCGGCAACTGAACATCAGCCCCCGCACCGTGGAGGCGCACCTGACCCGCATCTACCGCAAGGCGGGTGTCGCCTCCCGGTCGGCTCTGGTCGCCTGGGTCGCTCGGCTCGATGACACCGGTCGATGACCACCTCCCGGGCCGGATGACATCGTTTCGTGCGACGTCGACAGGCCGGGCAGCACGAGGCCGCGCCGCCACCGTCGTGGCCCGACAGCCGCTCACATACTCGACTGCATCGGGCGCGAATCCCGTGCACCGGTGGTGGATGGAGGACGAGATGCTGGGCAGTAGATCCGTCAGGAGCCCGCGTACCGTCACCGCGCCGGTGCCGGCGATGCCGTTCGCCGCCGCCACGGTGGCGCTGCTCGTGCTGGCCGGCTGTGGTGGCGAGCCGGTGGACGCGGCCACCCCGGCGCCCCAGGGTTCGGCGGCCTTCGGTCGGGACCGGGCCGCGCTCGTGCTCACCGCCTTCGACCAGGCCGACTCGGCGGCCTCGGTGGCCGGCGACGTCGAGGCGTTGCGGGCCCAGGAGGTCCCGCCCTCGCTGGACCTGAGCATCGCCGCGGTACGCCGGGCCACCTACAACCAACGAACGCAACCGTCCTTCCAGCACATCAACCCGGCCTTCGCGGTGCCGCCCGGCGACCCGGCCTGCTTCCTCGTCACGGCCACTCTGCGGCTGACCGGCTCGGAGTTGGCACCGACCGACGTGAGCCAGTTCGTGCGGGGCGCCGACGGGCAGTGGAAGCTCAGCCACAACGTCCAGGTCACCCAACCGTCGCTTGTGGTCGCCCGGAGCATCGACGGCCGGCCGGCCACGGCGGGCGGGACCGCGCTTGACGAGACCAGTCGCCGGGCCCTCGCCGCCGAGGTGTTCGCCCGCAGCATCGGTTCCACGACGGGCAACCGGTCCCTCGTCGCGTCGAGCCCGTTGCTCGACGGCCAGTTCGCCGGCGGTTGGGAGGTCTACGGGCAGCAGCTCGCCGGTGTCGGCGCGGCGGCGCGGCGGACGATGGACCGGGCGGAGTGGTCGGACTGCGCGGTGGCGGTGCCGACCGGCACGCTCACCTTCCTGACGATCCACGCCACCGACACGCTGCGTCCCGCGCCCGGCGGCCCGGCCACCGTCCAGATGGTGCCGCAGAGCCCGGATCTGATCGCCACCGGTCATCGCGCGGCGGTCCGCGGCACGTCGATCCGGGTCACCCGGGTGGAGACGTTCGTGCTGCTGGTTCCCCCGCAGGCCACCGGCACGTCGGTGCTGGGGCTCAACGACACCGCGCTGACCGTCACCGCCGGCTGACCTGCCGTCGAGCGTCGACGACGCCGCCGGCGGCAGAAACCTGTGGCATCACTCGGATCGGACGCCCGGGACCGCGACGATGACAGCAGCCGTGATCGCCGGCGGGGCCGGCCGTCCGGCCACCAGGCTCGGGAGGAACCATGTGGCGTCCGCGCTTCCGATCGGATTACGTGCCGGTGCGGCTGCCCGACGGTCCGCTCGTGGTGCTGGGGGAGACCCGCAGCCTGCTCATCGACGACCCGGTCGCCGCGGACCTGGCCGACCAGCTCGACGGCGTCGCGCCGCTGGCCGACGTGGTGGCTCGGCTGGCCACCCGACACCCGGTCGCCGCCGTCGCCGCCGCCCTCGCCCGACTGCGCGACCACGGCCTGCTGGTGGCAGGTCCGGCGCACACGTCCCCGGCCGAGGCCGCCGGCTGGGACGCCCGGGGTGTTCCACCCGAGGCCGGCCAACTGTGGATGGCTGGCGGGGCGGTCACCATCGTGGACCTCGGCGCGCCCCGGGTGGCCGAGACCGTCGACGCGCTGCGCGGCCTCGGGCTCGCCGTGACGGTGGTCGGACCGGACCAGACCGACCTCGGCCCCGACACCGCCCAGGTGCTGGTGCTGCCGTCGTCGATGCTCGACCCCCGGCTGGCGCTGGTCAACGAGCGCCACCTGGTCGCCGGTCGAGCGTGGATGCTGGCCCGGCCGCACGGCAACGTCGTCTTCCTCGGCCCGCACCTGGTGCCGGGCCGCACCGGATGCTGGGCCTGCCTGCGGCAGCGGTGGCAGGAGAACGAGCAGGTGAACGCCTTCCTCGACGGGCAGGAGCTGGCCGCTCCGCTGCCGCAGCCCGGCCGCGCGGTCCTGCCCGGACTTGCCACCATGGCCGCCGGGCTGCTCGCCGCCGAACTCGCCGTGCTCGCCGTCCGGGGCACGTCACCGCGCCTCACCGGCCGCATGGTCGCCCTGGACACCCGGGACCTGAGCACGGAGAGCCACCAGCTGGTACGCCAGCCGCAGTGCCCCGCCTGCGGTGACCCGGACCTGGTCGGCAAGGCCGAGCCCCGGATCGACCTGCCCCCGAGCGGCGCCCAGCCCAGTCGGGGCGGGGAGTCCCGTACCCGGGAACCCGCCGAGGCGTACGCCGCGCTGGCCCACCACGTCAGCAGGTATCTGGGTGTGGTGAGTCGGCTGACCCCGCTGGAGGCGACCGACAACGGCGTCACCCACACCTACTCGGCCGGGCACAACTTCGCCCAGCCCCGCCAGCTCGCCGCGTTGCGCCGCAACCTGCGCGGGCAGAGCGGCGGCAAGGGCCGGACCGACCTGCAGGCCCGGATGAGCGCGGTCGGGGAGGCGGTGGAGCGCTACTGCGGGGTGTGGCGCGGCGACCGCCCGGTGCACCGGGCCACCTACCGGCAGCTCGGCCCGGACCGGGCGGTGCACCTGCGGGAGTTGCTGCTGTTCTCGGAACGCCAGTACGCCGACCGGGACCGGCTCAACCGCGACCTGGGCCACCTGCACCGCGTTCCCCGTCCGCTGCCCGACGACGTGGAGCTGGACTGGACCACGGGCTGGTCGCTGACCCGTCAGGCGCCGCGCGAGCTGCCCGCGGCGCACTGCTGGTACGGGCATCCGGAACTGACCGGGCTGGGGGTGTGCTCGGCCGACTCGAACGGCTGCGCGGCCGGCGGCACCCGGTCCGAGGCGATCGTGCAGGGTTTCTGCGAACTCGTGGAGCGCGACAGCGTCGCCCTGTGGTGGTACCACAGATCCCGGATGCCGGGGGTCGACCTCGCCTCGTTCGCCGACCCGTGGACCGCCGCCTGCGTCGACCACCACGCCACCGCCCTCGGCCGTGAGCTGTGGGCGCTGGACCTGACCGCCGACCTCGGCGTACCCACGTTCGCCGCGGTGTCCCGGCGGCTCGGCGCGGGGCCGGAGGACGTGCTTGTCGGCTTCGGCGCGCACCTGGACGCGCGGGTCGCGCTGACCCGGGCGCTCACCGAGGTGAACCAGTTCCTGCCCGCCGTGGCCGGACCGACCTCCGGTAGCCGGTACGGCGTCGACGACCCGGACACGGCGCGCTGGTTCGGCACCGTGCGGGTGGCCGACCAGCCCTGGTTGGCCCCGGATCCCACCCGGGCGCCGCGCACCGCCGTGGACCACCCGGCGCTGACCACCGGCGACGTCGGGGACGACGTGCGGCGGTGCGTACGCCGGGCGGAGCGGGCCGGCCTGGAGGTGATCGTCGTCGACCAGTCCCGTCCGGACGTCGACCTGGCGGTCGTGAAGGTCGTCGTGCCGGGCCTGCGGCACTTCTGGCGCCGGCTCGGTCCGGGCCGGCTGTGGGACGTGCCGGCCCGCCTGGGCCGGAACCCGCTGGCCGTCGACGAGACGTCGGCCAATCCGCTGAACGTCTTCTTCTAGTGAGGGACACGCAGATGACCAGCATGGTGGACCCGGTCGGTGGGCGGCCGGCGTGAGCGGCTCCGTCGGCGGTCCGCCGGTGCAGGAGTCGTACCGGCTGCGCCGGGACGCGGAACTGCGACTCGGTGAGGACGGCTCCCTGACCCTGCGGCAGACCCGCTTCCAGCTCACCCTGGAACAACCGGGCATGGGCCGGCGGGCGCTGCTGCTGCGGCTCGCCGCCGACTGGGTCAACGACGTCGAGGTCGGCCGACTGATCAGCGGGCTCGAGGGGGAGAATCGGGTGCTGCCCGCGCAGCTTCTGCTGCGCCGGCTGCTCGCCCACTCCTGGCTGGAGCGGCGCGTCCAGGTCGACGACCGGGCGCTGCTCGACCTGGTGCCCACCGGCCTGGGTCGGGGCAGCCTGCCGGAGAGCCGCCTGCACGCACCCGGGGTCCGCTACCGGCTCTCCCGCTTCGCCACCCTCCAGCACGAACACGGCATGCTGACGGCCGCATCGCCGCTGAGCACGATCGCGGTCGGCTGCGCCGACGCCGCCCTCGGCGCGGTGCTGGCCGCCGCCGTGCCGGGCGTCGGACCCGAGGCGGTGGCCCGCACGCTCGGCGTGCCGCCGGAAGCCGCCGGACGGGTGCTCGACGAGTTGGCCACCGCCCGGATCCTGGTCACCGACGCCGAGTTCACGGCGGAGTGCGACGACGCCCCGCTCGCCTACTGGTCGCCCGAGGAGTTGCGGCTGCACCACCGCTCCCGCGCCGGCCGGCACGCGCTGCCGGTGGGTGGCACCTACCGGATGCGGGAACGCTTCGCACCACTTCCCCTGCGCCGCCCGTACGACGGGGGTCGGGCGGTCGAGTTGCCGCTGCCGGACCTGGCGACGATCACCAAGGCGGACCCCGCGTTCAGCCAGGTCGTCACGGACCGCCGCAGCGTGCGCGACCACGACGACGCGGCACCGCTGCGCCTGGAGCGGCTCGCCGAGTTCCTGTACCGGTCGCAGCACACGAACGCCGTCGGCGAGACCGGTGGGCAGGAGGTCGGCCACCGGCCCTACCCGGGCGGCGGCGGAGTCTACGAGCTGGAGATCTATCCACTTGTCGCCCGCTGCGCCGGGCTCGACCCCGGGCTCTACCACTACGACGCGGTCGGACACCGGCTGGAGCCGGTCGCCGGGTGGGGGCCGGCCGCGGACCGGCTGCTGGCGTACGCCCGGGCGGCCGGCGCCCTGCCTCGGCCACCGCAGACGGTCCTGGTGGTCACCGCCCGGGTCCAGCGGCTCATGTGGAAGTACGAAGGGATGAGCTACGCCATGATTCTCAAGGACGCGGGTGTGCTGACCCAGCAGATGTATCTCGTCGCCACCGCCATGGGGTTGGCGCCCTGCGCTCTCGGCGCCGGGGACTCCCAGTCCTTCGCCGAGCTGTCCGGGCTCGACCCGCTCGTCGAGCCGAGCGTCGCCGACTTCCTGCTCGGCTCGCGCCGCTCCACCGGCCCGGCCGGGGTGGGGGGCCGGCCATGAAGTTCCGGCGGCAGGCGTTGCGCCAGTTGGAGGCGCCCGAGCAACTGGACCGGGCGGTACGGCTGACCACGGTGCCGAACTGGCTGGCCACCACCGCGCTCGTCATCGTCGTGGTCGCGGCGGGTGTCTGGTCGGTGCGCACGGTGGTGCCCCGGACCGTCGAGGCGGCCGGGGTGCTGATCCACTCGAACGGGATCTCGGCCCTCGACGCGCTCGACAGCGGCCAGGTGACGAAGGTGTGGGCGGCACCGCACCAGCGGGTGCCGAAGGGCACTCCCCTCTACAGCCTGCGCACACCGGACGGCAAGGTACGGGTGGAGACCGCGCCGGGCGACGCGTACGTCGTGGCCTGGCTGGTCTCCGAGGGTGAGATCGTCACCCCGGGCACGCACCTGGCCGACCTGGAACGGCTCGACACCGCCGGGGACGCGTTGCAGGCCGTCGTCTACGCCCCGGCCGTCGCCGCGCCGCTGCTGCAACCCGGGGTGTCCGTCGAGGTGGCCGCCGCGGCCGCGCCGCGCAACGTGTTCGGCACCCTGGCCGGCCAGGTGACCACCGTCGGCGCGTTTCCGGAGACCGAGGCCTCGCTGCGCGCCTTCCTCGGCACCGGGCCGGACGTCCGGCGGCTGCTCGCCCGCGGCAGCGTGGTCCGGGTGACCGTCGCCCTGGCGCCCGACCCGGGCGCCCCGGGCGGGCTGCGCTGGACCAAGTCCCCGCCGCCGTTCCAGCTCAACTCGGCAAGCGAGGTCACGGCGTGGTTCACGGTGGACCGGGAACACCCGATCGACTGGTTGCTGCGGCGATGAGCGCGCCGACGACAGCCGCCAGCGGCACGCCGGCACTGCCCAGGATCCGGCGGCGACGCGTCCGTACGCCCACCCTGATCCAGATGGAGGCGGTGGAGTGCGGTGCCGCCGCGCTGGGGATCCTGCTCGCCCACCACGGACGGCACGTGCCCCTGGAGGAGCTGCGCCGGGTGTGCGGGGTGAGCCGGGACGGCTCCACCGCGGCCACCGTGCTCAAGGGCGCCCGCCGGTACGGGATGGTGGCCAAGGGTTTCCAGATGGACCTTGCCGGCCTGGCCACCGTGGCGCTGCCGGCGGTGCTGTTCTGGCGGTTCGAGCACTTCGTGGTGCTGGAGGGGCTCGGACGCAAGGTCTTCATCAACGATCCGGCCACCGGTCCCCGGGCGGTGAGCTGGGAGGAGTTCGACGGCGCCTTCACCGGCATCGTGCTCACCATGGAGCCCGGCCCGGAGTTCCGGCCCGGCGGCACCCGCTACCGGCTGGTGCGGGCGCTGGCCGAGCGGTGGCGCGGCCCCGGCTCGGCGATCGCGCAGATGCTGCTGCTCGGCCTGCTGATCGCCGTTGTCGGTCTGACCATCCCGGTGATGGCGAAGGTCTTCGTCGACCGGGTGCTGCTGCAGGAGGACCGGGCCGCGTTCGCCGGACTGGTGGCGGCGGTGGCGGTGGCCACCGCGCTGACCTTCCTGGCCAGCCTGCTCCAGCAACGTCTGACCGTACGCGCGGAGACGGCGCTCGCCCTCGCCAGCGCCGCCCGGTTCTTCCGACATCTGCTGCGGCTGCCGCCGGCCTTCTTCGACCAGCGGCAGGCCGCCGACCTCAGCCAGCGGGTCCGCGGCAACGAGGTGGTCGCCGAGGTGCTGACCCGTCGGACGGCCACCACCGTGGTGGACACCGGCCTGGTGCTGGCGTACGGGGCGCTGCTCTGCCAGTACGACCTGCTGCTCGGACTGTGCGCGGTGGTCCTCGCCGGGCTGAACGTCAGCGTGCTGCGCTATGTCGCCTCGACCCGGTCGACGGCCGTCGCCGGACTCCAGGCGGACCGCAGCAAGCTGGTGACCACCGTGTACACCACGGTTCAGATGATCGAGACGGTGAAGGCCGGCGGCGAGGAGGAACGCGCGGTGGCCCGCTTCGCGGCCCGCCATGCCACCGTCGCCAGCCGTCAGCAGCGGCTGGGGGTGCCCACCGCGGTGCTGTCCGTCCTGCCGGCGCTCCTCGCCTCGGCGACCACGGCGGTGCTGCTCGGCCTGGGCAGCCGGCAGGTCGTGGCGGAGGCGATGAGTGTCGGCGTGCTCGTCGGCATGCAGAGCCTGGCCGCCGCCATGAACCGTCCCCTGGGCAATCTGACCGCGCTGGGCTCGCGCCTGCAGGACATGAGCGCCGACCTCAACCGGCTGCGTGACGTGGAGCGGTATCCGCTGCCGGCGACCCAGGACCAACCCAACCGTCAGTTGACGCCGATGGAGGGCCACCTGCGCCTCGAGGAGGTCACCTTCGGCTACAACCCGCTGGGCCGTCCCCTGCTGGAGAACTTCAGCCTGGACCTGCCGCCGGGGGCGCGGGTGGCGCTTGTCGGACGCTCGGGCAGCGGCAAGTCGACGGTGGGTCGGCTGGTCGCCGGTCTCTACCGGCCCTGGACCGGACGGGTCACCGTCGACGGCCTGGAGCGGGCCGCCGCCGACGACGGCCTGTGGGCGGCCACCGTCGCCATGGTGGACCAGGACCAACGGCTGTTCGAGGGTACGGTCCGGGACAACGTCACCATGTGGGACCTCACGGTCGCGGACGAGGACGTCGTCACCGCGCTCACCGACGCGTGCCTCTACGACGAGGTCGCGGCCCGTCCCGGTGGCCTGGGCAGCCCGGTACGGGAGAACGCCCGCAACTTCTCCGGCGGCCAACGGCAGCGGCTGGAGATCGCCCGCGCGCTCGTGCGCAACCCCCGGGTGCTGGTGCTGGACGAGGCCACGAGCGCGCTGGACGCCGAGACCGAACGCCGGATCGACATGCACCTGCGCCGCCGGGGGGCGACCTGCCTGATCGTGGCCCACCGGCTGTCCACGGTCCGCGACTGCGACCTGATCGTCGTGCTGGACGGCGGTCGGGAGGTCGAGCGCGGCACCCACGAGCACCTGGTCGCCCAGGACGGGGCGTACGCGCGCCTGGTCCGGGACCACTGACCACGACGAACCGAGGAGACGCTGATGAGTGGCGCGGTGGAGGATCCCCCGGCCGGCGGCCTGATCGGCTTCTGCGCGGACGGCGTACGCGAGGTCTGCCGCCTGGACGGCCCGGTGGCCGGCTGGCTGGTGACCGGGGGCGAGGCCGACCTGTTCGCGGTACGCCGGGCCGGGATGAGCCCCTCGCGTCGCCACCACGTGGCCCGGCTGCCCGCCGGTGGCCTGGTGCCGACGTCCACCGCGATCGGTGCGTGGCAGCTGATCCTGGTGCCGCTGCCCGGCACGGAGTTGCGCGGGCTGTCCCGGCGTCACCTGTCCCTGCTGGAGCGGCACGTCCGGCTCGGCCGGGTGGCGGACGAGGGGGTGTCGCCGCGGGCACGGACCGCCGCGACGGAGCTGGTCGAGGCGGTGGACCTGGTGCTCGTCACCGTCGCCGACGCGTTGCGCCGGGGGCAGGCGCCCCGGGAGGCGTCCACCCTGTGCGGACGCGAGATCATCTCGTTGGCGCAGGGGAGCGCCCTCACCTCCACCGGTGGCGCCTGGTGGCTGCGCAGCGCCGGCGGGCAGTTGCGCCGCAACGACGGCGGCCCGGCGGAGATGTCCGGGGAGCGGGAGCTGCTGCTGGTCACCGAGCGGGACTGGGTGGTGGCCGAGTCGCCGTGTGCGGTGGAGAGCCACGGGAGCTGGGACCTGCTTGTCAACGGTCAGCTCCGCTCGGCCGTCGACCAGCACGTGGCCCGGCTGTTGCGGATGGTGGAGACCCGGATCGAGGAGGCCGACGCGGCCCTGCTGAGCGCCGTGCGGCGGCGCCGGCTCACCGACGCGGCGGTGCTCGCCGCGGCGGCCCGCCGGTCGATCGGGGTGATCGGCGCGGGCGGCGCGGTGCCGGTCCCGGACACCGAGGCCGGCTTCGACAGGTACGAGCGGGCGGCCTCGGTGCTCCGCGTGGTCACCGCCGGGATGGGCACCCCGATCAACGAGCCGGCCGACCGCAGCCGCGCTCCGCTTGACGACCGGGCGGCGGTGCACGCGGTGACCCGGGCGTCCAGCCTGTTCCTCCGTGCCGTGCGGCTGCCGGACCGTTGGTGGCGGCGCGACCTGGGTCCGCTGGTGGGGTGGCGGGCCGGTGCCGACCCGGAGCACGCCGTGGCGGTGCCGCTGCTGTTCCGCCGCGGGCGCTACCACCACGTCGACCCGGACACCCGGGCGTACGCCCCGATCGACGCGACGGTGGCCGCGACGTTCGCCGCCGAGGCGACCGAGGTGCAGGCGCCGCTGCCGCCGACCGCGCGGATGCGCCACCTGCTGCGGGCCGGGTTGGTCGGCGCGTCCCGGGACGTACGGGGTCTGCTGTTCGCCGCCGCCTGCGTGGCGGTGCTGGGCCTGGGCGTGCCGCTGGCCACCGGCGAGGTGCTCGGCCAGCTGGCCCGGCGGGGCGAGGTGAACGGCCTGGTCGGCTTCGTTGCGCTGATGCTCAGCGCGGCGGTGGTCGCGGGGCTGGTCGGCGTGGTGCAGAACCTGCGTCTGCTGCGGTTGGACGGCCGGTTGCAGTCCGGCGCGCAGTTGGCGATCTGGGACCGGCTCATGCGGCTGCCGGCCCGGTTCTTCACCGGCCGCAGCAGCGGTGAGATCGCCAACTCGATGCTGGGGATCTCGTTCGTCGGTGAGGCGCTGAGCGCGTTGCTGCCGCAACTCGTCTCGGCGGCCGCGACGGTCGCGGTGACCCTCGGCATGCTCCTGGTGGTCGAGCCCGTGCTCGGGCTGTGGGGAGCGGGGATCGTCGCCGTCACCATGCTGACCTTCGGCGCGTTCGCCGTCCTGATCGTCCGTCAGCAGCGGTCCGCGTTGCCGGCCGAGCACCGGGCGGCGGCGATGACCAACCAGTTGCTCGGCGGCATCGTGAAGATCAAGCTGGCCGCCGCCGAGACCCGGGCCCACGCGCGCTGGTCGGAGGTGGCCGCGACGGCCCGCGCGGCGCTGCAACGGGTCCGGCAGAGTCAGGCGGGCCTGGTCGCCTTCGGCACCGTGCTGCCGGTCGCCGGCCAACTGGTCCTGTTCGCCGTGCTGATGGGGCCGCTCGCCGGCCGGGTCGCGCCCGCCGACTTCTTCATCCTCAACGTCGGCTTCGCGATGCTGCTCGGCGCGCTGCTGGTGCTGGTGTCGGCCGGGGTCGAGGTGATCGCGGCGGTGCCCCGCCTCGGCAGCCTGCGGGAGATCCTGCGCGCCGAACCCGAGGCGCGTCCGGACCGGGTGGACCCGGGCGAGTTGCGCGGCGAGGTCGCGCTGCACCGGCTCACCTTCGCCTACCAGCCGGACGAGCCGCCGGTGCTCGTCGACATCGACCTGCACGTACGCCCGGGTGAGTTCGTCGCCATCGTCGGACCGAGCGGCTGCGGAAAGTCCACGCTGCTCCGACTGCTGCTCGGCTTCGAACGCCAGCAGCAGGGCGCGGTGCTCTACGACGGCCAGGACCTCTCCGAACTCGACGTACACGCGGTCCGCCGGCAGTGCGGGGTGGTCCTGCAGGACGGGCAGCTCTTCGCCGGCTCGGTACGGGACAACATCTGCGGCGCCGGCAGCTACCCCCTGGACCAGGTCTGGGAGGCGGCCCGGATGGCCGGCCTCGCCGACGACCTGGAGGCGTTGCCGATGGGGATGAGCACGATGGTGCCGTTCGGCGGCGGCACGCTCTCCGTCGGGCAACGTCAGCGGGTGCTCATCGCCCGCGCGCTGGCGCCGCTGCCCCGGATCATCTTCCTCGACGAGGCGACGAGCGCACTCGACAACCGGACCCAGGAGGTGGTCAGCCGGAGCACCGCGGCCCTGGCCGCGACCCGGGTGGTCATCGCCCACCGGCTGTCCACGGTGCGTGCGGCGGACACCATCGTGGTCCTCGAAGCGGGGCGGATCGTCCAGCGGGGCACCTTCGACGAGCTGATGGGAGACCCGGAGGGGCTGTTCCACAGGTTGGCGCGGCGGCAACTGCTCACCGAACCGGGACGGGCCGACGCGGTGGCGCAGAGCCGGCAGGCCGACGGGCAGCCCGCGACGGGCTGACGGGCCGGTCAGCCGTTGTCGATCACCGTGCTGTCCTCCAGGCACACGTCCGTGTCGAGATGGTTCTCCAGCAGTTCGGCGACGTGCGCCTCCGACTGGTTCTCCACGGCGAGGCGAAACGCCTCGGTGAGCACGTTCACCACGCCCTGGGTCAGCAGCAGGGTTTCCCGGTCGAGGTCGGCCCAGGACGACCGGGCGCCACCGCGGACCAGCTCCGGGGCGAGGGCCAGCAGCCGGGCGGTGACGGCGGCGACCAGCTCGTCGGCCACCGGCCGGAGGCTGTCCAGCACCTCGCTGAGGGTCTGCAGGGCCGGCACCGTGCCGACGCGTACCCGATGCAGGTCCAGGGCGGCGCGCAGCGGGCGGGGCCGGACCGTGCGGACGGTGCCGTCGGTGGTCCGGCCGATCACGCCGTGCCGGGTCAGCGCGTGGGCCAGCGCGGGACGGTCGGCGGTCAGGCGTTGCAGCATCGCGGTCAGCCCGTCGGGCGCCTCGTCACTGGCCCGGACCCCCAGCATCGCCTCGATGGACACCAGGTTGAAGCCCTGCCGCTGCAGGGCGAGGATCGCGTCCAGCCGGCGGACGTGGGAGTCGTCGTAGAGCGCGGCCCGACCGCGCCGCACCGGCGGGGGCAGCAGCCGCCGGGCCTGGTGGGCGCGGATGTTGCGCGGCGACATCCCGACCTTGCGGGCGAGCTCCTCCACGCTGTACCCGGCCGGGCCGCCGGGCGTCGTCGTCACCTCGTCGATGCTCACGATGGCCTCCGGCAGCACTCGGTGACGGAACACGGCACCCCGTCGAACCGCTGTCACTGCTGGCGGTCCGCCGATCGCAGCCTAGGTGCGGGCACCGGGCGCTCGACAGGCGAGGAATTACTACTTGTCCACAGTGGTGTCGCTCATTAGAATTGCTCGCCCGCCGCAAGTCGCTGATTCTCAATTACCCGGCTTTCGCCGCAGCGCGACCCTTTCGCGGCCACATTCGGTGAAATCCCCGCTCGGTGGGCGGACCGGATCCGCCGGTGACCCACGATGAGGTGAAATCGGCGGCCCGGACCCTCCCGCGCTGCCTGTCGCCGCCGCCGGCGGTCGACCACCGAAGGGAGCAGGGTGTGACACCTGTCGATCGAGCGGTCTTCGTGGCCGCGTACAGCCGGCTTGTCGCCGACGTCTGGGCCGACCCGGTCAAGGAGCAGGCGCTCGATCGGGACCCGCGCGGGTTCCTCGCCGGCTACGGGCTGCATCTGTCCGAGGATGTGCAGGTCCGGGTGGTGCGGGACGTTGCCGACGCCGATCCGGACCTGGAGGTGCAGATCGAGTCGTGGCACCTGGCGGGGACCACCGGCGTCTTCGTGCTCTTCGTGCCGTCGCTGCTGCCGGTGGCCCAGGCCGAGCTGGCCGAGGACGAGCTGGACAGCGTCGTCGCCGGCCTGGACCCCAGCTGCGCCTGCTGCTGCCCGTGCTGCTGCACCTGACACCGATGTCTGCCGCCCACCGGTCGGCGCGGCAGATTCTGGTGGCAGAAAGCCGAAATCATTGATTGTCGAACCTCGATCTTCGTAGCGTTCTCGCCACAGCGATCGACCCCCCGTCCCACAGCGAGCCCCGAGGAAAGGACCGAACGATGAGCAACGACGACCAGGAATATGGCGCGAGGTTCGTGACCAAGTACTCGGAACTGGTCACCGCGGTGTGGCGCAGCGACGACGAACTGCAGCGCCTGCTCGCCGACCCGACCGGCTACGCGACGGCGGCCGGCCTGCCGGTCGCCGCCGGCTCCCGGGTCGAGGTCGACCGCGCACAGCCCGCCACGCTCTACACCAAGGACCAGATCGTCGCCGACTGGGCCGGCACGCCCGGCCTGCACGTGCTGCACGTGCCCGAGGTGCCGCTCGTCGACCTCAACGAGCTGACCGAGGCCGAGTTGGAGAGCGTCGCCGGCGGCGTCGCCCCGATCGCCGACAACAACGTCAACATCATCGCCGTCCTCATCCTCTAAGTTCCCCACCCCCGCCGGGAGCCTCGATGACTGACACGACCGAGACCATCGCCTTCCGATCCGGCACCTACCGGACGGCCACCGTGGAGCAGACCTGGGAACGGATCGGCGGCCTGCTCGACAGGTTCCGGATCACCCGGGTCGCCGACATCACCCGGCTCGACGAGATCGGCCTACCGGTGCACGTCGCCTACCGGCCGGTCGGAGCCACCATGGCGGTGAGCGTCGGCACCGGCGCCACGGCGACGCAGGCCCGGGTCAGCGCGGTCATGGAGAGCATCGAGTCCTGGCATGCCGAGAACCTCCGGCCGGGGACCGTCGTCCGGTCCCCGGCCGAGGCGCTCGACCTTCCGTACGACGTCCGGTGGCTGCACCTGGCGGAACGGTCACCCCTGACCCCTGCCGTCGAACTCGACTGGGTGGCCGGCCGCGGGCTGGTGACCGGTGCGCGTTGCCTGGTGCCCCGCGCCACGATCGAACTCGACTTCACCATCCGGCGGGGCTGGGACCGCGCCCTGTTCACCCCCAGCAGCAACGGGCTCGCCACCGGGAACACCTTCGCCGAGGCCAGCCTGCACGCCCTGCTGGAGGTCATCGAACGCGACTGCATCGCCCCGTACTGCACCTCGCCGTTGGCCGAGCGCACCTACGCCGACCCGGGCACCGCCACCAACGCGATGACCCGCACCGTGCACGAGGCGCTGCTGCGGGCGGGGTGCTGGGTGGAGATCTGCGACATCACGAACGCGGTCGACGTGCCCTGTTACGCCGCGTCGATCTGGTCGGAGGACCTCCCGGTCACCTTCGGCGGCTTCGGTTGCCACGTGGACCCGGAGATCGCCGTCGGTCGGGCCATGTCGGAGGCGGCGCAGTCGCGGCTGGTCATGGTCTCCGGTGCCCGGGACGACATCGACGCCACCGCGTACCACGACGTCGGCGCGCCGCCGGTGCCACCTCCCACCGTCGACCGGCCTGTCCGGCCGGTCCGCCGGGACTCGCCACCCGTGGGGGACGTGACCAAGGTGCTGCGGGAGCTGGCGTCGCGGGTGCAGCGGGTCACCGGCGTCGAGCCGTTCAGCGTCGACCTGACGCACGACGACATCGGCATACCGGTGAGCAAGGTGTTCGCCCCCGGCCTGCGGATGTTCGACGAGCGGGCCCTGAGTATCCGACCAGGAGTGCCCCGTGACTGACGTCGTCTTCATCGGTCCGAGCCTGCCGGCCGACGAGGTCGGTCGGCTGCTGCCCGACGCGGTGGTGCTGCCGCCCGTCGCGCACGGCGACCTGCTCCGCCTGGACGTCGCCCCCGGCGACCGGGTCCTCGTCATCGACGGGTTCTTCCTGCAACACCCGCCGGTCCGCCACCGGGAGATCCTGCACCTGCTCGACCGCGGCGTGACGGTGGCCGGCGCCGCCAGCATGGGCGCGCTGCGCGCCGCCGAGCTGTGGCCGTTCGGGATGCGGGGCGTGGGCGAGGTGTTCGAGCTCTACCGCGACGGCGTCGTCACGGGCGACGACGAGGTGGCGGTCGTGCACGGCCCCGCCGAGGAGGGCCACCGCGCGTTGAGCGTCCCGCTCGTGAACATCCGGGTCGCGCTGCGCCGCGCCGTCACGGCCGGCGTGCTCAGCGACGCCGAGGCCGAGCTGCTGCTGACCATCGGCCGGGAGCTGCCCTTCCGGCGGCGCTCGTACCGGGCGTTGGAGCGCAGCGCGCCGCCCGAGGCTGCGGACGTCGTGCAGCGGTTCCTGGCGTGGCACCGGCGGGAGCCTTCCGACGCCAAGGGCGCCGACGCGCGGCTGCTGCTGTCGATGGCGGCGCGCAACGCACCCGAGCTGTGCCCCGCGCACGCCGGTGACAAGCCGATCGACAACCTGCACACCCGCTTCCTGGACAGTTGGCGATCGCGGTTCGCCGGCGCGTCGGTCGGCGGGCACTGGGTCAGCGACCGGGAGGCCGCGGCGGTGCTGATGCTGCTGCACCCCGAGGCGGCCCTCTGGCACCGGCGGGGGGTGCTGGCCGGGTTGGCCGAGGTCGACATCGCCGACCCGACCGTCGAACAGCGTGCCCGCGAGGTGGCCCGCCGGCGAGGGCTGACCGCCGGGTTGCCGACCGGGTGGGACTGGCTCACCGACCGGGAACGGGATCTCGACGACAGCGAGGCGGTGCTGCGGGTGTTGGTGCGGGCGTTCGGCACCACGCCGTACCGCAGCCTGGCGCTGTGGATGGTCGCGGCGCCGCTGCGTACCCCCGCGTTGCTCGCCGCGGCGCGGCAGGTCGCGGCGACCGCGGCGTCGCTCAACGAGACCCTCGTCCCGCGGACGACGGGGCAGCGCCGGCCGGGTGGTCGGCTGCACTTCCGCACCGAGGTCGTCGACGCGTGCTTCGCGCGGCTGTGGGGCTGCGCCGACGACGGACTGGAGGCGGCGGCGTGGGACCGGGGGTTCGTCGACCTGGCGGCGCTCCGGTACGCCGCCGAACCGCTCGTCGCGTACGTCAAGGCGTTCGGTGCCCCGCGACTGCCCGCGGTGGCCACGTACGCGCAGGAGGACACCCTGGCCGCTACCGCGGCTCGGGTCGGCTGAGGAGGAGTCGATGAGCGGCACGGTCAAGGCGGCACTGATCTACCCCCCGCTTACCGATCCCACCTCGGGATACCACTCCCTGAACTACCTCGACTCGTACGCCCGGGCGCAGGGACACCGGCCGGCGGAGATCATCGACGCCAACATCGAGGCGTTCCACCACTCCTACACCCCGTCGGCGTACGACTGGCTCCGGCGGGAGCTGTCCCGGGTCTCCACCAAGGACCTCAGCGGCCCGGACGCGCTGATGGCCCGGGCGAACCAGCTCGGACTGCCCGACCCCGACCCGGAGCGGCTGCGCCGGTCGATCGGGGTGTTGCAGGACCCGACCCTGTTCTACGACTACCGGCACTACCAGGACGCCGTCGAGGGCGTGATCTCCTGGATGGACGCCCTCGGCACGGTCGGGTTCCCCGGGCAGTTCCACGCGGGCTTCCGGCTCCACCCGCCACCGATGATCTCGATCGGTTCGGTGGCGGCGCTCACCGACGAGGCGCTGCTCGCCCGGCTCAACCGGCCCTTCCAGCCGTACTACGAGGACGTGCTGATTCCGCGGCTGGCCGCCGGTGGAAACCAGGTGATCGGCATCAGCGTCACCTACCAGTGGCAGCTGCCGTTCGCGCTCTGGATCGCCCGACTCGTGCGGCGGGCCTGCCCGGACGTCTTCCTCATCGCCGGTGGCACCGAGATCTCCGACGTCTGGAAGTGCGCCAGCAAACCCGAGTACGTCTTCCAGGTGCTCGCCGACTTCGACGCGATAGTGGTCGGGGAGGGGGAGAGCGCGTACACGGAGATCCTGGACGCGGTGCAGACCGGCACCCTGCCGGCCGGGCACCCGAACGTCCGGCTGCACCCGAAGTACGGCCGCCAGCGTCAGCTTCCCCTGCGCTACGAACGCCTGGCGCAGGTGCCGGTGCCCGATTTCTCCGGCCTGCCCTGGGACCTCTATCTCAGCCCGGAGCGGTTCGTCTACTACTCGCCGAGCCGAGGCTGCTACTGGAACAAGTGCACGTTCTGCGACTACGGGTTGAACACCGACGGTCCGACCAGCCCGTGGCGGCAGGACACGGTGGACACCATGGTCGCGGACGTCACCGAGCTGTCGAAGTTCGCCAAGTTCATCTACTTCTCGGTCGACGTGCTCGCGCCGGCGACCATCCTGCGCTTCGCCGAACGGGTCGTCGAGCGCGGGCTGGACTTCCGCTGGGGCGCCGAGATCCGGCTGGAGAAGTACTGGTCGGACGAGCGCTGCGAGCTGCTGCGGCGCAGCGGCTGCGTGGCCATCTCGGTCGGCTTCGAGTCCGGCAACCAGCGCGTCCTCGACCTGATCGACAAGGGCACGAAGCCGGAGCAGGCGCGACGCACCATGATGTCGATGACCAAGGCGAACATCGGTGTGCAGATGATGGGCTTCACCGGTTTCCCCACCGAGACCCGCGAGGAGGCGTTGGACAGCGTCAACTTCCTGCGGGACAACCCGGACCTGTGGACCCTCGGCGGGCTCGGCGACTTCATGCTGACGCCGGGCGCCATCGTCGCCAAGGAGCCGGACCGGTTCGGCATCACGAACGTGCGGCCGGTGGAGGGATCGGACATCGTCCGCATGCTGAAGTTCGACGAGCCGGTCACCGAGGCGGCGCAGGCCGAGGTCGCCCAGGCCAAGGCCGGCCTCAACCCCGGTCACTACCACCGGCCGTGGCTGGGCGCCACCGACACCCCGCACACGTTCTTCTACCACGACCGGTACGGCACGGCGGTGCGCGGCGTCCTCGCCAACGACCGGGTACGCCACGACACCGACGACCAGACCCAGTTCCTCGCCAACGGCACCTTCGTGGACCGCGACGACGAACAGGTGTGGGAGGCGTACCGGCGGATCCGCTCCGACGAACAGGACGGCGTACCCGGCGACCTGCCGGCGGACCGGCACCTGTTCCGCCGGATCGACGGTCAGGTGTTCGCCCTCAACCGCAGCAGCCGGCTGTTCCTGGATCTCTTCAGCGCGCCGCTCACCCTCGCCGAGGCGCAACGCCGACTCTGGATCGTCGAACCGACGGTCGCCGACCGGGTCTGGCGGACCTTCATCGGGCAGCGGTTGATCCGTCGGCACCAGCTCCCGGCCGACCGGTAGGGCCGGTGGGGGGCGGCGCGATCCGTCGCCGCCTCCCGGGGCCCCCGCGCTCAGTGGCCGGATTCGCCGGGGTAGAGGTCTTCCTCGGTGACGACAGGTGCGATGGTGTCCTCGGGACGCCCGACCCGCGCGGCCGAGCCGAACATGGCCCCGCGGGCCGGCCGCACGGGCGCGAACGCGGCGAAGCCCCGCTGCTTCGGAATGTCGTCGTAGACCGCCTCCATCCCTCCCCGCAGCAGGTAGGTCTCGTGCCAGAACCCGGTGCCGCCGCTGTCGCGCAGGAAGTTGCGCCACCAGAGCCGGTGCGGTTCGGAGCGGGCCCACGACAGGAGCGCGGGCAGGTCCCGCCAGTACTGACGGATGCCGACGTGCATGGGAAACAGCGACCACAGCAGGGATTCGCTGTGGATCAGACCGTCCGGCTCGGCGGACGTGGACCGGCCGATCTGCGGGCCGTAGCCCAGGAGTGTCCGCAGGCCGTAGAGCCGGTTGACCCGCATGCCCAGATAGACCACCACGAGGTCCGGATACGACGACAGGTCGACAGTCTGCCGATTGACGCGGGTAGGCATCGTAGGCTCTCCTCGGTTGTGAAGCTCGACGGGACCGACGCTAGGCGGCGGCACTGAACGGGCACTTGACGCCGACTGGATGCCGCGGGCGGGCTCCGCACCGTCGGTCCCGGGGCTCTCCGGGTCACGTCGGGATCCTCTGTCGACGGTGTGGTCGGGTCGCCTCGTTCGGGAGGCGCGGCGGCACCGGTGCTGGCCCGCTCCGGGCGATGGTGCCGACGTACAGGAGCAGGCCGACCGCGGTGAGGGCGAAACCGGCCCAGACGGTGGACAGGGTGCCCCAACCGGCGTCCAGCGTGACCGCGCCGCCGATCGCGCCGAGGGAGTTGGCGAGGTTGAGGGCGGCCAGGTTGAGGGCGCCCATCAGCGTCGGGGCGTCGGGCGCGAAGCTGGTCAGCCGTACCTGGATGGTGGGGATCGCGTACATCATCGTCGCGCCGACCCCGAACAGGCACGGCAGCAGAACCGCCAGGTCGCTGCCGGCCACCCCGATCAGCGCGAGGAGGACCAGAACGCCGCCGTAGCCCCAGAACAGCCCGCGGTTCTCGTGCCGGTCGGCGACCCGCCCACCGAGGTGGTTGCCGACCGCCATGCCGAGGCCGAAGACGGCGAGCGCGAGCGGGATGAGCGAGGCGTCCCGCCGCGCCGCGTCGGTGACGAACGGGCCGATGAACGTGTAGACGGCGAAGATGCTGGAGATGCCGAGCGCCGCCACGGCGACCATCAGCCAGACGTTGCGCCGACGTAGCGCTCGCAGCTCGTTGGCGATCGACGTGCCGCGTAGCTCGTCGGTGCGCGGTAGCCAGGCGACCAGGGCGGCGCCGGCGAGCAGACCGACGGCGACGACGGTCACGTACATGACGCGCCAGCCCGCGTTCTGACCGATGAGCGTGCCCAACGGGGACCCCGCGATGGTCGCGACGGTGAGCCCGCCCATCACTGTCGCGAATGCCTTGCCGCCCTTGCCCGGCCCGTACACGTAGGCCGCGACGACGGCTCCCGCCCCGAAGAAGGCGCCCTGCACGCTGCCGGCGACGAAGCGGAAGAGGACGAGGAGCGTGATGTTCGGTGCCAGGGCGGAGAGCGCGTTGCCGACCAGGAACAGCGCGATCAGGCCGATCAGCAGCGTACGTCGGTTGGCCCGGGCGGCGAGCAGGATGATCGCCGGGGAACCCAGCACCACCCCGAAGGCGTACGCGGTGATCGCGTACGTGGCGACCGGAATGGTGACGCCCAGGTCGGACGCGAAGAGCTGGATGATGCCGTTGCTGCCGAACTCGCCGGTGCCGATCGCGAAGGTGCCGAGTGCCAACGCGAGCAACGTCAGCTTCGGGTGGCTGACCGGTGCCGTCGTCGACGCGCGTCGAGTCTCCTCGGCGGCGCACTGACTCTCGTATGCGTGCGTGTGCATCGTGGCCTGTCAGCGCGCGGCGCGCTTGATGAGGTCGGCCGTGGCGGCGGGCTGCGAGATCATCGCGACGTGCGACGCGCCGACCTCGCGGACCTGCGCGCCGGCCCGCTGCGCCATGAACCGCTGTGCCGCGGCCGGCAGCACCTGGTCGTTGCGGGCGACGAGGTACCAGGACGGAATGGTCCTCCACGCCGGGGCCCCGGACGGCTCCCCGAGGGTGCGGGCATCCGCCGGCCGCTGCCCGGCCCACATCAGCTCGGCGGTGGCCTTCGGCACGTCGCCCGCGAACACCTCCCGGAAGAACTGCCGCTTGATGTAGCCGTCGACGACGCCCTCGTCGTACGGCCGGAAGTCCAGCGCTGCCTCGTCGAGCCTGCTGCCCGGGTACCTCGTCTGCAGACCCAGCAGCGTCTCGCCCTGATCGGGCGCGAACGCGGCCACGTAGACCAGGGCCTTCACGTTCGGGTTGCCGGTGGCGGCGTTCGTGGTGACGATCCCGCCGTAGGAGTGCGCGGCGAGGACGATCGGCCCGCTCAGGGTGGCGAGGATGCTGGCCAGGTACGCGGAGTCGGTGGCGACGCCGCGCAGCGGGTTCGCCGGAGCGAGGACCGGATAGCCGTCGCGGATGAGCCGGGTGGCGACGTCGTTCCAGCCGGAGGCGTCGGCGAAGGCGCCGTGCACGAGGACGACGGTGGGCCTGGGCTGGTTACCGGGCCGGGGGTGGGCCTGCGCGGCGGGCGCCCCGAGCACCGCGCCGGTGGCGGCCGCGACGGATCCGGCGAGCAACGTTCGACGGCTGGTTGTCATGAGGTGAACCCTTCGATAATCGTTCTCGGTCGTGATTCTGCGCAGCGTAGGTCCGGCCACTTGACGAGCACTGAACGAAGCAGTGGGTCAGCCGTCAACCAATTCCGTATTCGTCAAGTCCGTCGACCTAATCTGCGCTCATGACGTCGTTGCAGAGCGAAAACGCCATCAGGTGGGGTTTGCGGATCCACCTTCTCAGCTACGTGATCGGCAATCTGGCCCAGATCGTGGTGTGGTGGTTCGCCACCCCGGACCATTTCTTCTGGCCCCTGTGGTCGATTCTCGGCTGGGGTGTCGGGCTGGCATTCCACGGCTGGGCCGTGAACAGGATGTTGGCCGGATCGCACCGCTCGGGGCAGCCATACCCGGGGCGGTGAACGGGGTTGTGCGCGTCGTCGCTCCGAACAGCCCGGCGCTGACCCGGGTGGCCACGGCGGCCACCACGCCAGGGCCGGGTCAGGGCCGGGTTAGGGCCTCTGGTCGGCCCGGGTGGCGATGACCGGTCGGGCCGCCGGGTGCTCGCCCAGGAGTGCGACGAGGCCGGTGCTCCCGTCCACCCGCACCAGCGCGCCGTCGGGCAGGGCTGTCGTCGCGTCCGGGACCGCCAGGACGGCCGGGAGGCTCTGCTCGCGGGCGACGATCGCGGCGTGCGAGAGGAGGCCGCCGATCTCGGTGACGACCGCGGCGACCACGCCGAACAGTGGGGTCCAGGCCGGATCCGTGGTGCGGCAGACGAGGACGTCACCGGGCCGCACCCGGGCGAAGTCGGCGGGGCCACGCACCACGCGCGCCGGCCCGGTGGCGCGACCGGGGCTGCCGGGCGTACCGGTGCGGGCCTGACCGCCCTCGCCGCCGACCGTGGGCGCGGGAGGGAGGGCGCTGGTGACCGGGCGCGACTGGAGGATCCAGATCCGGGAGCCGGCGATCGCCCACTCGACATCCTGCGGGCCACCCAGCAGGTCGGCGGCCTGCCGGCCGAGCTGCGCGAGCCGGGTGAGCTGGTCGTCGGTGAGGCAGAAGCGCTCCCGGTCGGCCGGCGCCACCTCGCGGGTGACCGTGCGGTCGACCCGGGTCTCCTTCGTACCGAGCGACCGGTGGGTGATGTCGCCGCCGGAGAGCGTCCACGAGTCCGGGGTGACGTGGCCGCTGACCACGCTTTCCCCCAACCCCCAGGACGCCTCGATCCGGATGTCGTCACCGGTGAACATCACCCCGGCGACGTCCGCGTCCACCAGGCGCTGCACCAGCACGGCGATCGACGGCGACGGTGCGTCGCCCTGGCGACGCCGATATTCCACGGCACGCTCGGACCACAGCGACAACCAGCACCTGCGGACGGCGTCAGCCACCTGATCGGGGCCGCGCACGCCCAGGAAGGTGTCGTGCTGCCCCGCCGCGGTGGCGTGGGCGGTGTCCTCGCTCGTCGCCGACGACCGCACGGCAAGGTAGCCGCCCCCGATCCGCGGCAGCGCCTGAGCGATCTCGTCGATCAGCTCGGCCGGGAGGCCGTCGTCGGTCTCCTGGTAGGCGCTGGTCGGCACCACGAACCCGGGTGGGACCGGCATGCCCGCGCGGAGAAGCCGGGCGAGCGCGGCGGCCTTGCCGCCGGACGTCGCGGGTTCGGCGTCGGTCAGGTCGATGAGCAACAGGCTCCCCTTCACGCGTGGGGAGCCTACCTGGCCCCGGATGAGGGGGCTGACCTGCGCCGAGTGCGCCACGTTGACGTCCGATGCGGGAATCTGGATGCTGACTGCCATGACGCATGCCTCAGCACCGGACCTGTCGGTTCTGCACGCCGTGCGGGTCGCCGGGGTGGCCGACGACGCGGCCGTCTCCGACCGCACCGGCGTCGACCTGGAGACGGCCGCCGAGCTGCTGTTGGACTTCGAGGCGTACGGGTGGGTGACACACGTCGAGTTCGGTGGCACCGGCGGGTGGACGCTCACCGAGCGCGGCCGCGCGCAGGACTCCCGGAAGCTGGGCGAGGAGCTGGACCAGACGGGCGCACGGACCACCGTCGAGCAGGCCCACAAGGAGTTCGAGACCCTCAACGGACGACTGGTCCGGGCCTGCACCGACTGGCAGTTGCGGCCGGTCGAGGGTGACCGGTTGACGTCCAACGACCACACCGACCCGCAGTGGGACGGCCGGGTGCTGGACGAGCTCACCGCGATCGGGGTGGAGCTGATCCGGCTGATCGGCACGCTCGTCAGCGTGCTGAGGCGGTTCGACGGTTACGCCGACCGGTTCGACGCGGCGCTCACCCGGGCTCGCGCGGGGGACGGGCGGTGGGTGACCGGGGTGGGGGTCGCGTCGTGCCACGCCGTGTGGATGGAGCTGCACGAGGATCTCCTGTCGACACTCGGGATCGCCCGGGACGCCGCACCGGAAAGCCGATAGGTTCCCGCCGTGGCTGTCCGATACCTCTACCTGGCCCGACACGGCGCGGCGGACGCCTTCGGCGAGCTCACCGACGTGGGATACCAGCAGGCCGACCTGCTCGGTCGACGGCTCGCCCGCCTGCCGATCGACGCGGTGTGGCACTCGATGCTGCCGCGTGCCGCCGCGAGCGCCCGCGCGATCGCGACGCACCTGCCCGACGTGCCGGTCGCCGAGGCGGCCGAACTCGTCGACCACGTGCCGTACGTGCCGAACGCGGACGAGATGCCCCGCTCCTGGGCCGGCTTCTTCGACGGCTACGACGAGGCCGAGGCGGCAGCCGGTGCACGTATCGCCGAGGCTCTGGTGACCCGGTTCACCACGCCCCCGGAGCGCGCCGAGCCGGACTCACACGAGGTGCTTGTCACGCACGCGTACCCGATCGCGTGGCTGGTGCGGCACGCGCTGGCGGCCCCGCCCACCCGGTGGCTCGGCCTGGACAGCGCGAACACCGGCCTCACCGTGCTCGAATACCGGGCCGGCCTGTCGCCCACCCTGGTGATGTTCAACGACCAGAGCCACCTCTCGGGCGACCTGCGCTGGACCGGATTCCGCACGGCCGCCCGCCCCTGAGGCGCCGGCCCGGTCAGGTGGTCTTGATGTCGGCCGCGCCGAAGGAGACCGAGAATCGCTTGCACCAGATGGAGACACTCCGGAAGTCACGGGGGTCCACCGAGGCCGGTAGGTCGTACACCTGGTTGCCCCTGTTGCCCTTGAGCCGGGCCAGCTCGACCCAATCGCCGTCGTCGAACACGTGCCAGCCGGCAGTGCCCCGGATGACCGGTTGGTCGGTCAGCCACACCCGCAGATCCGGCCCGTTCGACGTCTTCAGGTCGCGCAGGACGAGCTGGTGGCGTCCGTTGGCGAGCCGGTGGATCTCGGCACTGCCGGTCGTCTGGTGCTCGTGGGTGACGAACGTCCCGGCGGCCAGGATCTCGTTAGCCGCCGGTGTGGCCTTCGACGCGGGGGCCGGGGTCGCGGGGGCCAGGGTCGTGAGGGCCGGGGTCGCGGGGGCCGGGGTCGCGGGGGCCGGGGTCGCGGAGGTCGGCGCGGGGACGGCCGAGGTCGTCCCCGCGCCCGGGAGCGCCTCGTCGACGTAGGTGTCGGTGAACAGCTTCCACGGCTGAAACCAGGAGAGGGCCAGGGCCGTCACGACGACGGCGGAGACGAGGGCGGCCCAGGCCACCGGCGACCGGAAGATCGATTTTCCCACCCCCGCAGCGTACGGCGGCGGTGGTGGCCGGACCGGTCGCCAACCCTTGCGGAACCCTTACGAATCGGCAGCCGTCGACACCCCCGCCCCGGCTGTCAGGGGAGCGTGATGCCGGTGTCCGTGCCGAACAGGGCCTGTGCGCAGGGGCAGCCCGCCTGGTCCGCCGGCAACGCCTGGACCGCGTCGCCGAGCAGGACGCGCAGGCGTTCGACGTTTCGCGCGAAGACCGTGAACACCTCCTGCTGGGTGACACCGTGACCGACCTCGACGCCCGAATCGAGATCGGTGACCAGCGACAGCGCGGTGTAACACAGGGCCAGTTCGCGGGCCAGCACCGCTTCGGGGTGACCGGTCATGCCGACGACCGACCAGCCCTGCCGGCCGTACCACACCGATTCGGCACGCGTGGAGAAGCGGGGCCCCTCGATGACGACCACGGTGCCGCCGTTGACAGGCCGCCAGTCGGCGTCGCGGGCGGCGTCGAGGACCGTGGCGCGACCGACCGGACAGTACGGGTCGGCGAACGGCACGTGGACGACTCCGGGGAGTTGTCCGTCCGGGCGGAGCCGCCCGTCGTAGTAGGTCTGCTCGCGGCCGGAGGTCCGGTCGACAAGCTGGTCCGGCACGACGAGGGTCCCGGGGCCCAGCTCCGGTCGCAGGCCGCCCACGGCCCCCGGCGCGAGCACCTGGCGGACGCCGACCGCCCGCAGCGCCCACAGGTTCGCCCGGTAGTTGATGCGGTGCGGGGGGAGTGTGTGCCGGCGTCCGTGGCGGGGCAGGAACACCACGGGTCGCCCGGCGACGCTCCCGACGGACAGCGCGTCGCTCGGCGGTCCGTACGGTGTGTCGACGGCGACCTCGCGGACGTCGTCGAGGAACTCGTAGAAACCGGACCCGCCGATCACGCCGATCGGTGGGCGGGCCGTACCTTCTGACATGTGTACGTCTCCTCGGAAGCGGGTGGGGTCGACTCAGGAACGGTTCGTGCCGCGCCGGCCGACGAGGGTGGCGACGACAAGCACGATCACGACGACGGCCCAGACGACGGCCAGACCGGCCGCGAGCCCCAGCGGGTAGTCGCGGTCCGGTAGGCCGGGGTTCGGCGGCGCCGAGAGCGGTCGCCACAGCAGTGGCACCGCGAGCAGCAGCAGCGTGGCGCTGGCCAGCAGGCCCGCGCCGATCCAGGCCAGGCGGAACCGGTCCGTCACCAGTCGGCCCAGCCCCAGCCCGACCAGTCCGACAAGCGGTGCGACAAGGACGTCGTGCAGCACCGGACCGCCGAGAAGCCACGGCAGAGCGGTGCCGAACTGGGGAAGGAGCAGCCAACCGCCGTACGCCGCCGCGGCGACGCCGAGCACGAGCAGGAGCAGTCGGACGGCCCTCACCGCACCACCTCCAACCGGGCCACCCACTTGGTCTGCAGGACGCCCGGCCGGCTCGGCGCGATGAGGCGGCAGGGATACCCGTGGTCCGGCGACAGCTCCTCGCCGTTGATCCGCAGTGCCAGCAGGGTCAGCGGGTCGCGGGCGTGGGCCGCGGGGAGGGTGCTCGCCGCGTACAGGCCGTCGGTCTCCAGCGAGGTGACGTGAACCGGTCGGCCGGTGGGCGCGCCGGCGTGGCGCAACAGGTCGACGACGGGCACGCCGGTCCAGTGGGCGGAGGCGCTCCAACCCTCGACGCAGGCGATCGGCAGCTCCGCCGTGCGTTGCGGCAGGGCCGCCAGGTCGGCAAGCGTCAGGGTGTACCGGCCGCCCGGCCAGACGATCTCCAGCCGCCAGTCGGGTGCAACGGTGACGTGCGCGGCGGCGGCCGTCCGGTTGATCGGCACGCCCTGCGGCCCGGACGCGGACCGCCACGCCAGCGGGGACACCCGCCGCAACCACGGCACGGTGACCCCGGCGGTGGCCAGCACGGCGACGCCGGCGACTCCGACCGAGGTACGCAGGAACGCGCGCCGTCCGGCCGCGTCCCGATCGTCGCGCCCGACGGCGCTGCGTCGCAGTGACGTGCCCAGCGCCGCCCGGGCGACCGGGAGCTGCACCGCCACGTGCAGCAGCAACGCGCCCACCACCAGCCAGGCGACCGCGTAGTGGGCCGTCGGGAAGAAGAACCCCCACGGGTACGACTGTGCGACGTTGAACAGGCCGGTGACAAGTTCGAAGAACGCGGCGCAGACCAGGACCAGGACGGAGATCCGTTCGAGGGCGTGGGCGGACAACCGGATCGGCTGGCGCAGGGGCGGGCGGACGAACAGCCGGGGGTAGACGCTCCACAGTTTGGCCAGCAGCAACGGGATCGCCGCGACACCGGAGAGCACGTGGACGCCCTGGGTGATCCGGTAGAGGCTGACCGGTCGGGTCGGCCAGGTGAACCAACCCGGCGGGTGCTGGATGTAGTGGCTCAGCAGCCCGGTGCCGAAACACAGCCCGAACGCCACCGCGAGCCAGAGGCCGAGCCGGGCGGCGACAAGCGGCGAGTGCGACGGGGCGGTGAAGTCCTCGGGGACGGGCACGCGGGGCCTGCGGATCACGGGCGCACCAACTCGGTGAACCAGCGTCTGCCGAACCGGAGACGGTTCGCGACCCGTAGGCCGGCAGCGGCGGCGGCACCGGCCATCACGTCCGCGCCGACCCGCGCCCACGGAAACGCCGGCCCCTGGCGTCCCCCGTCGCCGGACGCCCCGGACAGCACGTACGCCTGCCCCTGCCACAGCCCGGCGCCCGGGGGTTCCACCTCGACCAGGAGCGTCCCGTCGGCCGCGAGCAGGGTGGCGCAGCGGCGCAGCAGCCGGACCGGGTCACCGCCGATGCCGATGTTGCCGTCGACGAGCAGGGCGTGGGCCCACCTCCCCTCGCCGGGAAGGGGGTCGAAGACGTCGCGTCGCAGGGCGACCACACCCCGGCCCTGGGTCAGCCGTACCGCCTCGGCAGAGATGTCCACCCCCAGTGCGACGAGACCGCGCTGGGCGAGTGCCCTGGTCAGCCGGCCGGGGCCGCAGCCGAGATCGATCGTCGGCCCGTCGCAGCGGGCGGCGATGGCTTCGATCGCCGGTTCGGGTGGGCCGTGCCAACGCCGTACCGGCAACAGGTCGCGTCGCCCGTCGGTGTGCACCAGCCAGTGCTCGGGTGGGGCCGGGGGCAACGGGGCGACAGTCGTGGCGCGGGAGCCCTGGTCGGCGGGCCACCCGTCGAGCCCGCCCAGCACCACGGCGAAACCGTCGAGGCTGATCGTCGAACTCACCTGGGACGTCCGCTCACCAGGTGACCGTCCACCGACTCGACGGCCGCCGCGAACCGGGTGCCGGGCAGGTCGGCGGCGACCGCCAGCGCGCCGGGCCAGTCGTCGACATCGCGCTGCGCCGGCAGGATCGCCGGGCGCACGCCGTGCTCCCGGAGCGCGGCGAGGGTGCGGCGACCGGTGTCGTCGGTCGACATCGGTACGTCGCGCAACGCGCTCGCGGACGCCGGATCGCGTAACCCGAGAGCCCACCAGCCGCCGTCGAGCGCCGGCCCGAACACGGCCCCGTGCTCGGCGAGCAGGTCCAGGGCGGTGGTGAGCAGGGCCGGCCGGACCTGCGGGGTGTCCATGCCGATCTGGAGCACCGGTCGGCCGGGGAAGGCCGCGGCGGTGTCGGCGTGCGCGTTCGCGAGACGGTCGGCGAACGTCGCGCCGCGCTGCGCGACGAGGTGCCAGCCCCCCAGCGCGGCGGCCAGCTCGTCGGCGTACGCGGCATCGGCGAACCGACCGGTGTGGGCCAGCACGGGAATTGTCGCGGCGGTGGCGCGTACCGCCGCGAGGGTGTCCAACAGCGCCGCCGCCGCGATGTGGGCCGCCTGGGCGGGACTCGCCGGAGGGCAGAGGCGCGTCTTGGCCAGCCCGGCGACCGGTGCCTTCGCGACCAGGAGCAGCACGTTCACCGGCCACCGCCGACGCCGCCGCGCAACACACCGGCGAAGTCCCGGGTCGCCCGCACCGTGCCCCGGACCGACCCGGAGACCTTCGACCTGGTGCCGGCGGCCCGCGGCGCGTACGCGACGTCCAGCTCGACGATCCGCCAACCCGCCTCGGCCGCCCGGAGCAGCAACTCCAGGGGGTAACCGAACGCGCGGTCCTCGACGCCGAGTCCGAGGAGCGCCGCGTGCCGGGCCACCCGGATCGGGCTGATGTCGTACACCGGCACACCGCGACGCCGCAGCAGCGCGGCCACCAGCGCGTTTCCCGTCCGGGCGTGCCACGGCCAGGCGTCCGCCGAGACCGGCCGACGCCGCCCGACGGCGAGATCCGCCCGACCGTCGAGCACCGCCGCGACGAGCCTGGGCAACTCGGCCGGATCGAACGAGCCGTCCGCGTCGAGGACGCAGACCAGCTCCGCGTCCGCCGCCAGCAGGCCGGCGTGCACGGCCGCGCCGTACCCGCGTCTCGGCTCGTGGACGACCCGGGCCCCGTACTCGGCCGCGACGGCCGGTGACCCGTCGGTGGAGCCGTTGTCGACCACGATGGCCCGGTAGCCGGGCGGTAGCCCGCTCAGTACGACAGGCAGTGCGGCCGCCTCGTCCAGACACGGCAGCACCACGTCGATCGTTGTGTGCATACCGGCGACGCTAGGCCCGCCACGGGCCGTCAGGACCGCTGTTCGTCCTTACGAATCGCTTACGCGGCAAGGGATCTTACGAGTCCCTGACGTCCCGCCGTCGCGCTGTCGGATCCCTGGTCGGAGGTCGTAACGTCGGCCGTCACCATGACCACGATGACCCGGCCGGGACGACCCCGGTCCGCCGACCTGATCGTCCTCGGCGTCGAGGTGGCCCTGCTCGCCATCGCCGTCGCCGTGGGCGCACTGCTCAACCATCGGGGCGTACGGCTGCACGCGGACGCCGCCCCGCTCTACGCCACCTGGCAGCCCCATCTGGGCCCCGGCACTCCCGCCGCGCTCCTCGTCGCGGCGCTGTTCGTCTGGCGGGGCACGCGCTGGGCGACCACCGCGCGGTGGCCACTGCTGCTCGTCGTCGGCTTCCTCACCGCGGTGTTCTGGACGCTGTCACTGGCCCTGGTGGACGGCTGGTCCGCCGGGTTGACCGAGCGGCTCACCGTGCAGGCCGAGTACCTGCACGAGGTACCCGGGGTGACGGATGTCGGCGCCATGGTGGCCGGCTTCGCCGATCGGATCATCGACTTCCAGCCCGACTCGTGGTCCACCCACGCCGCCGGCCATCCACCGGGAGCGCTGCTGTTCTTCGTCGTCCTGGAGCGGATCGGTCTGGGCGGCGGGGCGGCCGCCGGGCTCGCGTGTGTGGTGCTCGGCGCCACGGTCGCCGTGTCGGTGCCGGTGACGGTGCGGGCGCTCGGGACCGAGGACGCCGCTCGGGCGGTGTGGCCGTTCCTGGTTCTCCTCCCGGGGGCGGTCTGGGTGGGCGCGTCCGCGGACGGGATCTTCGCCGCGGTGGTCGCCGCCGGGCTGGCGCTGTTGGTGGTGGGTGGCCGCCCCGGGGCCGTACTCGGTGGGCTGCTGCTCGGCTTCGCGCTCTACCTGTCGTACGGGTTCGTCCTGGTCGGGATTCTCGCGTTGACCGTGGTGCTGCTGCGGGCGCGGGACCGACTCGGCGTGCTCCTGGTCGCGGCGACGGCGGTCGTGGTCGTCGTCGCCGGGTTCAGCCTCGCCGGCTTCTGGTGGCTGGACGGCTACCACCTGGTGGCGCGTCGTTACTACCAGGGCTGGGCGGCGGAACGCCCGTACGGCTACTGGATCTGGGCGAACCTCGCCGCCCTGCTCCTCTCGGCCGGGCCGGTGCTCGGGCCGGCGCTGCGTCGGGCGGTGGCCGCCGTGCCGGTCCGCGCACCGCACCCGACGGCCCTGCGACAGCGGATGGTCAGCGCCGGACCCACCGTGTGGCTGCCCGTCGCGGCGGCGGTGGCCGTGCTCGCGGCGGACCTGTCCGGGCTCAGCAAGGCCGAGGTGGAGCGGATCTGGCTACCGTTCACCGTCTGGCTGCTGGTCGCCACCGCGCACCTGCCCGCCCGACACCGACGGTGGTGGCTGGCCGCCCAGGCCGTCACGGCTCTCGCCGTCAACCACCTACTGTGGACGGTGTCCTGACCGAGGCCGGCTCCCGCATCACCGCGGTGGTGAAGTCGGCGATGCCAGCGCCGAACCCGACCCGGGCGGTGAAACCCAGCAGCCGGGTGGCGCGGGCCGGATCGGCCACGACGTGCCGGACGTCGGCCACCCGCCCGCCGCCGACCGTGACCGGCGCCGGCCCGCCCATCGCCGAAGCCAGCTCGTGGGCCAACTCGCCGACGGTGTGTGGTTCACCCGAGCAGACGTTCACCGGGACCAGGGGCTCAGGTGCCGGTGTCGTCAGGGCCAGCAGGTTGGCCGTCGCGATGTCGTTCACGTGCACGAAGTCGCGCCGCTGCCGGCCGTCCTCCAGGACCCGGGGCGCCTGCCCGGCGGCCAGGGCCGACCGGAAGATCGACGCCACCCCGGCGTACGGGGTGTCGCGAGGCATCCGCGGCCCGTAGACATTGTGGTACCGCAGCGCCCAGACCGACCCGCCGGTCTGCCGGGCCCACGCGCCGGCGAGGTGTTCCTGGGCCAGCTTGGTGGCGGCGTACGTGCTCTGCGGTTCCAGCGGCGCGTCCTCGGGCACGAGATCAGGGGAGAGCGTCAGGTCGCAGCGGGGGCAGGTCGGCTCGTACCGGCCCTCGGCCAGGTCGGCGGCGCGACGGCCGGCCGGCCGGACGATTCCGTGGACCGGGCAGTGGTAGCGGCCCTCGCCGTAGACCACCATCGAACTGGCCAGCACGAGGCGGCGTACGCCGGTGGCGTGCATCGCGGCGAGGAGGGTGGCCGTGCCGAGGTCATTGTGCGCGGCGTACCGGGGGGCGTCGGCCGGGTCGACGCCGTGGCCGACCATGGCCGCCTGGTGGCAGACCGCGTCGACACCGGCGAGCAGTCGGGTCAGCAGCTCGCCGTCGCGCACGTCGCCGACCACGAGATCGTGCCGCTGCGCCCAGGGCGGTGGCGTCGCGCCGTGCGCCTCCGGCAGGAGCGCGTCGACGGCCACCACCTCGTGCCCGTCCTCGCCGAGCAGGTCGGCGACGTGGGAGCCGATGAACCCGGCAGCACCGGTGACAAGTATCCGCATTCCGGTCACCGTAGGACCCCGCGTACGCCCACACCGGCCGTCCCGCGCTGCCGTAAGAACCTCGTTAGGTTTCGCCGGTGCGGTCGGCGCCCGGCACCTGGCTACGCTGGGCGGATGGACAGGCCGGGGGACACGTCGACCGGCCGGAACGGGGGACGTTCGTGACACAGCGGGTGCTGGTGGTCGACGACGACCAGACCGTCAGTGACGTCATCTGTCGCTACCTCGAACACGACGGCTTCCAGGTCAGCCACGCCGGCGACGGAGCGGAGGCACTGGCGGCGGTGGCTCGCCAGGCACCACACCTGGTCGTGCTCGACCTGATGCTGCCCCGGATCAACGGCCTGCAGGTGTGCCGGGAGCTGCGGGCCCGGCCGGACGGCATCCCGATCATCATGCTGACCGCGCGGGGTGACGAGTCCGACCGCATCCTGGGGCTGCAACTCGGCGCGGACGACTACCTGACCAAGCCGTTCTCCCCCCGGGAGCTGGTGCTCCGGGTCCGCTCGGTGCTCCGTCGCGCCGCCGGCGGGCCGCCACCCGAGCGGCCGGAGGCGCTCACCGACGGCAGCCTGGTGGTGCACACCACCTCCCGAACCGCCCGCCTCGCCGGTGCCGACCTGGCGCTGACGCTGCGTGAATTCGACCTGCTCGTCCACCTCATGCGGCATCCGTCCCGGGTGTTCAGCCGGGCCGAACTCCTCGAACAGGTCTGGGGCTGGAACTTCGGGGACCACTCGACGGTGACCGTGCACGTCCGCCGACTGCGCGAGAAGATCGAGACCACCCCGGCCGATCCGCAGCGGATCGTGACCGTCTGGGGCGTCGGCTACCGGTACGAGCCAGCCGATGCGTGACCTGCTGCTGATCTTCGCGATCGCCCTCGGCGCGGCACTGGGCATCGGGCTCGCCGGCGCGCTGCTGCTGCGCGCCCTGCGGCGCAGCTCGATCACCGTGCACGTCAGCGTGCTGCTCGCCACCACCGTGGTCGCCGTCGCCGTCGGGGTCCTGGCGGTCGCGGAGGCGATGTTCCTCTCCGCCCACGACCTCGAGGTGGTGCTGATCACCGTCTCCGCGGCGGCGGTGGTCAGCCTCGCCGTCGGCGGGCACTTCGGCCGTCGACTGGCCCGCGCGGCGGTCTGGCGCGACCAGGCCCGGGAGCGGGAACGGCAACTGGAGAAGGGCCGACGCGACCTGGTCGCCTGGGTCTCCCACGACCTGCGTACCCCGCTCGCCGGGCTGCGGGCCATGGCGGAGGCGCTGGAGGACCGGGTGGTCCGCGATCCGTACACCGTCGACGAGTACCACCGCCGGATCCGCCTGGAGACCGACCGGATGACCCGACTCGTCGACGACCTGTTCGAGCTGTCCCGGATCAACGCGGGAGCGCTGCGGCTGTCGTTGACCGCGGTGCCGCTCGGCGAGGTGGTGTCGGACGCGCTGGCCAGCACCATCCCACTTGCCGACGCACGCCGGATCAAGCTGATCGCCAGCGAGTCGGGATGGCCGACGGTGGCCGCGAGCGAACCGGAGCTGGCCCGGGTCGTCGCCAACCTGCTGCTCAACGCCGTCCGCTACACCCCGGAGGACGGCACCGTACGCATCGAGGCCGGCCGCGAGGACGACCACGCCTGGCTGTCGGTCGCCGACACCTGCGGCGGCATCCCCCCGGCCGACCTGCCCCGGCTGTTCGACATCGCGTTCCGGGGCGAACCGGCCCGCACCCCCCGCCCCGGCGACGGTGGGGCGTCCGGAGGGCTCGGCCTGGCCATCGTCCACGGCCTGGTGGAGGCGCACGGCGGCCGGGTCGAGGTGCGCAACACCCCGGAGGGCTGCCAGTTCATGGTCCGACTGGCCACCGCCTGAGGAATCGAACGTTCGGGGTGGTGGGAGAGGCGGGTTAACCCTACCGGAGGCTCACCGACCAGCCGGATCGTTAGGGACCGAGGATCCTCGTAGCGTCGTGGTCATCAATGCGACGACGAGATGAGCACACCATGGCCAAGTTGCGCCAACGGCAGCGCGGGCATCGCCGTCCGGTCACCCGGGCCGCGGCGGCGGACGAATTCGCGCCGACGCGCCATCTGCCCGCCGAACGCGGCTTGGTCCGCCGCCGGCTGCTGGAGTTTTGGGCTGTGTGTCTGTTGCTGACCTGGATCCCGTTTGCACTGCTGGGAGTGCTGGGTGTCAGCCCCGACGAGGGACTCGGATTGCTGGTGTTCGCGCTCGCGGCGAGTGGCCCGTCCCTGGCGGCGCTGATCCTGTGGTTGCGGCGCCGCGGGGAAAGGCGTCCGGGCCCCCGCACGCGATGGTCGCTTGGCACGTCAGTGGTGGCGGTACTGCTGGGCGGGGTCGCCCCGGTGGGTGCGGCGGTCCTGATGAACCTGAACGACCTGTCGGCGATCCCGCACCACGCGGGTTCGGTAGTCGCCGGTGTGGGCGGACCGCTCATCGCGCTGGCCTACACGCTGCTCGCAGGGCCAGTGGCGGAGGAGTTCGGCTGGCGGGGGTACGTACAGCCACGCCTGAGGCAGTCCTACAGCCGGATGGCGACCACCCTGGTGCTGGGAGCCGGGTGGGGCCTGTGGCACGTGCCGCTGTTCTTCCTGCCTGGCACCGGGCAGCACGACGAAGGCTTGTTCACCCAGCAGGGGGCGGTGTTCTTCCTGGCGCTCCTTCCATTCACCTACCTCATGCTCTTCGTCACCGAACGCCTGCGCGGTGGTGTCCCAGCGGCGATCCTGATGCACGCGGCCTGGAACCTCGCCGACGAGACGATGCCACACCTGGGCAACGGCGGCCCGTGGCTGAAGCTTGTTCTCCTGTCGGCTACGGCGGCAGTGGTGGGCCTGCTGTGGCTCCGTGCGACTCCGGTGGGCCAATACCGCCCCGACTCCTGATCCGGGTGCGCTGCAGACCTCGTCCGGCGTTGTCGTGGTCGAGGCGGGCGAGCGCGTCCTGCTTACGCTGCGTCAGATCGCGCGGCGGTTCGGGTTCCATGTCGGAATCCTCCACGCGTTCTCGGCGGTCGCACAACTGACGGAGAGGCGCGGCTCAGCCGACCCGCTGGGCCAGTACCCGCCCCGGCCAGGACCCAGCCATGAAGGTTTCGGCGGGAGTGAACCCGTGGCGTTCGTAGTACGCCACCAACTCGCCACCGCCGCCCGCCCAGCAGTCGACGCGTAGCAACCGCACGCCGGCCCGTCGGGTTTCCTGCACGGCGTGGGCCAGCAGGGCCGAGCCGAGATTCCGGCCGGCGAATCGTCGGTCGGTGACCAGGAGGCGGACGTAGCGCTCGGGTTCGTCCGCAGGCGCGATCGGTGCCCGCGGATCGGGCCCGGAGTCCAACACCAGGGCTGCGGCCGGCGTCCCGTCCACCTCCGCGATGTACGGGAGGTTCTCGGTCAGGTACCGGTCGACCAGTTCGGCCCCTCCGGGCTTCGCGGAGAACGGGGTGGTGCCCCACTGCTCGGTGTTCCCGCGATCATTCATCCAGGCCACCGCGGCGTCGAGCATGTCCAGCATCGCGGGGGCGTCGGGCGGGCCACCGCCTCTGATTCGTACGCCGCGGGTGGTGTCGTCCATGGCGGAATGATAATTCGTGCCTGGTCGAGCACGGCCGGTCGTCATCCGCCCCGACCCCCGCCCGCACGGGTCGACCCAGGTCTGTCCATGCTTCGTCACCGGATGTTCGGCCTCGCGTCGACTTGAATCGATAGGGTTCGTTGGCCGCCACCGACGGCGGTTCGTGCGGAAGGACGTCGATGCGCAGGACAACGGACTGGCAGGCCCGCGCCCTGGGCGCTCTCGCGGGCGCCGTCGCGCTGGTGGCGGCCCTGCTGCCGGCAGCCCCGGCGACTGCCGCGAGCACGGGCTTCAAGGCGGCGACGCTGAACATCTACTACGGGCTGAGCCAGGCCGACTTCGTGCACGACCTGAACCTGATCGCGTCCAGGGCGGACCTCGTCGGTCTCAACGAGGTCGGCGCCCGCAAGGCGTTCCTGGAGAGCTGGGCCGCGGACAACGGCTGGTGGTTGTACGCCCCGGGCGGGACCAACCAGGCCGGCGAAGCGTTGATCGCCAGGAAGAGCGTGTTCGACGTACTCGACAAGGGGTCGATTTTCGTCTGTGACACAAACGGTCCGGGCGAGGTGCCGCCCGCGCGGTACAACAACTGGGTCAAGTACCGGCACAGGACCAGTGGTCGCAACGTGACCCACATCAACGCCCACGCGGTGGCGAGCATCGAAAACGCCGGCCGGCCCGAGGACCTGCCGCGCACCCGGTGCGCCGAGGCGCAGTTCCAGGGTCTCAAGGACCTGGCGGTGGACAAGCAGGACGAGGGTCAGGTCATCGTGAGCGGCGACCTCAACGTCGACTTCAGCGCCGACCGGAGCTACGGGTACGCGAGGTTCCCGTGGCAGGTCTTCGAGGCCAACGAGCTACCGAATCTGCGCTCCAACTACAACCTCTACGGCGAGAAGGGCACCGGCACACACGGCAACCGGCACATCGACTACGTCTACTTCTGGAAGCGGCTGCCCGCACACCAGCTGATGTGGATGACCGATTACGACGTCGTCGGTGGCACCAGGTCCGACCACAACGGTGTCGTCGCGACGTTCTCCATCCAGAACTGACGCGCCCGCCTTCGGCCGGCCACGAGTTTCTGGAGAGGTTTGTGCCGCCGGGGGCAGACGCCACACCTGTGTCACGGCAGTCCGACTGGCCACCGCCTGACGCAGTTCGCTACTCGTACTGCTGCCCACACCGGGCCAGGTCCGCCAGATCGTCCCAGCCGAGGAAATCGATGGCCTGATCGCCTGGCTCCCGTTCGTTCACCAACTCCGCGTGTTTGCCAGGAAGCGGCTTCCGTATGCCGTCGTCCTCGCTCCAGCCGCCCAGCGCTCCGGCCGCCCCGCATTCGAGGTACGTATTCGGATCGACGTTGTACCAGGTGGTGGTGCCGATCAGCGAAAGCGCTTATCTGGACCCGGTTGCCGCTGTCATCCTGCCGCCACAGCTCCCACACCGCCACGGCAGCACCGTAGCCGTCCGCTCGCAGCATTGACGACCGGGGGAGCCGAGCAGGCCGTGCTCCCGGCCTGACCCAGAATCACGGACGCTCCAGGTGGCCCAATTCGTGCCATCCGGACCATCGCCAACCGAGGACGTCAGGCCAGTTCGTCGCGAGACCGGCGGAGAGCGCGCCGCCGAACGCCACGGTCCCTTCGTGGGACGCGTAGGCGATCCAGTCGTGCCGCTCGTCGCTCCAGAGAGCTTCGGCCCCGGCGTACCTCGGTGCGAAGATCCCGACGTCCAGCAGGTAGTCGGCGCCGTACTCACTCACCTCGACCACGCGGCGGCGGCCCAGTTCCCGCAGCACCCGGCGGACCTGGTCAACGCCGTCGTCCTCCCACATCGACTCCCCGGTCAGCACCAGCACGTCGTCCGGAACCGAACCGCCCAGCAAGGGGTGCCACCAGCCGTTTCGCACACCCCATCGGTGCTGCAGCGACGTGCGCCAGGCTGATGACTCCTCAGGCGTCAGCACGCGTCGGTACGGAAGCGGGTCGATGTCGAGGTCGGGCTGCGCCACCCACCGCCGCACGTTTGCGGCGAACAGCCGACGCTCGTCCGCGATGGCGCCAGCCTCCACCTCGTCCTGCCTGGGCGTGGTGAACGGAGAGTTCGCGGCCTCGGCGGCGGCGAGGAGCGCGTGAGTCAGCACGTCGATGCCGGAGAGGTGGTCCGGATCGAGGCGCTCGACCTCCACCAGGATCGCTGCCACCACGTTGTAGCGGGGAAAGATCTGCTTCGCCTCGGTGGTGTAGTGGTACCCGTCGGCTTGGCGGCCATTGTTGGGCAGTTGGCGGTACCCACGCCGCAGATCCTCGTATCGTGCCTTGAGGTAGCGCCGCGACGCCCAGTGCACGGTGTTGGATTCCACGCGAGCATCCTTGCTCTGCTGGGTGGTTGTCGTTGCTGGGGGATGCGAGTGCTGGGCAAGTCTCGCCGCCACTGCTCGGTGGATCGGGTGAGTCGCTGGTCGCGCAGGTCGGTACGCGTCAGGCCAGTGTGTACTCCAGGACGTAGGAGTGGCCGCCGTCGTCGGACTGGATGATCTCGAATTCTCCCGCGATCCCGGCGAGGTCACCGGAGCCCGTTCCCGGGACGACGCGGATGGCGAGTCGCTCACCGTGGCTGCCGGGTGCGCTGTGTTGCAGGACGAACGAGCCTTTGCGGCCGTCAAGTTCGCCCGTGAATCGCTCCACGGCGACGTAGGCAGCGGGGCTGCCCTCGTTGTCGGTCACCGACAGCATGGTCACCGTACCGGTGCCGGCCAGGCCGCCCTGGAAGGTCTTGGTGACCCGCGCCCGGCCAAGTGCGGCCCCCGGGCCTTCGTCGAGCACCTCCGGCTCGAATGATGTGACCTCGAACGTTCCGCCAGCCTTCGAGCTCATCTCGCACCTTCTCATCTTGGTGGCACTTATCGCGCAGCAGCCTTGCAGACGGCACTGACATTTCCGCGCGGTGACTCTCCGAAGCCCTGCACCCCGAGGGTGACCACGCTCGGCGGGTTGGCCAGCGTCCAGATGAGAGCGGTACATAGGATGCGCTGATGAACCCGCCTGGTGATCTCGTAGGGCGGCAGTCGGAGGCCGAGCTGCTGACCCACAACTCGCTCAACGGGGCGACCGGCGGCATCTGGCGGGTGAACCGCGATGGCCGGAATACGATCTTGAAGATCGCGGCCCCGCCTGGCCGGAGCGGGGTGCCCGCGCACTGGGCGGCGAGCACCGACCAGGGCCACTGGAACTACTGGCAGCGAGAAGCCCTGGCCTACCGCGATGGGCTGGCGGAGACTGCCTATTCGGCGGCGGGCATCCGCGCTCCGGCCCTGCTGGAGTGGACGGACCGGCCCGACGGGTCGGTCGCGCTGTGGCTGGAGCACGTCGACGGCGTGCCCGGCACCGCGGCAACGCCCGCGACGCTTGGCGACTTCGCCGAGCGGCTCGGCGCTGGGCACGCGTCTTGGCTGGGCCGGCGCCCCACCGAGCCATGGTTGTCCCGCGACTGGCTGCGCGACTACACCACGACCCGCCCCGTCACCGAACCGATCCCCTGGGACCATCCCACCGCGGCCTCCGCCTGGCCGGACGACCTCCGGACCAGCCTACGAGAGCTGTGGCTACGCCGGTACGACGTGCTGCGTGCCACGGATGAGCTGCCCCGCACCCTCTGCCACCACGACGTCTGGCCGACGAACCTGATCGTCGACGACTCGGGGCCGGTGCTGCTGGACTGGAGCTTCGTCGGCCCAGGTCCACTCGGCGAGGACGCCGCCAACCTCATCCTCGACACGTTCTTCGACGGACTGGTCGACCTGGCCCTGATCGACGAGGTCGTCGAACTGGTCACCACCGGCTACCTTCGCGGCCTCGCTGGCGCGGTGGACGCCGCTACCGTCCGCCGCGCCATCCAACTCACCGGCGCCGCGAAGTACTTCTGGTTGGCCCCCTTCATGCTCAACCACCTCACCACCACGCCCACGGATACCCGCCAGACCTACGATCTCCGTAACACGGTCACCATGTTCACCGGTCGCCGCCGCCCGCTGGAGTTGGTCGCCGCCTGGTTTGAGAAGACCCGCTGACCCCAGCTGGTTACCGCTCTGAACGCTGGCCAGGTTCAGCCGGAGCGGACACCGGATGCCGGATCTGACTGCCCTCTCAATGGAACACCTTGGATATCGGCCGGCAAGGCTGGCAACAGATCAAGAAGCGAAAACTCACCGCGCTCCGGGGATCGCGCCGATCTTGCGGTTTCTGTGGTCGAAACGGGGGCAGATGACCCTTATGACGGGACAGAAAGTGCAAGATCGCGGGCGCGGGCGCGGGCGCGGGCGCGGGCGCGGGCGCGGGGACGGGGACGGGGACGGGCGGTGCCGGTGACGAACGGTCATTCCGTCTAACGGTCGTGGCGTTGGGTCTAGCCTTCCGGCCGGCTGTCGTGGCGCCGCCACACCCGGAACGTCTGATCGAGTCGCCACGTGCCGTCGGGCTGTCGTGCCTCGTTGCACCAGCGGAACTCGTCGGCCTCGATGTCCGAGAAGGTCCAGCGGAGGTCGCCGCCGTCCAGCACGATCTGCTCGCCGACGCGAGAGGCCAGGAAGGTGTGTGCCCGACGCCGTCCGGGTCCCACCCACGTCGAGCGCCAGACTCCCGCACCGGCTGCGGGGTCGGGGAATCGCACGCTGACGCCGTGTTCGACGCCGGGCAGGATCCAGACATCTGTGGTGGCCCGGCCGCCCAACGCGTACCCGAAGTGCCACTCGCCTCGTCGAACGGTCGAGGACCCGTCGGGGTCGTACTCGGTGCAGTCCAGTGCCCAGGAGCCCGTGAACTGTCCGAACAGGCTGAGGTCGACGCCGTCGGCCGGCTCGTCGGCGAGGAAGGCGGCGCCGACGGCACCGGATGACGTGAGCACCATGCCAGAACGATAGCGCCGGCAAGGGCGGCGCGATCAAGGTAAGCGAGATTGGTCGATCCTTGACACCCGTTGATGCGATCGCTAACACTGGTCCGCAACGCGAACTTAACGAGCAGAACACATTGTGCCTGTACGGCGTGGCGCACCAGAGTTGTCCCGTGCGGCAGGTTGCCCGTCGAGCAAAACCATGAAGACCCCGAGCCACGCACGATTTGATCTTGTTAACGCTAACATCGACGGCCTGCCCGGAGGAGGAGTCGTGACCCTGGCCAACGGCTACGTCCGCATCCGGATCCTGGCCCTCTCCGCCGTGGCCGCCGCCGCTCTCGTGGTGGTCGCCGACGGGCCGGCGCAGGCCGCCACGCTGCCGACCGGCGCCGTCTCGCTGGAGGCCGTCAACCAGACCGGACGGTACGTGCGGCACGTCGACTACCTCGGGCAACTCGATCCGGTGACCTCCGGCAGCGCCAACCAGGTCAAGCTCGATGCCACCTTCACAGTGGTCAACGGTCTGGCCTCACCCGCCTGCTACTCGTTCCAGACCAAGAACGGCATGTTCCTGCGGCACCGCGACTACCGGCTGCGGATCGACCCCAACGCTGGTGACGCGGGGTTCCGAGCCGACGCCACCTTCTGCGCGGCGGACGGCTCGGTCGCCGGATCGGTGGCACTGGCCTCGTACAACTATCCGAACCGGCGGATCCGGCACCGCGACTTCACGCTCTGGCTCGACGCCTACCAGGACACGGCCGCGTTCCGGGCGGACAGCTCCTTCCGCCTCGTCGCGCCGTGGGCGCCCAAGACCACCAGGGGCCCGGTGCTCCCGGGCCTCTTCGCCGACCCGCACCTCGCCGTCTTCAACGGCCGCTACTACCTCTACCCGACCACCGACGGCTACGCGAGCTGGACCGGCACCTACTACAAGGCGTTCTCCTCCACCGACCTGGTCAACTGGACCGACCACGGGGTGATCCTCGACCACGGCCCGGACGTGTCCTGGGCGGACAACTCGGCCTGGGCGCCGGCGGTGGCCAGCGCCAACGGCCGCTACTACCTGTACTTCAGCGGTGGCGCGGCCAGCGGCAACACCGCCAAGCACCTCGGGGTCGCCGTGGCCGACAGCCCCACCGGGCCGTTCCGGGACGCGCTGGGCCGGCCGCTTGTCCGCAGCGACCAGTTCTCCGGTGGGCAGGCGATCGACCCGATGGTGTTCACCGACGACGACGGGCAGTCCTACCTGTACTGGGGGCAGGGCGTCGCCCGGGCCGTGCGGCTGAACAGCGACATGACCTCCTTCGATGCCGCACAGGTGCGGGTCAGCACGCCGTCGGGCTACAACGAGGCGCCGTTCGTGTTCAAGCGCAACGGCCAGTACTACTTCATGTGGTCGGAGAACGACACGCGCAGTGAGGACTACCGGGTCGCGTACGCCACCGGCCCGTCGCCTCTCGGGCCGTGGACCCGGCGCGGCGTCGTGTTGCAGAAGCGACTCGACGTCGGCATCCGGGGCACCGGCCACCACTCGGTGGTCCGGGCGCCCGGCAGCGACACCTGGTACATCGCCTACCACCGGTTCGCCGTGCCGGCCGGCAACGGCACCAACCGGGAGACCGCCATCGACCGGATGGAGTTCAACGCCGACGGCACCATCCGTCCCGTCGTACCGACGCTCTAGCTGACCCGGATGCCCCTCCGCGAAGGAGAAAGACACATGTCGAGAGTCCTCGCGCGGCTCGGCGCGGTCGCGGTGGCCGCGTGCCTGCTGTTCACCACCTGGTCGGCGGCGACACCGAAGCAGGCGTCCGCGCTCGACCCGACAGTCGGCTACCTGATGGCGCACTTCACCGGCGAGTCGTCCACCGCCCAACAGATCTACCTCGCCCACAGCACCGACGGCCTGCGCTGGACGGACCTCAACAACGGTGGGCTGGTCCTGCGTTCCACGGTCGGCACCCGCGGCGTCCGCGACCCCGCCCTGGTCCGCTCTCCGGCCGGCGACCGGTACTGGATCATCGCGACCGACCTGTGCATCGGCTGCGGCCAGGACTGGTCGGCCGCGATCAACAACGGCAGCCGCAACCTCGTCGTCTGGGAGTCCACCGACCTGGTCAACTGGTCCGCGCCCTGGTTGCTGAACGTCGCCGGCGCGATTCCGGACGGACGCAACGCCTGGGCGCCGGAGGCGATCTGGAACCCGGAGACCGGCGACTACGTCCTCTACTGGGCGACGAACGTCCCGTTCAACGGGGCGACCAAGCACCGCATCTACTCCGCGCGCACCACGAACTTCCGCAGCATCACCACGCCGCAGGTCTACATCAACCGACCCGGCAGCCAGGAGATCATCGACACCCAGATCGTCGAGGTGCCCACCGGCGTCGGCGCCTACCGGTACGTCCGGGCCTCCCGAGACGGCCAGATCGCCATCGAGGGCAGCAACTCCATCCTCGGCACCTGGACGAGCCTCGGGAACCTGTCCGGCATCGGGCTGACCGGCGCCCAGGTCGAGGGCCCGATGTGGATGAAGTACAACAACCGCAACGAGTGGGTCCTCTACCTCGATCAGTACTCCAGCGGCCGCGGCTACCTGCCGGTGCTGACCACCAACCCGTCCAGTGCGAGCAGTTACCGGCTGCCGGCGTCCGGCTCGTACGCCATGGGTGGCACCAGGAAGCGGCACGGAACGATCCTCAACCTGACCGCCGCCGAACAGGACCGGGTGCTCGCCCGCTGGCCCGTCACCGCCGTCAACCGGATCCAGTCGTACAACTTCCAGGACCGGTACGTACGGCACTACGACTACGACGTCCGCATCGACCCGAACGTCAGCCCCGCCCAGGACGGTCAGTGGCGGATCGTGCCCGGCCTGGCCGGCTCCGGCACGGTCTCCATCCAGTCGGTCAACTACCCGGGCTACTACCTGCGCCACTACGGGTTCGACTTCCGACTGGAAGCCAACGACGGCACCGCCACCTTCGCCGCCGACGCCACCTTCCGGCGGGTCGCGGGTCTGGCCGACTCGTCCTGGACGTCGTTCCAGTCCTACAGCCACCCGGACCGGTACATCCGGCACTACGCCTACCTGCTCCGGCTCGACCAGATCCCCGACGCGCAGAGCCGTGCCGACGCGACCTTCCGCGTGACCAGCTAACCCCCCCAAGATGTCGAGCCCGCAGAGGCACGATCTAGTGATTGGACAACGCATGGAACGGATCAGCCGGTCGTTGCGCCGGACGTTGATCGCCCTGGTGGCCGCCGTGACGGCGATGGTCGGCGGCGTGGTCGTCGTCGCGTCGTCGCCCGCCGTCGCCGCCACCAGCCAGTTCCGAGGCATGAACTGGGCCATGTTGGGTGACAACTTCAAGACCAGCCCGCTCGTCGTGCAGGGCCTGAGCATGTCCGACAGCAACGCGACGGTGCGGGCCAAGGCCAACGCCATCTACGACGACATGGCGTCCACCATGGGCATCAACACCGTCCGGCTGCCCATCAACACCCACACGGTGGGTACTGCCTGGTGGGAGGCCTACCGAGGCGCCATCGACGCCGCCACCGCCCGCGGCTTCAAGGTCATCCTCGCGTACTGGGAGGACGCCGCCGCCTCCGGCGGCAGGATCACGAATCTCGCCGCGTGGAACACGATGTGGTCCACGGTGACCAACACGTACGGCTCGAACACGAACGTCTACTTCGAGCCGATGAACGAGCCGCACGGTTACAGCTCGACCGAGTGGCGCAACGTCGCCGCGAACTGGCTCAGCTACCACACCTCGGCGGTGCCCGGCCGGGTGCTGATCGGTGGCACCGGCTTCAGCCAGGACCTGCGCGACATCTGCAACGACAGCCGCTTCAACTCGACGCTGCTGTCCTTCCACTACTACACCTTCTTCTACGGCGCGATGACCTACGACGGCTTCCGCAGCCACATCCGGGAACGCCTCGGCAACTGCGCCTCCCGCGCCGTCGCCACCGAGTTCGGTGGCCCCATGAACGACGGTCGCAACTACGCCGACGCGGGCAGCACCGACAACTTCGTGCGCTACATCCGGGCCATGGCCCAGGTCATGCGCGACAACCAGATGGGCGGCACCTACTGGCCCGCCCTCGGCGGCAAGACCGGCACCATCGGCTACGACTGGTACTCGATGTTCGCTCTCACCGGCAGCGGCACCGACCTCAACCTGACCGTCCGCAACGCCTCCGGTGCGGACCGGATCCGGTACGCGTGGGGCGACACCATCGGCGGCGGCGACCCGACGACGCCTCCGCCGTCGACGGGAACGTTCTACCGGCTCGACGTGCGGCACAGCGGCAAGGCCATGAACGTCCAGTCACCGAACGCCGACAACGGCGCGCGCGTCGCCCAGTACACCTACGGCGGCAACGCCTGGCAGCAGTGGCAGTTCCAGGACGCCGGCAGCGGCTACTGGCGCATCGTCAGCCGCAACAGCGGCAAGTGCCTCGACGTGGTGAGCGCGTCGACCGCCGACGGTGCCGAACTCGTCCAGTACACCTGCGGCAGCGGCACCAACCAGCAGTTCCAGATGGTCACCAACGGCAACTACTTCCAGCTCCGGGCCCGACACAGCAACAAGTGCGTGGACGTACCCGCCGCGTCGACCGCGGACGGCGTGGTCCTCAAGCAGTACACCTGCAACACCGGCACCAACCAGCAGTGGTCGCGTACGGCCGTCTGAGGTAGCAACACATCGACGGTACGGCCCGTACGCCTCGACACCGAGGCGTACGGGCCGCCTTCACTGTGTGATCCGGAAGCTGGCCAAGGTCGGCTTTGACGGCAATCACGAGTACGGTTTCGGTGCCCGACATGCATGGGTATCGACGGACCGTCGGAGGGAGCGAGGGTGGCGCAGCGGAGAGCACTTGTGGTTCGGGGCGGGTGGGAGGGGCACCAGCCGGTCGAGGCGACCGAGTTGTTCATCCCCTTCCTCGACCGGAGCGGCTATGCCGTACGGGTCGAGGAGTCGACGGAGATCTACGCCGATGCCGCCGAGATGGCCGCCACCGACCTCGTCGTGCAGTGTATGACGATGGCGCAGATCACCTCGGCCGAGGCGGCGGGCCTGAGCGCGGCGGTCAGCGCCGGTACGGGTTTCACCGGGTGGCACGGCGGCATTGTGGACTCGTTCCGCGCGTCCTCGGAATACCTGCACCTGGTGGGCGGCCAGTTCGCGACCCATCCGGGCAAGGAGCCGTGCGAGCGTCACGGTGGCCCGGAGGACAACTTCCTGCCGCACACGGTGCGCGTCACCGACCTCGGCCGGGAGCACCCGATCACCGCCGGTGTCGAGGACTTCGACCTGGTCACCGAACAGTACTGGGTGCTGCACGACGACCTGATCGACGTCCTGGCCGTCACCACCCACCCCACGCAGGCGTGGCACCCGTGGCACCGGCCGGTCACCTCACCGGCGATCTGGACCCGGCGCTGGGGTGCCGGACGCGTCGTCGTGACGACCCCGGGGCACAGCGTGGACGTGTTGGAGCACGCGAGCGTGCGTACCGTCATCGAGAGGGGGATGGTGTGGGCGACCCGCACCGCGTCGGCGTCGTAGGTCTCGGGGTCATCTCCCGCGCCTACCTGGACACCCTCGCCAACCATCCCGCGGTGCGGATCGCCGCACTCGCCGACCTCGACGCGTCCCGGTCGGCGGCGGTCGCCGCCACGATGCCCGGTGCCGAGGCGATGAGCGTCGAACGCCTGCTCGCCAGCCCGGACGTGCAGACGGTGCTCAACCTCACGATCCCCGCGGCGCACGCCGACATCTCGCTGGGCGCGGTCGACGCCGGCAAGAACGTCTACGTCGAGAAGCCGCTCGCCGTGACGTTCCCGGACGGCCGCACGGTCATCGACCGGGCCGCGACGACCGGCGTACGCGTCGGGTGTGCGCCGGACACCGTCCTGGGCACGGGCACGCAGACGGCGCGGGCGGCGATCGACGGCGGGCTCATCGGACGCCCGATGTCCGCGTCGGCGGTCATGGTCACCGCGGGGCACGAGCGCTGGCATCCCCACCCCGACTTCTACTACGCCCCGGGCGGCGGCCCGTTGCTGGACATGGGGCCGTACTACGTCTCGGCGCTCATCCACCTGCTCGGACCGGTCCGCGCGGTGGTCGGCGCCGCCAGCCGTCTGCGCCCCGAGCGCGTCATCGGCTCGGGTCCGCGTACCGGCCAGCGGATCCCGGTGGAGGTGGACACCCACGTGACGGGCGTGCTCGAACACGCGAACGGCGCCCTGTCCACGATCACCACGAGCTTCGACGGGGTCGCGACGACCGCCGCGCCGATCGAGGTACGAGGGGAGACCGGCACACTCGCCGTGCCCGACCCGAACTACTTCGACGGAGAGGTCCGCGTCCTCGCGCTCGGCGACACCGACTGGCGCGCTCTCCCACCGCAGGCCGGCTACGCCGAGGCGTCCCGGGGCATCGGCCTGATCGACATGGTCACCGCCGACGGGCACCGTCCGGCGCGGGCGGGCGGCGACGTCGCGCTGCACGTGTTGGAGACGATGACCGCCCTGCTCCGGTCGGCGGCCGAGGGCCAGCGGATCGAGCTGACGACCGTGGTGCGGCGGCCCGTACCCGTTCCGCTCACGCCGGCCGAGGAGTGGCGTGCTCACTACTCAGGACACCTGAGTACCCGCCATCAGGTGGCCGGCTCGACCGACAAATAGTGTTGCCGCGTGGTGACATTCCTGCGTCGGTGGACCCTGCGGGCCGCAAGCTTCGCCCTGACCTGGCTCTACACCCTCTACCGGATCCATCCGGCGGTGTGGCGGCTCACGGCCCGTCAGTACCGACCCTCCCTGGGGCGCTTCGCCCGGCTGCACGCCTGGATGACCTGCCAGTTCGCCGCGATCGACGTGCCCGCGTACGGCGATTTCCTGCGCGGTCACAATTGGCGGTTCCGCTGGTTCGATCTGTCGTCGTACCCGCCCACCGACAAGCGGTCGTACGTGCAGGCGTACCCGGAGGCGCAGCGTTGTCGGCACGGGGAGATCGAGATCGCCGGCAGCGTCGTCGACGAGTCGTCGGGCTCGTCCGGCCAGCCGTTCAACTGGATCCGCAGCCGCCGCGAGCTGCGCTCGGTGCACAAGAACCTGGCCGGTTACGCGACGATGGTGTTCCCGTCGAAGCGGCGGTTCGTCATCAACGCGTACTCGATGGGCGCCTGGGCAACCGGCACCAACACCGGCATCGCCATGTCGAAGATCGCGATGGTCAAGAACACGGGGCCCGACCTGCGGAAGATCGTCGACACCCTGCTGTACTTCGGCCCCGGTTTCGACTACATCGTCACCGCCTACCCGCCGTTCCTCAAGCACCTGCGCGACAAACTCGACGCCGAGGACTTCCCCTGGGCCGACTACCGCATCAGCGGACTCGTCGGCGGTGAGGGGATGACCGAGGCGCTGCGCGACTACCTGCAGGAGCGCTTCGTCAAGGTGCGCTCCGGCTACGGGGCCAGCGACCTCACCATCGGTATGGCGGGGGAGAGCGACTTCAGCGTCTGGGTCCGCCGACGACTGCGTACCGACGCCGCGTTGCGGACCGCCCTGCTCGGCGCCGCCGAGCACCGGCTGCCGATGGTCTTCCAGTACAACCCGCTGGAGACGTACCTGGAGACCACTCCGGACCACGAGGTGCTCTGCACGATCAACTCGACGGCGGTGCTCAATCCCCGGGTGCGCTACAACATCGGCGACGAGGGCCGGCTGATCTCGTACCCGGATGTCCTGGCCGCGATCGCCGACCCCGCGGCGCGGGCCGCCGCGGACCGTGCCTGGCAGGTCGACCGGATGCGTCTCCCACTGCTGTTCCTGTACGGCCGCAAGGACAGCACGATCTCGTACATGGGCGCCAACATCTACCCGCAGGACGTCGAGTACGGCCTCTATGCCGACAATCCCCGGGCGCACCTGCTGCAGAGCTTCTGCCTGGCGGTGACCGAGCAGGCCGACCTGGAGAGCCGGCCGGTCGTCAACCTGCAACTCCGCGAGGGCCTGACGCTCGACCCGGTGGAGCGGGCAACCCTCACCGAGACCTGCCGCGCGGGAGTGTTGCGCCACCTCGCCGAGGTCAGCCGGGACTTCGCCGAGTCCCTCGCCGAGGACCCGTCCGCTGCGGACCTGCGCGTGGAGGCCCACGAGTACGGCACCGGCCCGTTCGCCGGCGCGGCATCGACGATCAAGAACGTCTACCTGGTGAAGGGCGTGCCGGCATGAGGACCACGGACTTCTCCGCCGCTCCCGCCGTGGGCCAGGCGACAGCAATGTTCGTCGGCGCCACCCGTTACCGGGGGCCGCGCTCGATCCTCACGCTCATCCGGATCTGGTTCCGGATGGTCCGGCAGATGAAACGAATGGACGGATACCGGTGGCACACCGTCTATTACCAGTTCCCGTTCACACTCGGCACCATCGCCTTCTTCAGCGACCGTGACGCGCTCCTGACGTTCGCCCGCAGCCGCCATCACCGTGACCTCATGTGCTGGGTGACCGATCACGGCACGAAGAACGCGACTGGCGGCTACATCCGCCTCTACAACGCCGAGCCCGAGGGCTACAGCAACGGCATCTGGCGCGCCGAGGGAGACGGCATGGCACACATACCGACCTTCACCCCGCTCTCGCGGGAGACGTCCGGCCCGCCGGTGCACCGCACATGAGACTGGATCCCGTGCGGTCACGGGCCGACCTGCGGGCCTTCGTCGACTTTCCGCTCCGGCTCCACCCGACCGACAGGTACGTGCCCCTGGTGTCATCGGTCATCGCGGCCCACCGCGGCGACGCCGAGCTGTTCGTGGTCCGCGACCGACGCGGCGAGGTCGTCGGACGCACCAGCATGCACCGCAGTGCGCCCTTCGACGCCAAGGTCGGCCCGCGCCAGTTGTTCGGGCACACCGAGTTCGTCGACGACGACGACGTCTTCGCCGCCATCATGGACGCGGTCGAGCACCGGGCCGACGGGCGACACCTGTTCGGGCCGGTGGCCCTGCTGCCCAACCAGACCGGTGGGGTGATCACCTCCGGCTTCGCCGACCGTGGCTTCGTGGACTCGGCGTGGAACCCCGCCTACTACCCGGACATGTACGAGCGGCACGGCTTCCACCGTCGCTTCGAGGCCGACACCTGGCTCGTCGACGTCGACGGCACGGCCACGGGTGCGTCGCCGGCCGTCGACGCCGACTGTGGATTCGCCTTCGACGATGCCCGGATCGGCAGCGAACAGCTCGTCATCCGGCACGGCTCCCGGCGGCACCTGCGCAGCCAACTGCCGATCCTGCGCCGGATGCTCAACGCGAGCTTCGCGCAGCTGGGCTACTACACCGACATCTCCGCCGAGCAACTGGCGGAGCAGACCGACGGCCTGGCGTTCCTGCTCGACGAGGGGCTGCTCCTCTGGCTGGAGAAGGCCGGCCGACCCGTCGCGTTCGTCGTCACCGTGCCGGACATCTCCGAATACCTCATGAAGGTCGGCGGTCGACTCGGTGTCCTCAACCAGCTCCGGCTTCTCGCCACCCGCCGCCGGTACCGGCGGGACGCGGTCCTCATCATCAAGGGCACAGTTCCCGACGAGCAGGGCAACGGTTACCTGACGCTGCTGTCCCGGGAGTTGCACCGCAACCTCGCCCGCAGCGGCTACCGGACGCTGCGCAGCACCTTCGTCGAGCGGACGAACGTCGCCTCCGCCGCCCAGTACCGGCGCGCGGGTGGGCGGCCACTGCACGGGTACACCTTCTACGAACGAGGAGCCCGGTGAGCTGGGTCGAGCGGTTGCGGGCCACCGAGGCGATCTGCCGCCGGGCGCCGAGCGCACACAACACGCAGCCGTGGCGACCGGAGTACCACGCCGACGAGATCACCATCGACGTCGATCCCGCCCGCAGCCTGCCGGACTCCGACCCGACCGGGCGCGACCTGGCCCTCGGCATCGGCGCGTTCGTCGAGACCTGCCTCATCGTCTCCGCCGACCTCGGCCTCACCGTCACCGTGGCGCCCGGTCCACGACTGGTCCCCGCGGCACATCGGTACGCGACTCCGTTCACGATCGCCGACATCGAGGCCCGCCGGGTCGCTCGCGGTCCGTACGCGCCCGGGTCCGTCGACGACGCCGTCCTCGCCGAACTCGAGCCGGGTCTCGCACACGTCCCGAGCAGGGAGCTCGTCTCGGACCTGGTCGTCGCCGACCGGTGGATGTTCGGCACACCCGCCGTCGCGGTCGAGCTGCGGGACTGGCTGCGCCTGAGCCCACGTCACCCTCGCTACCACCTCGATGGACTCACCGACCGGGCGCTCAGCCTGTCCCGGACCGAAGCGCGGGTCCTGTCCGCCGCGCTGCGCGCGTACCCGGTCACCCGCCGGCTGGGTCTGCCGGCGCTGCTGGCCGCCAGCGGACGCGGCCTGTTGCGCTACGACGGCAGCGTCCTGGTCCTCCTCGCCGCCGCCGACGAGGACCGGACCAGCGCGGGGCGACGTCTGCTGCGTACGTGGCTGGCTCTCGCCCGGCACGGCCTGGCGGTCCATCCGCTCAGCCAGCTCATCGACTGCCCCGCGACCGCCGCTCGGCTCGCCGAGCGGGTCGCCGGCCTTCCGCTCGCGGTGTTTCGGGTCGGTCGACCCCGTGTCGCCCCGGTCCGGTCGGCCCGACGCGGCGAGTAGCCGTCGACCCGGCCGGAAAAGCCCGCCGCCGGACCGTGGTCCGCGACGGGCGAGCTGCCCTGATTCTTCACCGTGACGTCACCTCTGGAACCCCCGGGTGACGTGTCGGTGTCCGCCCACTCCAGTTGGCTGTCAGCCGTCGCACATACCCTGACCAGGAGCTGATTCGAGTGCCTTCCTCCCGTCGTACCTTCCTCGCGGGCGGCGCCGCCGCCGGCGTGGGCCTTGCCGTCGCCGGTGGGCTGCCGTCCCTCGCTCAGGCCAGCCCGAGCCGGCCGCACCCGGTCAAGGGCGGTCCCGTGCCCTTCCCGCCGCTCGTGGACGACCCCAAGGGGATCCTGGCCCTGCCGGCGGGCTTCAGCTACACGGTGGTGACCCGGACCGGCGTCACTCGACTCGATCGTGGCCAGGGCGTGACGCCGTCGGACCACGACGGCATGGCCGTCTACGACGCCGGCCAGGGCCGTTACACCCTGATCCAGAACCACGAGATCGACCCGGGCGCCGAGTTCGGCGTACCGCACGTCAAGGGCACGGTGTACGACGCGGGCGCCGTCGACGCCGGCGGCTGCACCGTGATCAGGACCGACCGCGCGGGCCGCAACCTGGGTGAGTTCGTCGCCCTCTCCGGCACCATCTCCAACTGTGCCGGCGGACCGACCCCCTGGGGCACCTGGCTCACCTGCGAGGAGACCGAGGACCGGGCCGGCGACGAGTGGGAGGAGGGCGGCCGGTCCGGCGTCTACCAGAAGGACCACGGGTACGTCTTCGAGGTCTGGTCGGACGGCAGCGCGGACCCGAAGCCGATCAAGTGCCTGGGCCGCTACTCCCACGAGGCCCTGGCGGTCGACAGGGACCGCACCCACATCTACCTCTCCGAGGACGCCGACGAGCCCAACGGCCTGTTCTACCGCTGGTCGGCGCCCCGTGGCGTCAAGCTCGGCCCGGGCGTGCTCACCCGCCTCGCGCCGAACGCGGGCGTCCTCGCCGCCATGCAGATCATCATGGACGACGGCTCGGTGCTGCCGGACGTCGCCTACCTGACCTCCGCCCAGTTGGGCCGCCCCTTCCCCGTACGGTGGATCGAGGTGCCGGACCGCGACGCGCGGCACACGTCCGTGCGCGAGCAGTTCGCCGACGGTCAGGTCACCCGGGGGCGCAAGTTCGAGGGCGTGTGGAGCACCGACGAGGGTGTGTACGTGGTCAACTCCTACGCCTGGGACGAGGGTGACCTGCCGGCCGACGCCGCGCCGCACGACGGCATGGTCTGGTTCTACGACTTCAGGGCCCAGACCATCCAGCTGGTGACGTACTTCCCGCACCAGACGGCCTCGGAGGAGGGCACGCCGGTCAAGTACAACGACCTCACCTTCGACGGCCCGGACAACGTGTCCGTCACCCCGTGGGGCAGTCTGGTCCTCGCCGAGGACGGCACCGGGGCCTCGCACGTGCTCAGCACGACGCCGGGTGGGCCGACGTACGCGATCGCCCGCAACCAGCTCAACGATTCCGAGTTCTGCGGGCCGACCTTCACCGCCGACGGCCGGGTCCTCTTCGTCAACATGCAGGACCCGGGTCTCACCCTGGCCATCACCGGCCCGTGGGAGAAGTACCTGGGCTGACCGGGTCGGACCGACAGGCGGGGGCGGGCAGCCCCGCCGGTGCGGCTCCGGGTCGGCCCTCTGTGGTCGACCCGGAGCCGCGCGGTGGACCGTCAGCCGACCGCGACCAGCCGCCAGTTGTTCCTGGTGCTGCCGTTGTCGGTGTACTGGACGGCCTGGGTGCCCCAGGTGCTGGATCCGTTGAGGATGGCGAGCACCTTGCCGCTGTTGACGTTGCGGATCCGGTAGGAGCCGTCGCTGTTGGCCACGAGCGTCCAGCGGTGGTCGGCGGTGCCGTTGTCGCTCCACTGCATGACGCGGGCGTTGTCGGCGGTGGACATGTTCTCGACGCCGAGGACCTTGCCGCTGTTGACGTTGCGGAACCGGAACGCGCTGCCGTCGGTGACCCGTACCCAGTTGTGGTCGGCGGTGCCGGTGTCGCCCCACACCACGGCCAGGCCACCGTCGGCCGTGGACATGTTCTGTACGCCGAGAACCACACCGGTGTCGACGTTCACCAGCTTGTAGGTGTCTCCCACCGGGGTCGTGCCGCCGCTCACGGTGGTCACGAACGTCATCACGCTGCGGGCGGGAAGCGTGACGGTGAGCGAGCCGTTCGACATGGTGAGCGCGCTCTGCGGCGCGACGGTCCTGCTCCCGTCGGTCAGCCAGTTCGAGACACTGCCGGACGCGGTGGTGTTGGCCAGGGTGAACTGCTGGCTCACCGCCGAGGTGTTCTTGTTGACGGCGACGATCACGACGGTGTTGCCGCCCCGGTACGCCGAGACGTAGACGTTCGACGCCGGGTTCGCCGTCGCGTCGATCCGCTGGTATCCGGGGCGGACGAACCTGGAGAAGTGCGCCATCATGGCCCCGCGCTTGCTGATCTGGCCGTCCTCGCGCATCGGGCCGTAGCTGCGCCGGAGATACCACCAGACGTACGCCTGGAACTCGGCGTCGACCATGGCGCGGTGGATGTGCTCGCCCACGTCGAGCGCCTCGGGCCACGCGTCACCGGAGTTGGTGTTGCTGTTGGGGTAGTAGACCTCGGTCATCCAGAGCTCTTTGCCCGCGCCCTTCTGCTTGAACAGGGGGTAGGCGAAGTTCGAGTACGAGGTGCCGTAGAGGTGTGCGCCGATGATGTCCACGTTGGCCAGCGCCGTGGCGTCGTTGAGGATCGGGTCCGACACCGACTTCACGTACTGGAAGGACTCCGGCGCGATGACCCTGGTGCTGATCGAGCCGGCGTTCTCCCGCAGGAACCGGACCATCTCGGTGGTGGTCCACCACGTCCACTCGGCCGCGTAGTCGGGCTCGTTCTGCACCGATATGCCGTACAGGTTCACCCCGTTGTTGCGCATGTGCGTGGTGAAGTTGTTCAGGTGTGTGGCGTAGGCGGCGTACGAGCTGTACCGCAGGCGCCGGGCGTTGGTCTGGCCGCCACGGGTGAAGGTCTCGATCATGCTGGCCGGGGGGTTCCACGGCGAGGCGAAGACCGTCGCTCCGAGCGCGACCGCGCGTTGCGCCGTCGCCAGATCGGCGCTCCAGTCCGCCTGGTTCTCGTTGACGGGGATCCTCAGCAGGGAGAACCCCAACTGACCCTGGCCGGTGCCGAAGGCCGTGTCCCGCTGGGCGGCCGTCAGGTCGCCGATCCAGGCGGCGTGGGCCATGGCGCCGAAGCCTCGGATCGTCTGCCGGGTCGCGGACGGATTGATGCTCGCCGCCGCGGCCGAGGCCGGCGAGGCCCCCGCGACCGCGGCGACAGTCGCGATCGGTACGGCCCCCATCGTCGTCAGGACGGTTCTCCGGCTCAGCAATTTCCGCTCGCCGCTCACCGGCTCGTTCTGCTCGTGCGTCATGTCTCGTCCTCCTGGCTGGTGGTGGTACGCGCCGTCGCGGTCCCATCGGCCCGGTCGGGCACCGGTCTGTCGCGTCGCCACCGGGGGTGACGGGAACCCGGTGGCGATGACGTGTCGATTACGATCGAGTGACGTGACTGTTAACGTTAACAATCACGGAAGTCTAAGTTCTGTCTTCGCCAGGGGTCAAGAACGTGCAGCTCAGTGAGCGGACGGCCACCCTGCGTGTCGCATCGAACAGGGGCGCCGGCGGGGTTGGCGGGCGACCGCGTCGGCGCAGCAGCCCTGACTATTGTCATTGCGCACCCGTGCGCCTCGCATCGAACGTGGTGACTACGTGCACTGGGGCCGACCACGTCCCGTCGATGAGACTCGATGCAACGCCGGCACACCAGCCGGCCGAGTCGAAGGGGCGGCGGGACAGTGGACGAACGTTACGACAGCTACTGCGCCGCGGATCCGCTGTTCTACGACTCGCTCGGCAGCGCCGTCGCGCAGCCCGTCTTCCCGGCCGCCGAGCGGCCGCTGCCGACCGGCTGGCGTCGCGAGCCGCTCGACGACTGGCTGATCTACGCACCCGACGGCGGCTCGCTGCCGCAGCAGGGCTGGAAGATCCACATCTCGGCGGGCCTGGCGAACGCCGAGCGGGTGCTGGACACCGTCTGGGACTACTGCGTTCCCCGCGGCCTGTCCTTCAAGTTCCTGCGCGGGCCCCGCACCCTGCTGCTGCGCAACTCCAAGTACGCCGCCCGGGCCGCCAGTGGCAAGTTCATCACGGTCTACCCCAGCGACGACGCCGAGCTGGAGCTGACCTGCAAGGAACTCGACGAACTACTCACCGGCGAGACCGGCCCGTACATCCTCAGCGACCTCCGCTACGGCAACGGCCCGGTCCACGTGCGCTACGGCGGCTTCGCCGCCCGCTACTGCCACTCGCCGGACGGTCAGGTGGTGCCGGCGATCGAGGACGAGTCCGGCACGCTGGTGCCGGACCGCCGGGAGCCGGTCTTCCACGTACCGTCCTGGATCACCCTGCCCGACTTCCTCGGCCCGCACCTGGCCGCCCGCAGCGGCACCAGCACCGACCAGGTGCCGTACCGGATCGAGCGGGTGATCCACTTCTCCAACGGCGGTGGGCTGTACGTGGGCCGGGACCTGCGTACCGACACCGAGGTGGTGCTGAAGGAGGCACGGCCGCACGCCGGCCTGGACGCCGACGGCACGGACGCCGTCGCCCGGCTGGCCCGCGAGGCGGAAGCCCTGCGGCACCTCGCCGACCTGCCGCAGGTGCCACGGGTGCACGACGAGTTCGTCCTGGGCGAGCACCGGTTCCTCGCGCTCGAGTTCATCGAGGGTCGAGCGCTGAACAAGGTGCTCGTCGACAGGTACCCCCTCATCGACGCGGACGCGACCGACGACGACCGGGCGGCGTACGCCCACTGGGCCCGGCAGACCTACGAGCAGGTCGAGTCCCTCGTCGAGGCCATCCACGAACGCGGCCTGGTCTACGGGGACCTGCACCTGTTCAACATCATGATCCGGCCGGACGACCGGGTCGCCCTCGTCGACTTCGAGGTGGCCGCCCCGATCGCCGGGCACCGCCGACCCGGACTGCGCAACCAGGGCTTCGCGGCCCCGCGGGACCGGACCGGGCCGGCTGTCGACAGGTACGCCCTGGCGTGCCTGCGGTTGGCGCTGTTCCTGCCGCTCACCCAGTTGGTTCGGCTCGCACCGGCGAAGGTGGCGCACCTGGCCGACATCATCGCCGCGAACTTCCCGGTGCCGAGGTCCTTCCTCGACCCCGCGGTCGAGGAGATCACCGGCAGCCCCCGGGCCGCCACGGACCCGGGCGGCGCCCTGCGCGCCGACGACTGGCCCGCCACGCGGGACCGACTGGTCACCGCGATCCGGGCCAGCGCCACCCCCGAACGCGACGACCGACTCTTCCCCGGTGACATCGAACAGTTCCGCAGCGGCGGCCTCAACCTCGCCCACGGGGCGGCGGGAGTGCTGTACGCGCTCGACCGGAGCGGCGCCGGGCGGTGGCCCGAGCACGAGGACTGGCTGGTGCGGCGAGCGACAGCGCCGCCGTCCGGCACCCGGTGCGGCTTCTACGACGGGCTGCACGGCGTCGCGTACGCGCTCGATCACCTCGGCCGGCGGCAGGACGCGCTCGACGTCCTCGACATCTGCCTCCGCGAACCCCTGGACGGGCTCGACCACAGCCTGGCCAGCGGACTGTCCGGGATCGCGCTCAACCTGGCCGAGCTGGCCGCGCGTACCGGGGAGGTGTCGTTGCACGACACCGCGTGGCGGGTCGCCGAGCGGGTGATCGCGCACCTGGCCGACGACCCGGGGCCGGACGTCAGCGGCGGACGTAACCCGTACGCCGGGCTGCTGCGCGGCCGGACCGGACCGGCGCTGATGCTGGTGCGGCTCTACGAGCTCAGCGGTGACGACGAGCTGCTGGAGCACGCCGCCACGGCGCTGCGCCAGGATCTGCGCAGGTGTGTGCTGCGCCCGGACGGCGCCCTGGAGGTCAACGAGGGCTGGCGGACCATGCCGTACCTGGCGCACGGCAGCGTCGGTATCGGGCTGGTCCTCGACCAGTACCTGCGGCACCGCGCCGACGAACGGTTCGCCGAGGCGAGCGCGGGAATCCGCCGCGCGGCGCGGTCACCGTTCTACGCGCAGTCCGGGCTCTTCGCCGGCCGGGCCGGCATCATCGCCTACCTCGCCGCCTCGACCGACGACGCCGACCGCCGGGAACTCGGCGCGCAACTGGATCGGCTGAGCTGGCACGCGCTGCCGTACCGGGAGGGAACCGCGTTCCCCGGCGAGCAGTTGCTACGGCTCTCCATGGACTTCGGCACCGGCACGGCCGGCGTGCTCTTCGCGCTGGCCTGCGCACAGCACGACCGGCGGCCGGTGCTGCCCTTTCTCGCGCCGCTGCCGGGCGCGCAGAGACTCCCCCGCAACAGCGGGGGCGACCTGATCGGCGAACAGAAGGAAGGGAGGTGAACGACATGGCGCTTCTGGACCTCCAGGGCCTGGAGATGGCTCCGGCCGACCGCACGGGTGGCGGTAGCCGGGCGAGCCTGCTGCTCTGCGGCGACAGCTCGCTCTCCGTCACGACCTGCAACTGATCCGCCGCACAAGCGCAGCCCTGGGTGGGCAGACGTGCCCACCCAGGGCAACCGCGTACCACCGGGAGGGCCGATGCCGACGTTCGCCTCGGGGGATCGACTGCTCCGGCGGACGGCCCGGGCCGGCGGCGGCTGGACCGGCGCGCTCGCGGCGGTCGCGCTGCTCGGCGCGGCCGCCGAACTGGTGCTACCCGCGGTCCTCGGCCGCGCCGTCGACGCCGCCCTCGGCGGGGGCTCCGGCTGGTGGGCGGTAACCGCCGGTGGCCTGGTCGTCGTCCTCATCGCCGTCGACACCCTCACGGACCTGGCCAGCGGATTCGGCGCGGCGCGCGCCACCGCCGGGCTACGCCGGCACCTGCTGCGGCACGTGTTCGCGTTGGACGTCCGCGCCACCCGCCGCCATCCGGTGGGTGATCTCGTCGGCCGGTTGGTCGGCCAGGCCGCCGACGCGGGGCAGGCCGGCAACGCCATGGTGCTGGCCGTCGTGGCGGTGCTTCCCCCGCTCGGCAGCGTCGTCGCGCTCGCCATTCTGGAACCGGTCCTCGGGATCACCCTGCTCGCCGGTCTCGTGCTGCTCGCCGTCCTCATGCGCGCCTTCGTGACCGACGCCTCGGCCGCGACCGCCGGGTACCAACGGGTCCTCGGCACCATGGCCGGCCGACTGCTGGAGTCGCTGGGCGGTGCCCGGACCATCGCCGCAGCCGCCACCACCCGCCGCGAGGAGGACCGGGTGCTCGCGGCCCTGCCGGAGCTGGGCCGGCACGGCCGGCGCGGTTGGGACCTGCTGGCTCGGGCCGGTGCGCGTACCTCCGCCGTGGCGCCGCTGCTGCACCTGAGCGTCGTCGCGGTCGGCGGGTACGCCCTGACCGCCGGCTGGCTCACCCCGGGTGAACTGGTCGCCGCCGTCCGGTACGCGGCCATGGGCGCCGGGCTCGGTGGAGTGCTCGCCACACTGAACCACCTGGTGCGCAGCCGTGCGGGGGCACACCGGGTCGCCGAACTGCTGCGACAGCCGGTCGCGCCGGCCGGCGACCGGCCCCTTCCGCCCGGCGGCGGCACCCTGCGACTGCGCGGGGTGCGCGTGTACGCCGACGACGGTCGACCCATCCTGGACGGCATCGACCTGGACGTGCCGGCCGGCGCGACGGTGGCTGTCGTCGGAGCGTCAGGCGCCGGCAAGTCGACCCTGGCCGCCGTGGCGGGACGGCTGCACGACCCCGACGACGGCGAGGTGCGGCTCGACGGGGTGCCGCTGCGCGACCTCGACCTGTCGGCGCTGCGCCGAGCCGTCGGCTACGCCTTCGACCGGCCGGTGCTCGTCGGCGCGACGGTCCACGACGCGATCGGGTTGGCGCTGCCCGCCGACTCGGCGCCGCCCCCCGACCGGAGCCCGGCCACACCGGCGGTCCGCCAGGCGGCCCACCTCGCCGCGGTCGCCGACGTGATCGACAGGCTGCCCGACGGGTACCGCACCCCGCTCGTGGACGCGCCGCTCTCCGGGGGCGAGGCCCAACGCCTCGGCCTGGCCCGGGCGTTCGCCGCCGAGCGACTGCTCATCCTGGACGACGCGACGTCCAGCCTGGACACCGCCACCGAACACCGGATCACCGAGGCGGTGACCGGGTGGGTCGGCTCGCGTACCCGACTGGTGGTCACCCACCGGCCGGCGGTGGCCGCGGCGGCCGACCTCGTCGCCTGGCTGGACGGCGGTCGGCTGCGCGGACTGGCGCCGCACCGGCGGCTCTGGGCCGACCCGGACTACCGGGCTGTCTTCCAGCCGCCCGGCGGTGGCTCGTGAGCCGACCCGGCGTACGGCGGGTGACCTGGCATGCGCTGCGGGCCCGCCGGCGCGATCTGGCCGGGCTCTGCGGCTGGTCGCTCGTCGAGGCGCTGCCCGCCCTGCTCGCCGGCCTCCTGGTCGCCCGCGCCATCGACGAGGGCTTCCTGGCCGGACGTCTCCTCGACGGCCTGGTGTGGTTGGCGGTCCTCGCCGTGGCCGTGCTTGTCGGCGCGGCGGCGACCGGTCGGACGTACCGGTGCCTCGGCGCCGTGGTCGAGCCGTTCCGCGACGAGGTGGCCGCCCAGGTGGTCCGGGGATCGTTGCGCGACGCCACCGGGGCAGGTGGTCGCCCGGACAGCGCCGCCGTCACCCGGCTGACCCACCAGATGGAGATCGTCCGCGACACCTTCGCCGGTCTGCTGATGGTGACCCGCGGCTTCCTCTTCTCCGCCGGCGCGGCCCTGCTCGGCCTCCTCGCCCTGGCGCCGGTGGTCGCGGTGCTGGCCGCCGCGCCGATGGTCGCCGGCCTGGCCGTGTTCCTCGCCGCGCTGCCGGCGATGGCCGCGCACCAGCGCGCGTACGTCCGCGCTGGCGAGCAACTCGGCCAGTCGGCCGCGACGGCGCTCGCCGGTCACCGCGACGTGCTGGCCTGTGGTGCCCAGGCACGGGTGACGGCCGACGTGGAACACCTGGTGTCGGCGCAGGCCACCGCCGAACGCACCCTCGCCCGGATGGCCGCGATCCGCAGCCTCAGCCTCGGCATCGGCGGCTGGTTGCCGCTCGTGGTGCTGCTGGCGGCCGCTCCGTGGCTGGTCGAGCGGGGGTTGACCGCCGGCGCGGTGGTGGGCGCGCTGATCTACGTCTCCACCGGGCTGCAACCCGCCCTGCACACCCTCGTGCAGGGCCTCGGCGGTGGCGGGCTGCGGTACGTGGTCACCCTGGAGAACATCCTGCGCGCCGGTCCGGTCTCCGCCGGCCCCCGTCGGTCCGGCCCCGCCACCCCGCCACCCCGCCCGTCGTCACGCCCGGTCGGCCGCTCGCCGGCCGTCGAGGTCCGGGGGCTGACCTTCGGCTACGGCCCGCGCGCCCGGCCCGTCCTGCGGAACTTCTCGCTGACGGTGGCCGACGGAGAGCACCTCGCCGTGGTGGGACCGAGCGGCGTCGGCAAGTCCACACTTGCCGCCCTGGTGGCGGGACTGGTGCCGCCGCAGACCGGCACTGTCCACCTGGCCGGCGCGCCGGTCACCGAAGCCGAGCCGGAGATGCTGGCCGGGATGCGGGTGCTGGTGCCCCAGGAGGCGTACGTCTTCACCGGCAGTCTCGCCGACAACCTCCGCTACCTGCGGCCGGACGTCGACGACCAGACGCTTGAGGTCGCCCTCGACGCCCTCGGCGCCCGCCCGCTGGCGACCCGCCTGGGCGGGCTGGGCGGGCCGGTCGCGCCGGCCGTGCTCTCCGCCGGGGAACGGCAGCTCATCGCGGCGGTCCGGGCCTGGCTGGCACCCGCCCCGCTGGTGATCCTCGACGAGGCGACCGGTCACCTGGACCCGGCGCTGGAGGCGACGGTCGAGAGTGCCTTCGCCCGGCGGCCCGGCAGCCTCGTGGTGATCGCGCACCGGATCAGTTCCGCGCTGCGGGCCGACCAGGTGCTGGTCCTCGACGGAGACGAGCCCGTGCTCGGGACGCACCGGGAGCTGATGGCCCGCTCGGCCACCTACCGGGCGCTGGTCGGCTGCTGGGACGACCACGTGCTGCCGCCCCGGACGGCACCGGCGCGGCGAGGCTGAGGCGCAGGCTCAAGCCGACCGCGCCGGTCAGATCCAGCCCGCCTCGCCGGCCATCCGCACGGCCTCCACCCGGGTACGCGCGCCCACCTTGCGGGCGATCCGACCGAGATGGTTACGGACGGTGCCACGGGTGAGCCCGAGCGACGCGGCCACCTCCGCGACCGGCGCCCCCGCCGCCGTCAGCTTCAACACCTCGGTCTCGCGGCTGGTCAGCGGGCCGTCCGAGCGCAACGCCGCGACGACGAGATCAGCATCGACCACCGGCTCCCGGCGGGCGAGCCGGCGGATCCCGTCGATGACCCGCTGCGGGGCGGCGTCACTGCGCAGGATGCCGACCGTCCGGGTCGGGCAGAACATGCCGCGCAACCGCCGTGCCCGCTGTGGGTGGGCAAGCACCAGGACGGGGCACCGGCCGAGTCGGCTCGGCTCGACCGCCTCGACGACGTCGAGGTCGGCCACCACCACGTCGGGGCGTTGGGCGCGGACGGCCGCGGAGACCGCGTCGCCCCGGTCGACCTTCGCGACGACATGGATGTCGTCCTCGGCGGCGAGGACGAACGACAGCGCGCCCAGCACCAGGGCACCGTCCAAAGCGAGCAGGGTACGGATCACGACGAACCTTCCCGCACTCCGATAGTGATCACTCAACGTCAATATTCAAACACGCATCCGGCAGGTCCGCACGGCGAGGGGGACGGGTCCGGACCTCTCCACCGGACCCGCCCGCACCGCTACAACCAGCCGTTACACCGCGCGCGCCACACCGCCTCCAACCGGTTGCGCGCCCCCGTCTTGCGCAGGATCACCGACAGGTGGTTGCGCACCGTCCCGTGTGCCAGGTAGAGGCGGGCCGCGATCTCCTTCAGGGGCAGCCCCTCGGCGGCCATCCGCAGCACGTCCATCTCCCGAGGTGTCAGCGGGATCTCCGGTGGGCTCAGCACCGCCACCGCCGCGGCCGGGTCGATCGCCCGTTCCCCGGCCGCCAGCGCACGGATCGCCCGTACCAGCTCCGCCAGGGAGCTGTCCTTCCCGACCAGGCCGCGCGCGCCAGCCGCCAGCGCCGCCTCCACGAGCGTCGGACTCCACCGGGGGCTCATCGCCAGCACAGCGGCGTGCGGCACGTCGGCGCTGATCCGTGCCACCACCTCCACCGGGTCGGGCGACTCCGGCGTCAGCGCCAGCACCACCACCTCGGGTTGGCACCGCCGCACCACTGTCAACAGCTCGCCGACGCCATCGACGTCGGCCACCACCTTCATGTCCTCCTCACCTGACAGCGCGGCGCAGAGCGCACCGCGCAGCAAACCCATGTCCTCGGCGACGACAACGTGGATCACCACGTTTCTCCGATCTCAGGTACGCGTCACACCGGCCACCGATCCCGGAACATCCACGGGTTGGTCAGGGCGGTCGTGCGCGACGGACGGATAGGCATGGCCCGGGGCACCGTCACGGCGGACGGGCGCGGGCACTGGTCGACCAGACCGGCGGGTGCGATGGCCGTGTCGGTCAGCCACCCGGGGTCGGTCGACCCGCCTCAGCCGGGGCGGGCGATCGGAGCGGGAGCGCGGTTCGCGACGAGGGGCGGCACGAGGTCGCGGAATCGCCCGGCGCGAAGGTGAGCCTGCCGGTCGTCAGCCCGGACCAGTCCCGGCCCGGGCGGCGATCCGTCGTCGGTGCCGGCGGCGTCCTGGTCGGCCGGCGTGACGGGTCGGCCCGGAAGGCTGGCCTGGGCGGTCACCGGATCCGGGCGCGCGGCGAGATGTCTCGTCGAGGCCCTGGCGCACGCGGGCCCGGCGACGGACAGCCATGGTGGCGCGGCTGTCGTCGCCGCCGCGGCAGGTATCGGGGCCGACGCCGGTTCCGCCGGTCCCGCTGACGGCGTCGGTACCGTCGGCGCGGGTGTCGGGTCGGCCGGCGGCGCGGCGGCCGGCACGAGCGCTGGGGGAGTGGGCGGTGCAGGTGCCGCCGGAACGACCACCGCGTGGACAGCGGGCGCCGGAACGACGCCGGTGACCTGGCGCAGCGCCACGACCAAAGGCCGGATGGGCAGTGCGCTCACGATGTCGACGATGTGCGGTAGCGAGGCGCTCACGATGTCCGCGACGTGCGGCAGTGGGGCGTTCACGGTGTCGACGATGTGCGGGAGTGGGGCGCTCGCGGTGTCGACGATGTGCGGCAGTGGGGCGCTCGCGGTGTCGACGACGTGCGGTAGCGGGGCGGTGATCAGGTCTGCTGCGGGCGTACCGGCCGGTCTGGGCATCGCGGGCCGGCCGGGCACGGCGCGCGCCGCCTGGCGTGCGGGATCAGCGGGTGGTCGCGACGCCTGAACGCGGCGGGCCGGGCGATGAGCCGCGCGGGCTGCGGAGGCTGACCGGTGGCTTTCGCGCGCCGCCGCGCCGGGGGTGTCGACCCGGGGCAGCCGCACGGACACCGGCGGCGTGCCCGCCGACCGTGGCGACCTCGGCGCGGGCGTCACGTCGCGGGGGGCGACGACGCCACTGACGGCCCTGGTCAGCGGGGCGACGGGGTTGCCGGCGCGGCGGTGGTCGGCACCCGCGGCCCGCTGGCGGTCACGGTCGGGGCGTGCCGCCTCCGTGAGGCGCGTGACCGGCTCGACCAGGCCGCCGATCTCCAGCTGGGGCTCGGCACCGGAGCCGCTGCGCATCCCGTCGGCGGCGGCCGGACCCTGGAACAGGGCGGCCAGGAGGAAGCCGGCTCCGACGGCGGCCGCGAGCAGCACCATCCGGCGGACGAGCCTGCGCAGTCGGTCGGCCGCAGGCGGCGCGGACGGGCTTGACGCGGACGTCGGTGCGGTTCCGTTGACGGGACTTCGCACGCGGCCACGACCCCCTTCCCTCTGGATTGCTGACCCATAGTAGCGACGCACTCACGTATCCGCATCCGTTGATTGGTGGTTCCGCACCATGCCCGCCTCGGGGCCGAGCTGAGCGTGTGGACACGGCCGCGCCTCGCTCGGCCGCGGGAGGAAAGCCGCCCGAAGGAGGGAGGCGTCGTCGGGCCGGCGCGACGAGGGTGCTGGTATGCACGCCTGCAGAGATCCGCGTTGGGCGTACGGCGCCCTCGCCTGGTTGATCTTCTTTGTGGTGTCCCACGTGTTCCTGGTGTTCTTTCCCGGTGACGATCCGACCGGTGACGGACCCTGGAGTATGCGGGCCTACGTGATCTTCAACGTCGTGCTCATCTCGGTGTCGGCCGTCGGGGCGGTCGTCGTCCACGCCACCGTCCGTCCCTGGGCTCGACGCCTTCCCCGCTGGTTACTCCTGCCGCCGCTCCTGTGTGGCAGCGTCCTGCTCGTGATCCGGGGCGTTCCCGGGATGGCCGAGAACCTGCTGATGGTCACCGGCGTCCGTCGCGGCGGCTTCGTCGGCGCCGACGACATCTCGACGACCGAGTTCTGGACCGGCCTCGGCATCAACACCTACTTCTTCCTGGGGGCCGTGCTCCTGGTGGGGGCAACCGTCTCCTACGGCCGCCGGACGCCCGGATCCCGCGTGCGTTCGCTGTCGGATCGTCCCGCCGGTACGCTGCATCGGCGACCTCAGCCACCTCCTCGCGCACGGTGAGCGCGGCGACGCACCATCGAGCATTCCCTCAACCGCAGACGAGAGGCGGACCACGACGTGACGGCGGTACCAGGCCAGCTGCGCTCGACCGCGGATCCGGCGGGCGCCGGGCAGGGAGGGGCGGACGAGGATCTGCGGGCGTTGTTCGGGCAGTCCACCGCCGTCTTCGCCTCACTGGCCGGGCCGGAGCATCTGGTGGAGACGGCGAACCCGGCGTTCTTCGCCACCATCGGCGAAGACCGGGCTCGCACCGGGGTCGCCCTGGCGGACCTGATGCCCGAGCTGGCCGGCCAGGGCTTCATCGCTCTGCTGGACCAGGTCTACCGCACGGGTGAGCCCTACACCGGCAGCGACGTCCGGATCCTGCTGGGCACCGGCCCGCAGGCGCGGGAGGCGTTCTTCGACTTCACCTACGAGCCGCGCCGGGACGTCGCCGGTCAGGTCTCCGGGATCCGGGTGCTCGGCGTGGAGACGACCCAGGTCAAGCAGGCCCAACGGCTGATGGCCGAACACCGCGCCCTGTTGGAGCAGATCGCCCGTCAGGCACCCCTGACCGAGGTGCTCGACGGGATGGCCCGCTGCATCGAGAATCTCGCACCGCAGGAAGTGTTCGTCTCCGTACTCCTCGCCGATGCCGACGGCCGGCACCTGCGCCACGGCGCCGCACCCAGCCTGCCCGACTTCTACAACGAGGCCATCGACGGGATCGCCACCGGCGAAGGCGTCGGGTCTTGTGGCACCGCCGCCCACCGCCGGCAGCCGGTGATCGTCACCGACATCGGCACCGACCCGTTCTGGGACGACTTCCGGCACCTGGCCGAGCAGGCTGGCCTGTCGGCCTGCTGGTCCACGCCGATCCTGGCCCGCGACGGCGGCCTCCTGGGCACCTTCGCCATGTACCACCGCACCCCGCGCGCCCCGCAGGACTCCGACCTCGCCCTTGCCCGGGTCTTCGCCGGCACCGCCGCCCTGGCCATCGAGTGTCACCACAGCGAGCAGGCGCGCCGAGCCGCCGAAGCACGCGCCAGGTCCGCCCATGACGAGCTGGCCAGGGTGGTACGCGTGGAACGGGAGCTGCGCGCCGAGGCCGAGCAGCGCGCGAGTGTCGCCGCGGAACTCGCCGCCCGGATGCGCGCCGCGGCGGCCGCGCAGGCCGCCATGCCGCACCCGGAGCACTGCGAGCTCGGTGGCGCCCTGGGATGCACCGCCCCGGCCGAGATCAAGATCGCCGACTCGTGGGGCGACGCGGCGTGGGGCTGCTCCGCCCACGTCGAGGAAGCCATCCTCAACGTACGGTCGGTCTTCATCGCCAGCGAAGAGCTCGGCGGCCTGGCCGCGTACCTCAAGCGCTAGGGCCTGTGTCAAGAGGAGTTGGGGACGCGGCCCACGCCGTCGGTCACCGCGTGACCGGGGTAGTGTCCGCGTCGTGCTGCGGCGGTGGATCCTGGCGATCGTGATGGTGGCGTGCGGCGTGCTGGTCCTGGTGACGCAACTGACCGCCGGCCTGCCCGCCGTCGGCGGCGTCGAGTTGGTGGTCTTCCTGGCGCTGGCATTCGTGCTGTCGCCGTGGGCGTTCCCCCGCTCGGTGGACGCCGCCGAGGCGCAACGGGCCAGCGCGGCGGACGGACGGCCGATCGTGTACTGGCGCCCGGGGTGTCGTTACTGCCTCCAGCTCCGGTTCGCGCTCGGCCGGCTCGCCGGGCGGGCGCACTGGGTGGACATCTGGCAGGACCCGGCGGGTGCCGCCGCGGTCCGGGCGGTGGCCGGTGGCAACGAGACGGTGCCCACCGTCGTGCTCGGCGGTCGGGCCGTGGTGAACCCCGACCGGGCCTGGCTCCGCGAGCAGCTCCACTCGGGCTGAGCAGGACCGCGGGGCGACGGACCGTGTCACGCCGCGCCGCGGCCGACCGGTCGTCGCGGCGACGGGGGAGCATGGGTGGCCGGTTACGGCAAAGCCGCCCGGAACCAGCTCGGGTGCCGGCACGATGAGATGGATTCGCTGGGTGGCACGGTGAGCGGGGGTCGGCCATGAACGACGGATTGGTGACCAGGCGGAGTGCCCACGACGTCGCGGAGACGGTCTCGGCGCTGCGGGCCGAGGCGGAACGCCTGGGCGCGGCCGTGGCGGCGGTGGTCGACCACGCGGCGGCGGCTCGCAAGGCCGGGCTGAGCATGCCCGAGACGCAGGTCATCATCTTCGGCAACCCGCAGGCGGGCACGCCGCTCATGCAGGCCCGTCCCGAGATCGCCATCGACCTGCCGATGCGACTCATGGTGCGCGACGACGGCCAGCCCGGCTCGCTGATCACCTGGCAGGACCCCGCGTACCTCGCCCGGCGTTACGGACTGGGCGAGGACCAGCTCGCACCCCTGAACGCCCCGGCAAAGATCGCCTTGGCGGTCGAGGGTCGCTGAGCGCGGCCCCGGCGCCGCCGCTCCAGCGCCACGTACGGTGAGCGCGCCGTGGATCCACCCGTACGCGTCCCCGGCCGGGCTGCCTGTCGACATCAACGCTGTTGACTTCCTCGATACCCTGCAGGGGCCGCTCGGGGAGAGGTCGTTGATGTTGAAGGACGTCACGTCGATACGTGTGGTCGCCTATTTTCCGTGCCAGCTGTCGGCGGAGGCCGCGTCCTGGCGTGCCGAATCGACCCGGTGGAGTGTCACCGACGGGCTCACCGACCTGGCGTTGCAGCCCTACGGTCAACGGCTGCTCGACGAGCTGCTGGGCAGCATGCCACGGCCGACCATGGAGATCAGCGGTGGCGCGGAGGTGCTGCGGACGCCCGGGGACGAGGAGATCGAGGCCAGCCTGCTGCCCAGTACCGTCGCCGGTGCGTGGCGGGTGATCTCCGCCCGGATCAGTCTCTGGAACGTCGACTGCGGTCTCCTGTGCGTCACCTACCAGCTGCCGGACGGCATCGTCGACGGCACCGGCGACGATGTGGTCGCCGAGGTCGCCCCGGCGGTCCAGCGGATGCTGCCCGCGGTGACCCGGTTGTTACGCGCCGTCCTGCCGCCGGTCGGCGAGGACGAGATGTTCGTCCTCTGGGGCAACACCACATTCGCCGTCCAGGTGGACCCGGAGTGCGTTCCGGCACGACGGCGCGCCATCGCTGAGCAGTTGACCCCGGACGGTGTCGACTGCACGCCCGACGGCGCCCGGGATGCCGTGTTGCGGGTCGGCTCGCACACCACAGCCGTGGTCACCGACTTCGGGTCCCGTCCGGCGCTGCTGCTGTCGCGGTTGACCGGGGTGCAGCACGTCTGCTGGGCCGCGGCGCTGCGATACGACGCGGTGCTGTCGGCGGAGCTGTCCCAGATCGAGCCGGGACGCGCCGGCCTGTCCCTCAACGCGCTCGAAGAACAGTCCGCACGCATCCTCACCGGCTACCACCGGATCCGCCTGTTCCGGCTCGGCTACTCGTCGGTGGAGGCGCATCTCGACGCGGATGCCGGAGCCGTCTGGAACGCCCTGGAGCGGCAGTGGAAGTTCCGACTCGTCCTCACCACGCTGGACGAGCGGCTCGACTTCGTCCGTACGCTGCACCAGCAACTTGTCGGCCGGCTCCAGGACCGCCGTTCCCGTCTGCTCAACGAGCTCGTCCTGGCCTTCACCTTCCTCAACATCTTCGCCATCGTGCTGGCCGCCCTGACCTTCGTGGCGCTGCCGAGCCTCGATGTCGGGCTCGTGGCGTCGATGATCGGGTTGGTGCTGCTGCTGGCAAACCTGAGCGCGTACCTCGCCTTCCGGCGCCAGATCAACGACCCGGGTCGAAACCCGCGCGCGTCGTCGTCGGTGTCGACGCGACCCTGACCTGCTTGCCGAGCCCTCCGGGCCGCGTCGCGGGTGCTCGGGTCAGGTGGCCGTCGGCACCGCCTCTCGCTCCCGGGTGCTGGTCCGGCGGGCGGCGACGGCTCCCTGGCGCAGCAGCGGCAGGAGCTGCGTGCCCTGGCGATCGATCTCCGGAAGGTAGGGCGTGTCGGAGAGCACGAAGTGCGTGATGCCGAGACGCTCGTACCGGCGCAGTGATCGCGCCACGTCCTCGGCCGAGCCGACCAACCACGTGGTGCCGGCCCCACCACCGCCGTACCTGCCGGGCGCGGTGTAGAGGTTGTCGTCGAGCACGTCTCCGCGCGCGGCGAGGTCGAGCAGCCGCCGTTGGCCGACGGCGGCCTGCCAGTGCGGGTTGCGCTCGATGCCGCCGCTGCGGCGGGCCAGCTCGGCGACCTTCGCCTCGGCGTCGGCCCACGCCTGCTCGGTGGTGTCCCGGACCAGGGTGGTGACCCGTAGCCCGAACTCCAACGGGGCGTGCTCGCGCCCCAGCTTCTCGCTGAGCTGCCGCAGCCGCTCGATCCGCTCGGCCACGCCGTCGAGCGGCTCGCCCCAGAAGAGCTGGACGTCGGCCTCGGTGGCGGCCACCTCCTCGGCGGCGGCCGAGGCGCCACCGAAGTACAACGTCGGGTGCCGGCGCTCGCCCCGGACGACCGGTCGGGGTGCCAGGGCGGAGTCGGTGACGCTGAAGTGGGCGCCGCGATAGGTGACCCGCTCGGTGGTCCACAACCTGCGCGCGATCTGGATGAACTCTCTGGTCCGGGCGTACCGCGCGGCCTGGTCGCCGTCGCTGTCGCCGTACGCGGCCAGGTTGTCCTTGCCCGACACGATGTTGACGAGCACCCGCCCCTGGGTGAGGTGGTCCAACGTCGCGGCGGCGGCGGCGAAGTGGGCCGGACGCCAGTAGCCGGGCCGGATCGCGATCAGCGGTTGGAACGTCGTGGTGCGGGCGGCCAGCGCGGCGGCGACGGTGAAGGTGTCGGGGCGACTCCAGCCGGTGCCGATGAGCGCACCGGCCCACCCGTGTTGCTCGATGGCCCGGGCGTGACCGGTGAGGGTGTCCAGGCTGTTGTGGTGCTGGACGACGTCGTCGCCGCGGTGGCCGGGTTCGACCTGGTTGGGGATGTACCAGAGGAACTTCGAACTCATCAGCCGTTCCTCCCGCCGCGACGCCGGTGCTCCGGGTCGGTCAGCGACGGCGGCTGGTATCCGGCGTCGGCGGGGTTCAGCGTGGTGCCCGGCGGGACGATGGCGTCGATCCGGTCCAGCACGTCGCGGGACAGGCTCACCTTGGCCGCGCCGAGCTGTGACTCCAGGTGGGTGAGCGTGCGCGGGCCGATGATCGCCGACGTGACGGCCGGGTGCTCCAGGACGAACGCGACAGCCAGGTGGATCAACGACAACCCGGCCTCGTCGGCGAGGGCGGCCAGCTTGTCGACGGCGGCGAGCTTGGCGGCGTTCGCCGGGCGCGTCGGGTCGAACCGGGCGGGGAGTCGGTCGGCCCGGCGGGAGATCGGGGCGTCGAGCCCGCCGTGGTAGCGCCCGGAGAGCCAACCACCGGCCAGCGGGCTCCACGGGATCACCGCCAGGTCGTAACGCTGCGCCACCGGCAGCACCTCGCGCTCGATCTCGCGGGCCAGGATCGAGTACGGCGGCTGCTCGCTGACCACCCGTTCCCGGCCGCGCCGCTGCGCGATCCACTGACCCTCCACGATGGCCGAAGGCTCGAACGTGGAGGTGCCGATGTAGCGGATCTTGCCCTGGCGCACCAGGTCGGTGAGCGCGCCCAGGGTCTCGTCGAAGTCGGTGTCCGGCTCCGGCCGGTGCACCTGGTACAGGTCGATCCAGTCGGTGCTCAGCCGGCGCAGGCTGTTCTCCACCGCCCGGACGATCCAGCGGCGGGAGTTGCCCCGGTGCTGCGGGTTGTCGCCCACCTGACCGTGGAACTTGCTGGCGAGGAAGACCTCGTCGCGACGCCCAGCGGCGAGGGCCTTGCCGACGATCTCCTCCGACTCGCCGTGCGAGTAGACGTCGGCGGTGTCGATGGCGTTGATGCCCGCGTCGAGCGCCCGGTGGATGATCCGGATGCCGTCCTCGTGGTCGGGGTTACCCCGTTGGCCGAAGTTCATCGCGCCCAGTGTCAGCGAGCTGATGCGTACGCCGGTGCGTCCGAAGGGTCGTTGGTCGACCATGGTTCGTCCTCTCCTGGTGGTCAGTGGGAAGCGGCGGCGAGCCGCCGGGCGGACTGGTTGACCGGGCGGGGCAGCCCGTAGTGGTCGCGCAGGGTGGTCCCGGTGTATTCGGTGCGGAACAGGCCCCGGCGCTGGAGGATCGGCACGACCTGGTCGACGAACGTCTCCAGCCCGGACGGCAGCACCGGCGGCATGATGTTGAAGCCGTCGGCGGCGCCGCTGCGGTACCACTCCTCGATGGCGTCGGCGACCTGCTCCGGCGTGCCGGCGAAGGTGCGGTGCCCGCGTCCGCCCCCGAGCCGGCCGATGAGTTGGCGGACGGTCAGGCGTTCCCGCCGGGCCAGGGTGACGATGAGGGTGTACCTGCTCTTGGCGCCCTGGATCTCGTCCTCGCTGGGCAGGTCGGCGGGCAGTTCCTTGTCCAGGTCGAGGTCTTCCGGTGCCACTCGCAGGGTGGTGGCGAGCTGGGCTCTCGCGTACTCCGGTTTGATCAGCCGGTCCAGCTCCTCCTCCAGCGCGCGGGCCTCCGCCTCGGTGGCGGCGACCGCCGGCACGATGCCGGGCAGGATCTTGACGGAGTCCGGGTCGCGGCCGAACTGCGCGGCACGCCGCTTGAGATCGCGGTAGAAGTCCTGCGCCTCGGCGAGCGTCTGCTGTGCGGTGAAGACGGCCTCGGCGTACCGGGCGGCCAACTCCTTGCCGTCCTCGGACGACCCGGCCTGCACCAGTAGCGGGTAGCCCTGCGGTGAGCGGGGCACGTTGAGCGGGCCGGCCACCCGGAAGTGCCGTCCGACGTGGCGGGGCGGGTAGAGCAGGTTGTCGTCGCCCCACCGGCCGGCGTCCTTGTCGCCGAGTGGCGCGTCGTCGTCCCAGCTGTCCCAGAGCTTCAGGGAGACCTCCAGGAACTCGGCGGCTCGCTCGTACCGGTCCCGGTGGGCGGGCAGCTCGTCCAGGTTGAAGTTGCGGGCCGCGTCCACGCCTGCGGTGGTGACGATGTTCCACCCCGCCCGGCCGCCGCTGACGTGGTCCAGCGACGCGAACCGGCGGGCCAGGTTGAACGGCTCGTTGTACGTCGTCGAGGCGGTCGCGATGAGCCCGATGTGTTGTGTCGCGCCGGCCAGCGCGGTGAGCAGCACCGTCGGTTCGAGTGTGCCCGCCGGCCGCCGGCCGATGCTGTTCCAGAGCACCGGGCTGTCGGCGAGGAAGAGCGAGTCGAGCTTGCCCCGTTCGGCGATGCGCGCCAGGCGCGTGAAGTGCGCGACGTCGGTCTGCGCGAACGGGTCGCTCTCCGGCAGCCGCCAGGCCGCCTCGTGGTGGCCGACGCCCATCAGGAACGCGTTGAGGTGCAGCATGGTCATCCCTCCGTCGGGTCGACGCCGAGTGCGCGGAGCAGGGTTTCGCGGTAGGCGAGGAATTGCGGCTGCCGGTACGAGCGGGGCGTCGGCAGGTCGATGGCGAGGTCGACGGCGATCCGGCCGGCGTCGAGCAGCAGTACCCGGTCGGCCAGGGTGATCGCCTCGTCGACGTCGTGGGTGACGAGCAGGACCGTGGGCCGGTGCCGGGCGCACAACTCGCGCAGCAGGCCGTGCATGCGGAGTCGGGTCAGCGCGTCCAGCGCGCCGAACGGCTCGTCGGCGAGCAGCAGGTTCGGCTCGGACACCAGCGCCCGGGCCAGCGCCACCCGTTGCTGCTCGCCACCGGACAGCTCGCTGGGCCAGGCCCGTTCCCGTCCGGCCAGTCCGACCTCGGCGAGTGCCGCCTGGCCGCGCGTGTGGGCGTCCGGTCCGCGCAGGCCGAGAACCACGTTGTCCAGCACCCGCTGCCAGGGCAGCAGGCGGGCGTCCTGGAAGACGACCGAGGAGTTCTCCGGCACGTCGACCAGGCCGGAGCCGGTGGCCTCGCCGTCCAGGCCGGCGAGCGCACGCAGCAGGGTGCTCTTGCCCGAGCCGCTGCGGCCCAGCAGCGCGACGAACTCGCCCTCGCCGATCTCCAGGTCGAACCCGTCCAGGACGGCCCGATCCCCGAAGCCGCGGATCAACCCCCCGACCCGGACGGTACGGGTGGCGGTCAGTCCGCCATGGTGCGTCGCCATGACAGGGCCCTCCTCTGCACGAGTCGGACGGCACCGTCGGACAGCAGTCCGAGCAGTCCGTACAGCACGAGTCCGACGATGATCACGTCGGTCTGGCCGTACTCGCGGGCCAGGTCCATCATGTAGCCGATGCCGCTCGTCGAGTTGATCTGCTCGACGACCACCAGGGACAGCCACGCCCCGACGACCGCGAACCGCATGCCGAGCAGGAAGCCGGGCAACGCTCCGGGCAGCACGATCCGGCGGATGAAGGCGGTCCGCCGCAGTCGCAGCGACTCACCCAGCTCGACGTACCGGCTGTCGATGGTGCGCAGCCCGTTGTGGGTGTGTATGTAGACGGGGACGAACACGCCGAGCGTGATGGTGATGACCTTCATCTGCTCGCCGATGCCGAACCAGAGGACGAGCAGCGGGATCAGCGCGAGGGCCGGGATGGCCCGCTTGATCTGGATCGGACCGTCGAGGATGGCCTCGCCCCACCGGCTCAGGCCCGCGAGCACGGCCAGCACCGTGCCGACGACGGTGCCGATGGCGAGGCCCAGGCCGGCGCGCTGCGCCGAGACGATCAGGTTGTCCTGAAGTCGCCCGTCGGCGATGAGGTCACCCGCCGTCGTCACCACGGTCCAGGGCGCCGACAGGGTACGGGGATCGATCCAGCCGCCCGCCGAACCGGCCGACCAGACCGCCAGCAGCAGGAACGGCCCGATCGCCGACCCGAACGGGATGGGGCGACCCGGCTTCAGCCGACGCCGTGGGCGACTGGCGGGAACCGTGATGGCCGGTCCGGGCCGGGTCAGTGTCGAGGCGGTCACTTGGCGCCTCCCGCGGTCAGTGCCTGCGCGGCGACGGATTCGTACCGTCGGTCGTACAGGTTCTCGGCCTTGAGGGGCTTGTTGCCCGTCTCCTTGGCCAGCAGATCGATGGTTTCCTGGTGCCGGCCGATGGCCTCGGTCCAACTGGCCGGGATGTCGGCGAGGCCGGCGTTCTCGACCAGCCACTTGCCGTCGTCGCGGGTCAGCCCCTGGTCCTTGACGTAGTACCGCTCGATCCACTCGTCGGGATTGGCCTCGCGCCACCGCCAGGCCCGCGCCCACACCTGCACGTACTCGCGGATGGCGGCCGCCTTGGCCGGGTCGCCGAGCACGGTGACCGGCGCGTACAGGTGACCGGGGTCGTCCCGCAGTCCGTGCGCGATCGCTGTCGCGCCGTCCCGGGCGTACTTGGTCTCGTAGCGTTTGATCTGTACGCCGCCGATCGGCGCGACCTCGACCTGGCGGCTGGCGAGCGCTGTCGCGTAGACGTCGCCGGTGCTGGGCAGCTCGACCAGCTTGACGTCCTTCTGGCCGAGGCCGGCCTTGTGCAGCACCCGCAGCACCAGCGCCCCCTGTGCCTGCCCCGGGCTGTACGCGATCTTCTTGCCCCGCAGGTCGGCGAGGGTGGCGACCCGGACGCCGGGTGCGATGCCGAGCCGGTAGAGGGCGTGGTTGAGCGGGTCCTGGCGGTACTTCGAGGCGACGATCTTCGTGGGGATGCCCGTCCAGTGCGAGTGGATCGGCGGGATGTCGGCGACCGCTCCGATGTCCAGCGCCTTCGCGCGGAATGCCTCAAGGGTCTGTGGGCCGCCGCTGATGTTCGCCCACTCCACGTCGAAGGTCAGCTTCTCCGCCTCTCCGGAGAACTCGATCGCCTTCTGGTGCTCCTTGTCTCCGATGACGAGCTTGGTGCCCTTCGGCACGGCCTCCGGCAGTGGCGCGCCGGCGGCCAGGGTCACGGCGGGTGTCTCGTCGCCGGCGCAGGCGGTCAGGCCCAGCGTGACCACGCCGAGGGCGGCCGACAGGATGGCCCGGCGATCCAGGAGGGGTGGTGACGTCACTTGCGACTCCTTCGTAGCTGGTTGCACGACGGGACCGCGCCCCACGTGGTCGAGGGGCGGCGCCGTCGCCGTGACTGCCGATCGGCGGCTCGGCGAGCACGATCGTGTGCTCGCCAGCGGGCACCCGCCGGGTGAACGGCAGGCGCCAGGCGATCGGCTCGGCGCGCTTCTGTTGATCGGTTCGAGGAGGCGGCTGCCGGTCGTCGTCGAGCCGGCGGCGCCGCGGATGGGGGAGGGGGTTGACGCTCGCTCAGCGGCAGCAGCGGCAGCAGCCGCAGGCGGCGGTCCAGCCGCGGCAGCATCCCCGCGACACCGCGATGGCGGTGCCCCGAAGCAGGGTGTGCTGGCTGGTCATGGGTACGACGCTAATCCACAATTCCTATGTGTCAACTAGGATTTCATGCGCTGGGACGCGCGAGGGGTGACAATGGATAGAAATACCTAAATCTCTTCCGAGGGTGCGCACCCCGCGCCGGGTCAGAGCCGAGGGAGCCAGCGACCCCGCGTCCGAGCCGGCCACCAGGCGGACCCCGGCCCGGTGCAGGGTGGCGATGCCGTCGCGCAGCGCGGCCTCGCCCTGCTCCACCTTGGCCTCAGCGATCAACAGGCGCCAGCCGGACCGGATCGTCGATTGTGGTGCCGGTGCGGGTGGCCCGTGCCGCACCCCAGTCGTACAGGGCCTGCAACACCGGGGCCAGGCTCAGTCCCTCCTCGGTGAGCCGGTACTCGACGTGCGGTGGGGTGGTCTCGCGGTCGTGCCGCAGGATGAGCCCGTCGGCCTCCAACTCGCGCAGACGCTGGGTCAACATCTTCTCGCTGACTCCCGGCATCCGGCGGCGCAGTTCGCCGTAGCGGTGTACGCCCTCCTTGAGATGGGCCAGGATCACCGGCCGCCACTTGCCGCCGATGACGTCGACGGCGAACTCCACCGGGCAGTGATAACGCTTGGGCATCGTGGCCTCCCTCGGGGCACGCACCAGATGGTGCGTACTTGATCGCCGCCGCTACGGGTGTTGGGCTGTCCCCATGGTCATCGAGTACATCAGGTACCGGGTGCCGCAGGAGCGGCTGGACGGGTTCGAGGCGGCGTACGAGCGGGCCGCCGAGGCGCTGCGCGCCGCGCCGGAGTGCGTGGACTACGAGTTGAGCCGCTGCCTGGACGACCCCTCCTGCTCCGTGCTGCGCATTACCTGGACGTCGGTCGACGAGCACCTCAACGGGTTTCGGGGCGGCCCGGTGTTCGGGCGGTTCTTCGCCGCGATCAGGCCGTACGTCGAGGACATCGAGGAGATGCGGCACTACCGCCGAACCGGGATCTCCGGGCCCGGTGGCGGCGCACCGCCGAGCCTGTACGAGTGGGCCGGCGGTGGCGACGCGTTCGTACGGCTCTGCGACGCCTTCTACCGTCTGGTCCGCGCCGACGACCTCCTCGCGCCGCTCTTCGCGCACATGGACCCGGCGCACGCCCACCACGTGGCGATGTGGCTGGCCGAGGTCTTCGGCGGCCCGGCCACCTACACCGCCGAGCGCGGCGGTTACCGGCACATGCTCGGCCAGCACCTGGGCCTGACGATCAGCGAGGCGCAGCGTCGGCGGTGGGTGAACCTGATGATGGACGCCGCCGACGAGACCGGCCTGCCCGACGATCCGGAGTTCCGTGCCGCCTTCACGGGCTACCTCGAGTGGGGCACCCGGTTGGCGGTCCGCAACTCCCAACCGGACGCGGACCCGATCCGACGGGCACCGGTGCCACGCTGGGGCTGGGGTGTCGCGCCGCCGTACCGGGACGGCTCGCGGCCGGCGTGACGCAGGGGGCGGAATAGGCTTCGGCGATGAGTGGCGTGCTGAGCGGTACCCGAGACTCGACGAATCCCCTTCGCCAGCTCACGATCGACCAGCTCCGCGAACGGACGAGCCTCAAGTGGCGGGAGTACCCCGACGACGTGCTGCCGCTCTGGGTCGCGGAGATGGACGTGCCGCTGGCCGAGCCGGTCGCGGCGGCGATCACCGACGCGGTCGCGCGCGGCGACACCGGCTACCCCGCCGGGACGGCGTACCCGCGGGCACTTGCGGATTTCGCCCGGCGTCGGTGGGGTTGGGACGGGCTGGCGGTGGAGCGCACCGCGCTGGTGCCCGACGTGATGCACGGCGTCGTCGAGGCGCTGCGGCTGGTCACCGAGCCGGGGGACGCGGTGGTCGTCAACTGTCCGGTCTACCCGCCGTTCTACGAGTTCGTGGCGCACGCCAGCCGCCGGATCGTGGAGGCGCCGCTCGGCGCGGACCTGCGGCTCGACCTCGGCGCGCTGGAGGACGCCTTCCGGCAGGCTCGGGTCGGCGGGCGACAGGCGGCGTACCTGCTGTGCAGCCCGCACAACCCGACCGGCGTCCTGCACACCGCCGACGAGTTGGCCGCCGTCGCCGGGCTGGCGCGACGGCACGGGTTGCGGGTGGTCGCCGACGAGATCCACGCCCCGGTGGTGGGTGGGGGAGCGCGCTTCGTGCCGTACCTCTCGGTGCCCGGCACGGAGAACGGCCTGTCGCTCATGTCGGCCTCCAAGGGGTGGAACCTGGCCGGCCTGCGCGGTGGGCTGCTCATCGCCGGCCCGGCCGCGGCCGGAGACCTCGCCCGCGTTCCGTTCGAGGCCAGCGTCAGCACCAGCCACCTCGGCGTGATCGCGCACACCGCCGCCTTCCGCGACGGCGGCGACTGGCTCGACGCCCTGTTGGCCGGCTTGGACGACAACCGTCGGCTCCTCACCGCGCTGCTCGCCGAGCACCTGCCGGCCATCCGTTACCAACCCGGTCAGGCCACGTATCTCGCCTGGCTCGACTGCCGCGCCCTCGGCCTCGGCGACGACCCCGCCGCGGTGTTCCTCGACCGTGGTCGGGTGGCGCTCAACTCGGGTTCGGCCTTCGGCACCGGTGGCGACGGGCACGTGCGGCTGAACCTGGCCACCGCGCCGGAGCTGATCATCGAGGCGGTACGCCGGATGGCGGCAGCCGTCGCCGGCTGAGTCACGTCGCCGAGAGCGTGGTGGTGACGGCGCTGAGATGTTTCGGTCTCGCGGAACGGGTATTCAGGCGCACCGGCGCGGCCGTGGGTGGAACAGTGTCACGGAGTAAGGGAGTGCGTGTTATGTCTGATCCGCAGCCCACAATCGTTCTCGTGCACGGCGCGTTCGCCGAGTCGGGCAGCTGGAACGGCGTGATCGAGCGGCTGGGCGCCGCGTACGACGTGGTCGCTGCCGCCAACCCGCTGCGGGAGGTCGCCGGCGACGCCGCGTACGTCCGGGACGTGGTACGCGGGATCGGCGGCCCGGTCATCCTCGTCGGACACTCCTACGGCGGCATGGTGACCACGCAGGCCGCTGCCGACGAACCACTGGTGCGGGCCCTCGTGTACGTCAACGCCTTCTGCCCGGACACCGGCGAGTCGGGGCTGTCGCTGTCCGGGAAGTTCCCCGGCAGCACGCTCGCCGACACGCTTGTGAAGTACCCGCTGTCGACCGGCGGCAATGAGGTGGCGATCGGCCAGGACACCTTCCACAAGCAGTTCGTCGCGGACGTGTCGGCCGACGTCGCCGCGCAGATGGCCCGGACCCAGCGACCGATCACCGAAAAGGCCCTGGGTGACGGGCTCACCGGCGACCCGGCCTGGCGATCGTTGCCCAGCTGGTTCGTCTTCGGGGACGCGGACAACAACATCCCGGCCGCCGCGCACCGGTTCATGGCCGAGCGGGCCCAACCGCGAGGCCAGCGTGAGGTCGCCGGTGGTTCGCACGCCATGGTGGTGGCCCGGCCGAGTGAGGTCACCGAGACGATCATCGAGGCGGTCCGGGGCGTGGGCGGCTGACGTCCGATCCCGGAGGGCACGCCGGCCGACCGCTGCCCCGGTCGGCCGGCGTGCCGCACGGCTGCGGCCCCGCGTCACGACGCGGGGCCGCAGCCGTGCGCCTACCAACCGCCCGCGCCCGCTGGTGTCGAGGATTCCGCCGGACGGAATGAGCACGCCGTATTGGCGATGCCAAATCCGAGTCGGATCCATGACGCAGGCGTGATCGAGGCCTTTCTGGGCCCCGACGCTGCGTGCTAGCCTGCCTCAACTCTTGCAGGTAAAGCCCCAATCAGGCACTGATCACCTCGGGTGATTGTGGGAGGGCACATGGACAGACTGCAGGCTCTTTCGGTCTTACGCGAGGTTGCGGTCGAGGTGTTGACGGTCGAGCCGGAGGCGGTGACCGAGGACGCCGACTTTCGCAAGGATCTCGACGCGGAGAGTCTCGACCTGGTGGAGCTTCTGATGGCGCTCGAGGACCGGCTCGGGATCCGACTGCCGCAGGACGGTCTGCGGGGGATCAACACCGTCGGGCAGGCGCTCGACATGGTGCTCGCCGGCGGGGCCGGCGATGCCACCGAGGGCACCGGGGTGGTGGGGGAGGCCGAACGGAAGACGCCCGCCTGATGACGGGCGACAGCCCTGTCCGGCACCGGGTTGCCGTCACCGGGCTGAGCGCCAGGACGCCGGCCGGCGACACCCCCGACACACTGTGGACGGTGCTGCGGTCCGGGCGATCGGTCATCGGCCCGATCCGGAGCTTCGACGCCTCCGGGCTCGCGACCCGCATCGCCGGTGAGATCCAGGGCTTCGATCCGACCGCCTACCTGACTCCGAAAATGGTCCGGCAGACCGATCGGGTCAGCCAACTCGCCTTCGCGGCGGCGCTCGACGCGTTCACCGACGCCGACACCAGAGACTTCGACCCGGACCGGTGCGCCGTCGTGGTCGGCACCGGCATGGGCGGATCGGACAGCTTCTACCGGCAGGTCCGCGCGTTCATCGAGAACGGCCCGGACCGGATCAGCCCGTGGGCGATCCCGATGATCATGCCGAACGCGGCGGCGTCGCTCATCGCCCGGCACCTGCGCTGGCGTGGACCGAACTTCTGCATCTCGACCGCCTGCACGGCCGGCGCGAACGCGATCGGTGAGGGCGTCCGGCTCATCCGTGACGGCAGCGCCGACGTCGTCCTGGCCGGCGGCGCGGAGGCGGCGGTCAACCCCATCGTCGTCGCCGGGTTCGCCCGGATGCACGCGCTGAGCACCCGCAATGCCGAGCCGGAGACCGCCTCGCGTCCGTTCGACGGCGCACGGGACGGTTTCGTGCTCGCCGAGGGCGCGGCCTTCGTGCTGCTGGAGCGCCTCGACCGGGCGCTGGCCCGGGGCGCCCGCGTCCACGGTGAGGTCACCGGCTACGGGTTCAACAGCGACGCGTACCACTCCACGATGCCGCACCCGGAGGGGCGCGGCGCGGTGCACTGCATGCGGCTGGCGTTGCGCGACGCCGGAGTGGACCCGGGCGACGTCGCGCACATCAACGCCCACGGCACCTCGACGACGCTCAACGACGCCGCCGAGGCGCAGGCCATCCACACCGTCTTCGGCGGCGCCGCACCGCCGACCACCTCGACGAAGGGCACGCTGGGACACCTGATCGGGGCCGCCGGCGCGGTCGAGGTCGTCGCATCGTTGCTCGCCCTGCGCCACGGCGAGATCCCACCAACGGCCAACCTGAGCACCCGCGGGTCCGACATCCCCATCGACGTCGTCGCCGACGCCCCGCGCGCCGGCCGTCCCGGCCCGATCCTGACGAACTCGTTCGCTTTCGGCGGGCACAACGCCTCGCTGGTGCTCGCCTCCGTCGACGACGGCGCAGCGGTCGTCCACTCCAACTGAATCATCCGCACCGTCCAATCGAGACAAGGTGGTCGAGGGTGAACATCCAGGCCGCCCCGGCGGGGCCCGGCAGCGTCATCGACAGCATCGGCGTCGCACTTCCCGACCGGGTCATGACCACCCGCGAGGTGCTCGACGGGTGCCGGAGCCGGTTGGCCCTGCCGCTGGAACAGACCACCGGCATCGTGTCGCGGCGCGTCGCCGGTGACGTCGAGTACGCCCTCGACCTGGCCACCCGGGCCGCGCAGGACTGCGTCTCCCGCTCGTCGATCGGGCCCGCCGACGTCGACCTGCTCATCAGCGCCAGCATCTCCCGTGTCGACAGCCCGGACCGGTCGACGTACGAGCCGTCGGCGGCCACCCAACTGCGCCACCGGCTCGGCTGCGAACGGGCCTGGGCGTTCGACGTGACGAACGCGTGTGCCGGCCAGTTCACCGGCATCTACGTCGCCGACGCGCTCATCCGGGCCGGCGAGATCGGTTCGGCGCTGATCGTCAGCGGGGAGTACATCTCCCATCTCATGCGGACCGCCCAGTTGGAGATCACCGACGAGCTCGACGCCCGCGTCGCCTGCCTGACGCTCGGTGACGCGGGTGCGGCGGTCCTGCTGACCCGGGCCGACGACGGGCCGGGGGGCTTCGACCACATCGGCATCCGTACCGTCGGGCGGTACCACAACCTGTGCGTGGCCGGGCCGACCGACCAGCCGCACGGTGGCGTGATCATGAAGACCGACATGATGGGTCTGGCGGCCGTCGGCATCCGGGAGATGGTCAAGCACACCCAACAGGCCCTCGCCGCGATGGGCCTGTCGCCGACGGACTTCGACCGGTTCATCCCGCACCAGACGTCGACGCTGGCGATCCAGGCCGCCGTCCGTCGTACGAACAAGGTCTTCGGCGGTGTGGTGTTGGACGAGCGGGACGTCATCAACAACCTGCCGAGGCGGGGCAACACCGCGACCACGACGCACCCGGTCGCGCTGCGCGACGCGAGCCGCGACGGGCGGATCCGGACCGGCGACCGGGTGCTGTTCGAGGTCGCCGCGTCCGGCGTCAACGTCGGCACCGCCGCGTACCGGCTGGACGGGCTGCCCGACCGGCTGGCCCGGGGGACCCGCTCGGCGCGGACCGCGCCCCCGCGCCCCCGCCCGACGCGATGGTCGGACCCGGTGCGCGCCGTCGCGATCGGCCTCACCGAACCCCAACCCGCGACCGGAGCCTTGACCGGAGCCGCGACCGGAGCCGCGACCGGAGCCGCGGCCGGAGCCGCGACCGGAGCCGCGACCGCGGCCGGGCCCGACGTGACGACGCTCCAGCTCATCCGGGCCGCCACCGACGACTGCCTGCGCCGGGCGGGCGTCCGCGCCTCCGGCGTCGACCTGCTCATCCACGTCGGCGTGTACCGCACCGGCATGATCGCCGAGCCGGCGATCGCGGCGATCGCCGCGGGCGAGCTGGGCTTCGACGGCAGCACCGCCGCCACCGGCGAAATCCTCGCCTTCGACGTCACGAACGGCGCGCTCGGCATGCTCGACGGCTGCCGGATCGCCGCCGAACTCATCCGGGCCGGCAAGGCCGACACCGCCGTCGTGGTCGCCTCCGAGGTCGAGCAACGCGAGCCCGGTGCCGCCGGGCCCGCGGTGGCCAGGTGCGGCTCGGCGGTGCTGCTGCGCCTCGACCCCGACCGGGCCAGCGGCTTCCTCGGTTTCCACAGCCGCTCCGTCGCGACGCCCGCCGCCGACCGGGGCGCCTGGGTGATGCAGGACGGCGGGCACAGCTTCATCCGCGCCACCGACCGTGCCGAGCCCGCCGCGGCGTACGCCGAGCACCTGCCCGTTGTCGTCGCCGAGCTGCTGGACCGCCTGCGGGTACGCCCCGACGCGATCCGCGCGGTCGTACCGCCCTGGCTGCCACCGCCGGTCGAGCGCCGGCTGCGCGACACCTGGCCGGTGCTCGGTCCACGGCTGGCCGCGCTGCCGCCCGCGCGCGACGGCACCGACCTGTTCACCTCGGCCCTGCCGATGGGCCTGCGCGCCGTGTCCGCCGGCGGCGCATCGCCAGGCGAACTGGTGGTGGTCGTCGGCGCGAGCACCGGCATGGAGATCGGCGCCGCGCTGTACCGCATCTGAAGGGAACGCGTATGTGTGGTGTCGCCGGCATCCTCGATCTCGACGCCGCTGTCGAGCCGCACCGGCTGGCCCGGATGGCGCATTCGCTTGCGCATCGCGGCCCCGACGGCGAGGGCTACTTCGTGGGCCCGGGGATCGGGCTGGCGTACCGGCGGCTCGCGATCGTCGACGTGGCCGGTGGGCAGCAACCGCTGAGCGACGAGCGCGGCGACGTCCAGGTCGTCTTCAACGGCGAGATCTACAACCACCGGGCGCTGCGGGCCCGGCTCGTCGCGCGCGGCCACACGTTCACCAGCGGCAGCGACGGCGCGGTGATCGCCCACCTCTACGAGGAGCACGGCCTCGCCTTCGTCGACCACCTCGACGGGGACTTCGCCATCGCGTTGTGGGACGTCCGCCTTCGCCGGCTCACGCTCGCCCGGGACCCGGTGGGTGTCAAACCCCTCTACTACCACGTCGCCGGGGGCCGGCTTCAGTTCGCCAGCGAGGTGAAGGCCCTGTTCGCGTCCGGGCTGTGCGCGGCGCGCGTCGACCCGCAGGGGCTGCGCGACGTCTTCGGGTACGGCCAGCCGACCGCGCCCGGCACCTTCTGGGCCGACGTCCACGACCTGCCGCCCGGGCACCTGCTGGTGGCCGACGGGCAGGCGGTCGTCCTACGCCGGTATTTCACCCCGCTGGCCGGGGACCCGCGCGACCTGCTCAACGGGCGGCCCGCCGTCGAACAGTTCCGCTCGGCCCTGGTCGAGGCGGTCCGCAAACGGCTGCCGGACGAGGTCGGCTTCGGCGCGACGCTGAGCGGCGGCCTGGACAGCACGGCCGTCGTCGCGACGATCTCGGCCGTCCTCGGCACACAGGTACAGACCGCCAGCATCCGACTGCCCGGCTCGGACCTCGACGAGGGCCGCTACTCCCGGCTCGCCGCGACGGCGCTGGGCGTCGACAACGTCGAGATCGAGTTCGGCGGCGCCGAGGCGTGCGAGCACCTGGCGAAGACGCTGTGGCACCTGGAGACGCCGCAGTGGTTCGGCGTCGCCACGCCGTTCCTGAAGGCGACCCGGATCGCCGCCGAGCGGGGCGCCAAGGTCGCGCTGACCGGCGACGGCGCCGACGAGCTGCTCGGCGGCTACTCCTGGTACGTCCTCCAGCGGCTGGAACAGCGACTCGGCCGGCTGACCCGGGCGGGCCTGGACCCGCTGCGTCGGCTGATCCTGAGCGGGGTGCTGGCCTACCACGGCGCCCCCACCGGCGCGGCCGCCCACGTGGCCGCCGTGCCGGGGCGGCTCGCGACCGCCGCGGATCGCTTCGGCGGTGGCGCACCCGCCTGGTTCTACCTCTGGTCGGCGATGGACGCGGTCGCGCCCGCGCTGCTGCGCCCGTCCAGCGGCGCTCTCACCCCCTCGCCGCTGCCGGCCCCGCCGACGCACACGGCGCTGCACCGCTCGTTGCACTACGAGTACCAGACCCGCCTGCCCAGCTGGGTCCTCATGCTCAGCGACAGGTTGTCCATGGCCAACGGCGTGGAGGTACGCGTGCCGTTCATGGACCGGGCGCTGCTGGACCTGTCGGCGCGGTTGGATCCACGGGTGCTCCTGCGCGGCACCAGCGAGAAGCACATCCTCAAGGAGGCCCTTCGCGACGTGGTTCCGGCGCCGATCCGACGCCGTCGGAAGAAACCGTTCTTCACACCCATCACGCCGTGGTATCTCACCGGCCCCGGGGAGGACCTCGCGGCTACCTATCTCGGGCCGGCGGCGGTACGCGCCCACGGGCTCTTCGACCCGACGCAGGTGACAGCGCTGCACCAGGCCGCGCTGCGGGGTGCCGGACGCACCTGGGAGGGCACGGTCGCCGAGTGGGCCAGCATGGCCGTCCTCACCACCCACCTGCTGCTGGAGGTGTTCCGCGACGCGGCGGCCGTCACCGCACCGGCCGCGCTCCCGGCGCCGCTCGCCAGCGCCGTGCAACGCGCCGAGCGGCGATGACGAGCCCCGAACGGCACCGCTGGCCCGGCATCGCGTCGCGCACCATCCTGGTCACCGGGGCGACCGGCTTCATCGGCGCCCGGCTCGTGCGACGGCTGGCGGACCTGGGTTGCGCACCCGTCGCGATGGTCCGCCCCACGTCGGACCGCACGGTCCTGGCCGGCATCCCCGGGCTGCGCTACGCGGTCGCCGACCTCGACACCGGTGCGGGCGTGCCGGCGGCCGTCGCCGGCGTCGACACCGTCGTGCACCTGGCCGGCCAGGTGAAGGCCCGCCGTCCGGGGGACTTCCGGCGCGGGAACACCGAGTCCACCGGCCGGCTGGTCGCGGCCCTCGCCGCCACCGACCCGACCCCTCGGCTGGTGCTGTGCTCGTCCCTGGCCGCCGCCGGCCCGTCGCGTCCCGGCCGGCCCCGGGACGAGTCCACCCCGGTCGCGCCGGTCTCCGCGTACGGCCGCAGCAAACTCGCCGCCGAGGAGATCGCCCGCGCCGCGGGTGTCCCCACAGTGGTCCTCCGCCCGACGATCGTCTACGGCCCGGGTGACCACGACTTCCTGCCGTCCTTCCTGCCGATGGCCCGGTGGGGTGCCCACCTGCGCCCCACCCGCCCGGAACGCGAGTACTCCTTCGTGCACGTGGACGACCTGTGCGCGGCCCTGATCGCGGCCGTCGTCCGGGGCGGGACGCTGCCCCCGGACGGTGGTGCCGAGGGGGTGTACCTCATCAGCGACGGCGCGGTGTACGGCTGGAGCGACTTCTGTCGGGAACTCGCCGTCGCGGTCGGCCGTCCCCGCGCGCGCTTCATCGCGGTGCCGGGTCCGCTCGTGCACGCGACCGGCTGGCTGTGCGATCTGAGTCCGGTTCGCCGGGGCCCGGCCCTGACGATGAACCGGGACCGCGCGTACGAGATCCGGCAGTTGGCGTGGACGTGCGCCACCGACCGGGCCCGGGCGGACCTCGGCTTCACGCCCGCGTACCGCCTCCCGGAGGGCCTGGCCAGCGCGGTGGCGTGGTACCGGGACCAGGGCCTGCTCCGCTGACGCCCGCGCGGCTACGCCTGCGGCTCGACCGCCTCGACGAGGACCTGGAGCACGTGCCGGTACGGCTGCCCGGTGGCCCGGCTCATGCCCATCTCGCAGGTGCGGTTGCAGGAGGCGTACGCGTCGTGGTCGCGCTCGTTGATCTCGGCGGCCTGGGCGGCGGTGGCGCTGGCGGTCACCTCGGGATGCAGCAGCCCCCGGTCGCCGGCGAAGGCGCAGCATCCCCAACTGTCCGGCACGGTCACCGTGTCGGCGACCGCCGCGGCGACCGCGCGCAGGTCGTCGATGCCGTCGAGGTGCACTGTGGAGCAGGTCGGGTGCAGGGCCAGCGAGCCCAGCCGCCGGGGCGCCGGCAGCGCCGGCAGCAGGCGTTCGGCGGTGAACGTGACGCTGTCGACGAAGCGCAGGGCGTCGTACCGTGCCCGGTCCTCCTCGGCCAGCGCGGCGGTCAGCTGGGTCAACCCGTGCGTGCAGGACGACGCGTCGCACACGACGGGCAGGCGACCCTCGTCGCTGGCCTCCCACAGCGCGGCCAGGGTCCGCTCGGCCATCTCGCGGTGACCGGCGGGATAGCCCTTGGACTGCCACGGCGTGCCGCAGCACAGGCCCGCCGTGCCGGCCGGCACGACGACCGGCACGCCGGCCAGCTCGCACAGGCGCAGGAACGCCGCCGCCGCGCCGCCGGACGGGCCGTCCTCCGGGGCGAAGAGGCTGCCGACGCACGCCGCGAAGAACACCGCCTGGGCGTCCGGCGCGCTGCGGGGCCGGGGACGGGGAGCGCCGGCGCGCGGCATGTCGTCGCTCCACCGCGGCACCAGTTCGGTGGCGCCGAGTCCACGGATCACCCCGGTGGCGGCGCGGGTCAGCGGTGTCGGGACGGCGTGCGCGGCGGTCAGTCCCACCCGGACACCTGTCACGGCGGCCTGCCAGTGCCGCGCGGCGGTGCGGGCGGTGCGCTGGGCGCGGGGGCTGTGCCGCTCGGCGCGCAGCCGCTTCATGGCCGCGCCGGTGTCGATGCCGACCGGGCAGGCCGTGACGCAGAGGCTGTCGGCGGCGCAACTGTCCACCGCCGCGTACGCGTAGTCGGCCGTCAACTCCCGGCGGCGCTCCTCGTCACCGGCGGCGGTGGCGAGGGCGATCTGCCGTTGCAGGACGATGCGCTGCCGGGGCGTGGTGGTGACGTCGGCGGTGGGGCAGACCGGCTCGCAGTAGCCGCACTCGACGCAGGCGTCCAGCTCGGGGTCGACAGTCGGGACGGCCTTGAGCTGTCGCAGGTGCACGGTCGGGTCGTCGTTGAGCAGCACACCGGGGTTGAGCAGGCCGCTCGGGTCGCACAACCGCTTGAGGTCGCGCATCACGTCGTACAGCTCGTCGCCGTACTGGCGGCGGACGAAGGGCGCCATCGCCCGGCCGGTGCCGTGCTCGGCCTTGAGGGTGCCCCCCTCGGCGAGCACGAGGTCGACCATGTCGTCGGTGAACCGGGCGTAGCGGTCGATCTCGGCCGGCGTGTCGAAGGACTGGGTCAGCATGAAGTGCAGGTTGCCGTCGCGGGCGTGTCCGAAGATCACCGCGTCCGGGTAGCCGTGCCTGTCGAACAGGCGGATCAGCCCGTCGCAGGTGCCGGTCAGGCGTGGCATCGGCACCGCGATGTCCTCCAGCAGGGCCGTGGTGCCGGGTGCGCGGGCGCCGGCGACCGCCGTGTAGAGGCCCTTGCGCAGGTGCCAGAGCGCGGCCCGTTCGCGCGGGTCGTGGGTCAGCGCGGTGCCGGTGACGGCGGGCAGCCGGTCGAGCACGGGCTGGGCGTCGGCAAGCGTCGCGGCCAGCCGTTCCGCGCTGTCCTCGGCGAATTCCACGAGCAGCGCGGCATGGCCGGTGACCGTCAGCCCGCGCAGGGCCGCGCTCGCGTCGGGGTCGCGCTGGCTGACCCGCAACGCGGCCGCGTCGAGCAGTTCGGCGGTACGCGCGCCGGCGGCGAGCAGGGCGGGCAACGCGTCGGTGGCGGCGCTGAGGCCGGGCAGGATCAGCAGGCCGGTGGCGGCGTGTTCGTGGATCTCGACGGTCCGGAAGACAGCCTCGGCCACGAAGCCGAGGGTGCCCTCGCTGCCGATCATCAGGTGGGCGAGCATGTCGGCCGGGCTGTCGTGGTCGAGCAGGGAGTTCAGCCCGTACCCCATGGTGTTCTTCATCGCGAACAGCCGCTCGATCGTGGCGCGTGAGCCCGGTGTCGAGCGCACCCGGTCGCGCAGGCGCAGCAGCCCGGCGTGCAGCCCCGGCTCGTCGGCCCGCAGCCGGTCGTCGGCGTCGCGCGCGCCGGAGTCGACGACGGTGCCGGACGGCAGGACGAAGCGCAGCGACTCCATGGTGCGGTACGCGTTGTCGGTGGTGCCGCAGGTCATCCCGCTGGAGTTGTTGGCCACCATGCCACCCACCGTGCAGGCGGCCTCGCTCGCCGGGTCCGGGCCGAGCCGGCGGCCGTAGCGGGCCAGCCGGGCGTTGGCCTGCCGGATCGTGAGGCCCGGCTGGAGCCGGATGCGGCGGCCGTCGTCGAGCACCTCGGCGTGCCGCCAGTCGGTCCGGACGTCGACGAGCACGCCCGCGCCGCCGGCCTGCCCGGCGAGGCTGGTGCCGCCGCCGCGCAGGGTCAGCGGGACACCGGCCTCCCGGGCGGCGGCCAGCAACGCCCCCACCTCGGCCGCCGAGGCGGCGCGCACCACCGCCTGCGGCTCGAACAGGTACGGCGAGGCGTCGTGCGCCGCCGCCAGCCGCCGGGGCAGCTCGGTGCTGACCCGGGTCGGATCACCGAGGCGCGAGCGCAGCAGCTCGACGACCTCGCGGGCGCGGACGCCGGCGGTGGTCGGCGCGGGTACTCCTACGACGGGTCTCATGGGCGGTCCTCCCGGGAGGGGCGGTCAGTAGGCGACGATCAACCGGTCCGGCGCGGTGTCGACGGGCGCCGGCAGCCGCAGCGGCTGGCGACCGGGGGTGATGCTGCCCAGCACCGAGGCGTGCCGCGCGCCGGTGCCCGAGGGCAGGGTGCCGGGCAGCCCGTGCACGCTCAGGTAGCCCAGCAGCGCGAAGGCGAGCGCCTCCTTGGCGTCCGACACGACACCCAGGTCGTCGCTTGACGACAGGCGCACGTCCGGCAGCTCCTCGCCGATCATGCGCAGCAGCGTCGGGTTGTGCGCGCCGCCGCCGGAGACGACGAGCTGGGTGACGCCGTGGTCGCGGCAGGCGGCGGCCACCGTGACCGCCGTCAGCCGGGTGAGCGTGGCCAGGACGTCCCGCTGATCCGGCGTGGGCGCGTCGGCGAGGGCGGCGAGCAGGTAGGGCAGATGGAACAGCTCCTTGCCGGTGCTCTTCGGGCCGGGCTGCCGGTAGTACGGCTCGTCGAGCAGCCGCCGCAGCAGGGCAGGGTTCACCTCCCCGGCCGCCGCCCCGCGCCCGTCCCGGTCGTACTCCTCCACGCCGCCGCTGAAGTGCCGCGCGGCGGCGTCGAGGAGCGCGTTGGCCGGGCCGGTGTCGTACGCGAGCGGGTCCGCGTCCGGCGCGACGACGGTGATGTTGGCGATGCCGCCGAGGTTGAGCGCGGCGGGGACGCCGGGCAGACCACGCAGCAGCAGCGTGTCGAACAGGGCGACCAGGGGAGCGCCCTGGCCGCCCGCGGCGACGTCGCGGGTGCGCAGGTCGGCCACGACCGGAAGGCCGGTGGCCTCCGCGATCCAGGCCGGCTGCCCCAGTTGCAGGGTGCCCCGGACGACACCGCCGTCGACCCAGTGGTGCATTGTCTGCCCGTGCGAGACGACCAGGTCGGCGTCTCCGCCGCACAGCTCGGCGAGAGCCCGCACACCGGCCTCGGCGAAGGCCTGGCCGATGCCGGTGTCCAACACCGTGATCGCCTCGGTCGTGGTCGACGCGGGCGGCAGGGCGGCGGCGATCCGGGTGCGCAGCTCCTCGGGGTACGGGTGGCTGAGCCGGCCCAGCGGCCGCATCCGCAGGGTGTCGCCGCTGAGCTGGAACTCGGCGGCGGCGGCTTCGATGCCGTCGTAGGAGGTACCGGACATCAGGCCGATGACACGCATCAGGGTCTCCTTCACGCCCGGCCGGCCGGCTCTGCCGCGTCGTCGATCTCGTCGGCACGTCCATGGTCGTACGGCGTCGCGGGGGCCGCGTGGAATCGGCTCGACACCGCGCCGACCAGCAGGGTGATCAGGACGCCGATCGGCACCAGCCACTGCGCGGCGATGGCGGTGGGGACGGTGTGCCCGGCCGTCGTGACGTCGATCTTGACGTAGCGGACGATGTAGGTCATCACCGCCACGGTGACGAGGAAGGCGACGAACGCGTCGACCTGGTTGGCCCGGCTGACCAGGCGGCCGAGCAGGAAGGCCCCGAGCAGCGCCCCGTAGGTGTAGCCCGCGATGGTCAGACCGGTCAGGTAGACGTTTCCGGTGCTGGAGCTGAACGCGCAGGCGAAGATCGCCATCAACACCGCCCAGACCAGTGTCATCACCCGGGCGAGGCGCAGCATCGCGTCGTCCGACGGGACCTTCCGGAAGAAGCTGTGGATGAAGTCGGCGACGGTGGAGTTGGACATCGAGTTCAGCGCCGACGACAGCGAACCCATCGCGGCACCGAGGATGCCGGCCACCAGCAGGCCCGAGATGCCCACCGGCAGGGCGTGCAGGATGAAGCTCGGGTAGAGGTTGTCGCTGCTGGCCAGGCCGAGCTCCTTGAAGGTCTGACCCTTGTTGTACGACCACAGCAGCGCGCCGACCAGGGAGAACGCCGCGAACTGGATCACCACGAAGATGCCCGAGGAGATCATCGCCTTCTGTCCCTCGCGCAGCGTGCGGGTGGACAGGATGCGCTGCACGATCAGCTGGTCCGACCCGTGGCTGGCCATCGCGAAGATCGCACCGCCGATGATCGCCGTCGGCAGGGCGAACGGGCTGGTGAGCACGTGCGCGAGCGTCAGGTTGGTGTCGAAGAGCTGGAACTTGCCGGCGTCCAGCGCCTGCGAGTAGCCGTCGAAGCCGACGGCGTGGCTGAGCACACCGATGGCCAGGATCGCCCCGCCCAGGTAGAGCCCCATCTGGATGGCGTCGGTCCAGATGACCGCCTTGATGCCACCGAGGTAGGTGTAGACCACCGTGATCAGCGTCAGGACCACGATAATCGCCTGGTAACCGACATTCAGGCCGAACTCGTCGAGGAGCAGCTTGATGGGGATGGCCGAGGCGAAAAGCCGTACGCCCTCGGCGAGCAGGCGGGTGAAGACGAACGTGACCGACGCCAGACCCTGGAGTTTCAGGCCGAACCGCTCACCGAGGTACTGGTAGGCGCTGACGAAGCCACCGCGCTTGTAGAGCGGGATGAGCACCGCCGCCACGACGACGCGACCGATCACGTAGCCGAGGGCCAGTTCGACGTTGCCGAACCCCTGCCCGCTGTAGGCGCCGCCGGGCACGCTGATCACCGTCAGGACGCTGGTCTCGGTGGCGACCACGGAGAACGAGACGGTCCACCACGGCAGCCGACCCTCGCCCACGAAGTAGTCCTTGGCGGACTTCTGCTTGCCGGACAGGCGAAGTCCGACGTAGGCGATCACCACGAGGTACAGCACGATCACGACAAGGTCGAGTTGACGCACGGCTCGCTCCCAACCAGGGGTTGTAGATAAGTGACGCATGTCTAGCGTATCGCGAAAGTTTTTGCCAGTCCCCGCCCGGGCTGGCTACGCTGTGGTCCCGGCCTGCGGATACGGGGGATGCGGGGCCCAGCCGACATCCCACCGCGCCCACCCAGGCTGGCACGGTCGGAACGGCGCGTTGCGGACGCGGCGCTCGACGAGCCGCCGCCCGTCGTCCGACCGGCGACCGCGCACCAGCGAGAGGAACGAGTAACCCCGTGGACCTCAGCACCCTCGGCACCGAGACCCGCAACGACAAGACAAGCGACCTCGACCTGATGTCCCCGACCGAGCTGCTCCTCGCGATGAACGACGAGGACCAGACGGTGGCCCAGGCGGTCCGGCGCGCCGTCCCGGACATCGCGGCCGCCGTCGACGTCGTCGTGGCGTCGCTCCGCCAGGGCGGGCGACTCATCTACCTCGGTGCCGGCACCAGCGGCCGGATCGGCATGCTCGACGCCGTCGAGATCCCACCCACCTTCGGTACGTCGCCCGACCGGGTTGTCGGCCTGCTCGCCGGCGGCGCGGGAGCCTTCGCGGTCGCCGTCGAGGGCGCGGAGGACAGCCCGGCCGGCGCCGTCGCCGACCTCGACGCGGTCGGCCTGACCGTCCGCGACACGGTGGTCGGGCTCGCCGCCAGCGGCCGTACGCCCTATGTGGTGGGCGGGCTGGAGCACGCCCGCGCGCTCGGCGCGTCGACGGTCTCGGTGGCCTGCAACTCCGACGCGGTGATCAGCCGGTACGCCGACGTCGCCATCGAGGTGCCCACCGGCCCCGAGGTGCTCACCGGCTCCACCCGACTCAAGGCCGGCACCGCCGAGAAGCTCGTCTGCAACATGCTCTCGACCGCCTCGATGGCCCGGCTCGGCAAGGTCTACGGCAACCTGATGGTGGACATGAACGCCACGAACGAGAAGCTCGTCGACCGGGCGCGACGGATCGTCGCCGAGGCCGCCGACACCGATCTGGACTCCGCCACCCGGGCGCTCGCGGCGGCGCACGGGCACGCCAAGACGGCAATCGTGCTGCTGCTCGCGAACTGCACCGCCGAGGAGGCCGCGGCGCGGCTGCGCGACGCCGACGACGACGTCCGGGCGGCGGTCGCGGCCTGACCGGAGGGCGGGTCCGGCCCGGTCACGGCCCTGGACAGGTTCGGGCACGGACTTCTGTCGGGCCGTTCGCCTAGGGTTCGCCGCATGTACTTCGTGTGCCGGTGGCGAGAGGAATCGCCGTTCAGCAAGCGGGTGGTCGCCCTGCCCGACGCGACGATCCTCGACTGGTTCCGCCGGGGCTGGGGCCGTGCCAACCCGCAGGGCTGGATCGAGAGCGAGCTGGGCGACGACGTGTACGGCCTGGACTCGATCTTCGAGGAGGCCGGGGAGCGGCACCTGCCGCCGCCGGAGACCCTCGATGAGCTGCGCGAGCTGCTGCGCGAGCACCTCTACGTGGAGGGCGACGACGACGGCACGTTCATCCGGCTCGACGAGCGCGCCCTGCGCGTGCGTACCGACGACGACGAGGTGGACCTGGCCTACTACTTCGTCGAGGAGGACGCCGCCGCGTCGCCGGACCGGCTCGCCTTCCTGCTGCACGACACCTGGCCGCTGCCGGCCGACGCCGCCGCGCCGGGCGCGGTCTTCGACCGCGGGGTGCCGGTCCGTACGGTAGGGATCGCCCCACCCGGTCCGGAGGCCGTGTTCTCGGTCCGTCTGGGTTGGGGTTCGCACGACGCCGACCGGACCCTGGACCTGGCTGGCGCCATCGCCTTTCCCGGCCTCACCCTGCCGGACCTCGCCGCTCGTCTGCGTGCCGTCGACGCGCCCGGCGCCCGCCGCTGGCCACACGACGCCCAGCTGTTGCGGGCCCTGGTCGCGCCGGACGAGACGGACGCCGGCGCGGCGCTGGAGCGTTACGCTCGCCTGCCCGGGTACGACCCGTCGCCCGCCGGCTCCGAGCTGGCGGCGGCACACCACACGGTCCACCTGGAGGTGCTGGGGCTGCTGGCCCCACAGCCGTCCGTCGGGTCGCTGGTCCGGTCGGATCCGCACATCGCGCAGGTCGCCCGATACATCGACGACTTCTTCGGCTTCGACCAGTGGTTCCTCTTCGACACCAGGTGGGCGGCGGCACACCCGGCCCTGGCCCGTTCGCTGCTGCGCTACGCGGCGCACTGGGACCCGTACGACGGCGCGACGGCGGAGTAGCGAGCCGCCGTAATCCGTGGCGAGCCGCGCGGGGTGTCCGGCTCGATCGAGAGTCGACCAAGCGCCCCGTCCGGGTCGGACGGGGCGCTTCGTCGTGTCAGCCGAGCTGCGGGTAGGAGGTCGTTCGGTCCCCCTCCGCGCCGGTCGCGGTGGCCAGCTCGATCCGAGGGGACCGGTCCGGCGGGAGGTGGGCATGGTCGGCGATGACGACGACGTCCACCTCTCCGTCGATCATGGCCTGCTCGACGGTCTCCCACGATGCCCGCATGATTCCCGCGAACCGGTACGAGTGTCGGCGCAGGTGCGCAAGACACGTCGCGACGGCGGGCTCCACCGGCTCGATGTCGGCGGGAATCCAGATAACGGCTATCTCCATGGTCCTCTCCTGATCAACGTCGTGGACGCGAGTGGGTGATCAGGAGTTGCTGTGGCGGTGGGGGACCCCGCTCCACCGGTCGGCTGGCAGCGCGCCTGTCGACGGCGGTCACGGTGAGCACCGGGCCCAGCGACGCGCTGGGCGGCGGAGCTTCGGCTGTCGACAAGGGTGGATCGGTGCCGCCGGTGCTGGCGCCGGTGGGCGCTGACGCGAGTGCCAGCACGAGCGCCGGTGGCCCCGACGCGGGACGGGCGGGTGGCCGGGGCGGCTCGTCGGCGATCGCGGCCCTCGCCACCCGCGCCCGATCCGATGTCCGGCCGCCGGGGGTGTCCTGCACGACGCGGAATACCGTCGCCGGCACGGGTGTCGACGCCGACCGCGGGGCGGCGCGTGCCACCGCGGCGGCCGAGTTCGACGGTGCGGGCGTGGCCCGCGGCGAGGACGACGCCGACGTACGGGCCGGTGGCGTCGGTACGACTGTGGACGGATCGACCGACAGCGTCGGCAGCGGGACGGCCGACGGCAGGGGCAGGGGAACTGCCGACGGCAGGGGAAGGGTAACTGCCGACGGCAGCGGCAGGGGGAGCGCGGTCGGCAACGGCAGGGGGACGGACAGCCGCACCTCGACGAGGTCGGGCACCCGCACCGTGATGGTGCTCGGCGAGGTGCCGGCCTCCACCGGCTGGAGACTCGTCGGCAACGGCAACGGCAACGGTGTGTCGGCGTGGGCGGGGTCGGTGCCCAGGACCGCGCCGAGCGCCGCGGCCCCGAACGCCGCCACCGGAAGGCCGTGCCTCAACCGCATCAGACGGAGGCCGCCCGGTCCGACTCACCGGCACGGTGCCGCCGGCCGGGCGGATGCCCGTCGCGTTCTGCCATTCCCTTCATCTGCGGGTTCTTGCCCCGGGAATCCCCGGGCTACACCCTTTGTCGATGTCCGGTTGGCTGGCTCGGCTCCGGCGTACTGGCGAACGTCTCCACCTCTCCGGACGTGGAGCGCCCTGATCGCTCGTGCCGGCGCTGGTTGCCAGCGGATCTCGGCGGCGTTACGTTGAGGTCTCATCGACGCACGTCTACCTCAAAAGGTACGGGGGCCGCATGTCCACGTCTGTCACTCGTCGCACCGTTCTGGTCGGTGGGGCCGGTGCCGCCATCGGCCTGGCCCTGCCCGGTCGCGCCGCCCACGCCGGTGACCGCCATCCCACACACGTGAGCTTCACCCTCGACGCGACAACGCTCGACGGCGGTGAACAGGTCACCTCGGTCACCCTCGACACCCGCCGGCTCGGGCCGATCGACCCGGCCGGGCTGACCCCCGGCACGTTCAGCGTGCACGCCAAGGCCACCAGCCCGCTCCCCATCGCCCCCGGCGACCAGATCTTCAGCGAGTACGACCTGGACCGTACGGTGACCGCGGCCCGGCTCGACCGGCACGGCAACATCGTGCTGGAGCTGAGCACCGCCGAAGGTCAACCCGGCGGCGGCACCCTCGGCTACATCCTGAGCAAGGGCCGCAACGTCCGGCTGGACCTCGTCTACACCATCACGCAGAACACCCCGATCGCCCGACGCCACGGCTCGCCGGTCACCATCACGCGCTTCGTGCAGGGACGGCTGTCGAACCCCGAGGTGGACGCCTTCAGCTACCACGCCTCGGGCTCGGGCCTGAAGTACCGGCTGTTCTCGCCCGACAACTCGCCCCGGCGGGGTCGGCGGCCGCTCGTCGTCTGGCTGCACGGCGCCGGTGAGGGCGCCTCGCTGCCCGACGACTACTACGACAACGAGACCACGCTGCGCGCCAACCGGGGGGCGCTCGGCTTCGCCACCCCGCAGGCGCAGCGGATCTTCGGCGGGGCGTACGTCGTGGCGCCGCAGAGCACCTCGTACTGGATGGAGGACGGCCCCCGGTTCGCCCCGCTGATCCGCGAGATCGTCCGGGACCTCGTCCGTCGCGAGCGCGTCGATCCCGACCGGATCTACGTGGTCGGTTGCAGCAACGGCGGCTACATGTCGCTGGAGATGACAGTGGCCTATCCCGACCTGTTCGCCGCGTCGGTGCCGATCTGCGGCGTCGTCGAGCCGCTCGGCGGGGAGGGCCCGCCGCTGATCACCGACGCGGAGCTGGCGAACATCCGGACCCCCACCTGGCTGGTCACCTCGCTCGACGACGACACCGTGCCACCGCAGACCAACACGATCCACGCCCACGACCTCATCCCGGGATCGCTTGTCAGTCTGTACGACCACGTCGTCTGGAACGGCTACCAGTTCCCCGGCCACTGGTCCTGGATCTACGTGGCCCGCAACGACCCGAGCCTCAACGGCACCCACATCTGGCAGTGGATGGCCCGCCGCCGTCGGTGAGCGCAGCGGGTGCGGCCGCCCGAACCCGGGCCGCCGCACCCGCTCGGCTCAACACCAGGTGAGTGTCGAGTTGACCCGCGTGACGTTGCTTATCGTGTTGTTCGCCCCACCGCAGGGGCTCTGGGTGATGTTGGTGCCGCTGACGGTCAGGTTCTGCAACCGGATGCCGGAGGAGATCGGGAACTCGCTGCGCGCCGCGATCCGTACCTCACCACCGCCCGTCACCGTCCCGGAAACCCCAGCGATGACGACGTTGTAGCAGTTCTCCACCAGGATCGCGTTGTTGCCGGTGTTCGAGATCGTCACCCGGTCGATGACCGCGCCACCGGACTCGGACACGCAGAAGATCCCCCGACCACCCCCGGACGCGAGCACGGTGCCGACCCGGATGTTCGTCGGGTACGAGTTGCCCACCCGGCCGTTGCGATTGGCCATCCGGAACGCCGCGTACCCGGTGCCGGTCCCGGCGCCCTGCGCGTCGACGGTGCCCACCGTGGCGTTGATCGTGTCGTTGAGCAGCAGGCCGGAGTCGCGGGTGTTCCGGGCCGTGACCGTGCCGATCGTCAGACCGTCCACGCCGTACGTCTCCACCCCGTGGGTGCCGGTCCCCGACACGTACACGGTGTCGATGCGGACGTTGCGCACCTTCACCGCCCGGTCTCCACCGTGGTTGTCGATGCGGACGCCCAGACCGGCGGAGAGCCGCATGTCGATCTGCCCGAGGGTCAGGTTGTTCACGTTGCGCATGAAGATCCCGTACAACGGCGAGCCGGTGAGCGTGAGGTTCTGCACCTCGACGTCGGTGGTCCCCCGCGAGTAGACCGGCGCCTGGTCGCCCGAGCCGGACCCGGTCACGTTTATCGTCCCGCACACGGCCAGGGTCGTGTACGACGGCAGCGACAAACGGGCGCCCGCGCTCATCGAGCCGGAGCCGCGCACCACCACCCGCTGCTTCGACGTACGACCCGCCGCGAGCGAGTTGACCGCCGCCTGCATCGCCGCCAGCATGTCCGAACCCGAGTAGACAGTCGACGAGCCGTTCCGGGCCGTCCAGGTGCTCCCGCTCAGCACGGCCTCGGCGTTGCTCGACCCGCTGCCACAGCCGGTGGTCGGTGGTGTGCTGCCGCCGACCGCGACCAACTGCCACTGCTGGTTCGGGCCGTTGACATCGGCGTACTGACTGATCCGGCCGCCGTCGGCGGTGGACCGCTCCCAGACCTCGAGCGCCTTCGCGGAGTGGCGGTTGATCAGCCGGACGTGGCCGCCGTCGGAGTCGAGCACCTGGAACTGCTGGTTGGCGCCGTTGACATCGGACCACTGGCGGAAGTCGGCGCCGTCGGCGGTGTTCCACTCCCAGAGGTCGACGACCTTGCCGCTGTGCCGCGCCCTGAGGCGGTAGTAGCCGCCACCTGAGGAGACGAACTGGAACTGCTGCCAGGCGCCGTCGCTGCGGGACCACTGCTGCAGCACGGCGCCGTCCGCCGTCGAGGTGTCCCGAACGTCGAGCACCTTGCCGCTGTATCGGTTGACCAGGACGTAGTAGGCGTTGGTGTCGATGTTCGCCGCCGCTGCCGGCGGTGCGCCGACAACGACGGCGGCGGCCGCGCCGACCAGCGTGGTGATCAGGGCGAGGACCAGGCCCGTACGCCGACGGATCGATCCACCGCCGGGCGGTCTTGTCCTGCTGGGGAAGGTCATCGCTCCTCCTGGACTGGAATGGGCTGCGGGCGAGCCGGGACGGGTGTCGACGGCCGTGGGCGCCGCGGCCGGTGGGCGACTATTCCAGGTGGAAGGTGGCCGAGGCGCGGTCGGCGCTCGAACTCACCGGCTCCACGTAGAGCAGTCCGGCGCGGTGGCGCACGTGTCGGCCCGGGAAGTTGTGGGACTCCAGGGAGATCCCGGCGCTGTCGGCGAGGCCGGACTGGCGACGGAAGCTCGCGTCGCCGCCGAAGAGGGCCGAGCCGTCGTTCCTCTCGACGTACAGGGCGTAGCCCCGGTGGCGCAGGTAGTACCCGGGGAAGTTCGTCGACTCCAGCGACACCGATCCGCCGCCGGCGAGCCCGTTGACGATCCGGAACTGCGAGTCGGCCAGATTTGTCACGTTCGGCTCGATCCGGGCCCGGTACTCCCAGTGCCGGATGTAGCTGGTGGCCAGGTCGTGCGAACGCAGCCGGACCGGGGTGGCCCCGTCGGGCACCGGAATGCCGAAGTTCGGGGTGCCGTCGGCGTTCCAGTACACCTTCTGGAGCCGGGTCCGCCGGTTCGGATCGTTGAGCGGATCACCGCTGATGTCGCGGTAGTTGCGGTCGTGGTAGACCAGGATCTCGCTCTGCCCGTCCTCGGAGACGGTGAACGAGTTGTGCCCGGGGCCGTACTGGCTGGTGGCCGCGTTGCTGACGAACACCGGGTTGGGGCTCTTGCTCCAGGAGCCGGCGTCGAGCAGGTTCGCGGTGGAGGAGGCGCTCAACATCCCGAGGCAGTAGTTGGCGTCGGTGGCGCTGGCCGAGTAGGTCAGGAAGATGCGGCCGTTGCGCTGGATCACCGCCGGTCCCTCGGCGACCCGGTAGCCGCGGGTCTCCCAGTCGTACGTCGGCACGACGAGCCGGGTCACGGTGCCCGTGATCTGCCAGGGGTTGGCACCCATCCGGGCGAGGTAGACGTTCGAGTTGTTGGAGATGCCCGGCTCCTGCTGGGCCCAGGTCAGATACCGCACCCCGTTCGCGACGAATGTCGACGCGTCCAGGCTGAAGGTGTCCCATGGAGTCGTGATCCGTCCGCGTTCGGTCCAGGAACCGGTGAGCGGATTGGCGCCGGCGTTCTCCAGCGCGTACATCCGGATCCGCCACACGTCATCGGTCCGCCCCGCGGCGAAGTAGACGTACCACCTGTTGTTTATGAAGTGGATCTCTGGCGCCCAGATGTGGGCGCCCATCTCTCCGCTGGTGTGGCGGCTCCAGATCGTCGTCTCCGCAGCCGTCGCCAGCCCCTGCAGGGTGGTCGCACGGCGCAGGACGATCCGGTCGTACTGCGGCACCGTGGCGGTCAGGTAGTAGTAGCCGTCGGTGTGCCGGAAGATGTGCGGGTCGGCCCGTTGGTTCACCAGCGGGTTCGTGTAGCTGACGGCCGGCGCCGCCTGCGCCGGCCCTGCCGCGGCCAGCCCGGCGGAGACGGCGAGCACCACGAGCGCGGCGGCCACGACCGACCGCAGGCGTCGGCGCTTCCGGCGGTCGGCGCGGACCGGACCGATGGCGCGGCGGGTGGCGGGATCGGTGCGGGGGAGTGGCAGCGGCATCTGTCCTCCGTGCGGTTCGTGAGCGACCCGTCTGTCGGTGCGGCAGTGCCGGCCGAGGCGTCGTGGCCGATCCGGTTGATCGCCGCGCGGTGACAGCGGACCGGTGGGGGTCGTGCCTGGTGGCGACGCCACCACGGGCGGTCGACCTGGGGCACACCGCCGGAGCACAAACGCGAGCGGGACGGAAAACGTGACGGCGGTGTTGCGCCCAGGTAGCGGTCATAATGTTGGCGTTAACATTGATGTGTGTCAAGGAAATCTAGCCGGTGACCTGCTCGGCGTCCGGCCGAGGGTCGGCGTCGTGGGCGCGAGGGTCGACCGGTCGGCGCGGTCAGGGAGCGACCAGGCCGGTCCGGTACGCGACGACGACGGCCTGGACCCGGTCACGGAGGCCCAACTTGGCCAGGATCCGGGCGACGTGCGTCTTCACGGTGGCCTCCGACAGGTGCAGGCGGCCGGCGAGTTCGGCGTTGCTCAGGCCGTGCGCCAGCAGGCCCAGCACCTCCAACTCCCGTGGGGTCAGCGCGGCCAGGTCCCGGTGGATGGCCGGCGGGTCGGAGTCGCGCTGGGCGAACCGTTGCACAAGCCGCCTGGTGATCGTCGGCGCCAGCAGCGCGTCACCGGTGCGGACCAGCCGGACCGCGCCCACCAGGTGCTCCGGGGTGACGTCCTTGAGGAGGAAGCCGCTCGCTCCCGCGGTCAGTGCCGCGTACACGTACTGGTCGAGGTCGAATGTCGTGAGCATGATGATGCGGGGCGCCTCGCCAACGCCGGCGAGGATCTGGCGGGCTGCCGCGAGACCGTCCAGGTCGGGCATCCGGATGTCCATCAGGACCACGTCGGGGCGATGCCGGTGGACCGCCTCGACGGCCTCGACCCCGGTCGTCGCCTCGGCGACCACGTCGATCCCGTCGGCGGTCAGGATCATCCGGAACCCGGCCCGCACCAACGCCTGGTCGTCGGCGACCACCACCCGCAGCGCCTCTGTCATGCCGTGCCCCCCAGAGGTGTGCCCGTCCGGCCGTCGCCCGCGACGTCGTCGATCATGGCATCTTCCAGCGGGATCAGGGCCTGGACCCGGTATCCGCCGGTGAGTCGTGGACCCGCCCGCACCGTGCCACCGTAGACCGCCAGTCGCTCGCGCAGACCGATCAACCCGCGCCCGGTGCCGGTACCGGCGGTCGCGCCGGCGCGACCGCCGGTGTCGGTCACCTCGACCCGCAGGTGCGTCCCGGCATAGTCGACGAGCACGCGTACGGGTGCGCCGGCAGCGTGTTTGACGGCGTTCGTCAACGCCTCCTGCACCAGTCGGTACACGGTCAGCTCGATGCCGGACGGCAGCGGCCCTCGCTGCCCGCGCAGGACCAGCTCGACCTCGACCCCCGAGTCGCGCACCCGCCGCACCAGCGCGTCCAGCCCATCGAGGCCGGGCTGCGGAGCCAGCTCGGCGGCGCCCTCCTGCCCCAGCACGTCGCCGTCCATCGTGAGCAGCCCCATCACGTGCCGCAGCTCGGTCATCGCCGCCCGGCCACCGGCCTCGACGGCGAGCAGCGCCGCCCGGGCGTCCTCCGGCCTGGACTCCATCACCTTGCGGGCCGCGCCGGCCTGGATCACCATCACGCTGACGTTGTGGGTCACCACGTCGTGCAACTCCCGGGCGATCCGGGCGCGTTCGACCTCCGTCGCCCGGCGCAGTGCCTCGACCTGCTCGTGCTCCATGGCCGACATGCGTGCCCGGCCCTCGTCGGCGTGCTCCTTCCACCGGCGTAGCCCGTCGGCCGCCACCGCGATCGGCAGCAGGATCAGAAACGGCACGGCGCTGTCGGACACCGAGCTGGCGTCCGACTGCAACCCGGCGTGCAGGATCGCGGCCGCCGGCAGGCTGGCCAACGCCAGGATCTTGTACGGGCTGAAGACCGCGGCGCTGTAGCCGGCCACCACGCAGGCGAAGAAGGACAGCCGCAGCGCGGCCGGATTGTCCTCGATGAGCCCGGCGCTCGCCAGCACCACCCAGAGCGTCCCCAGCGGGTACCGGCGGCGAAAGAGCAACGGCAGGACGACGAGCATGAGCAGCACCGCCGTCCAGCCGGTGCCGTCGTCCTCGACCGGGAGGAAGGGCGGCCACACCGGGTCGGGTGGCACCGGCGGACCCGGCCAGACCTCGCCCCGCTCGAACACGATGCGGTGCGCCGCCGGCCGGTCATCGACACCCTTGTCCGCCTGGATGGCGAGGAGACCGAGCCCGAGCGCCACGAGCGCGTCGAACAGCTGCCCCCGGCGCGACAACGGCGGCAGCTGGCCGACCGGACGAACCAGGGTCCGGATGTGCGACCACAGCCGGTTCACCATCGCACCCTCCGTCATCGGTTCATTCTCGGTGCCGACCGCGCCGGTGGGAATCCGCCTGGCGAGCGGTGTCGCTACATCGCACGCCTACCTCGCAGGGATGACGCCGGCAGCGCTCATCCCGACGCGGTACCGAAGATGCCTCCCGCTGCCGATGTGTCCGACTCGTTCCCGCCCCTAGCGTCAGCCTCGCCAGCTCACCACCACCTGAGGAGACGGGGACATGACCACACCGCTTATCGAGTTGCACGAGGTGACACGCCGGTACGACGAGGGGCCACCGGCGCTGCGTGAGGTGTCGTTGAGCGTCGCGCCCGGCGAGGCGGTGGCGATTCTCGGCCCGTCCGGCAGCGGCAAGTCGACGATGCTGAACCTGGTGGCCGGGCTGGACCGGCCGAGCACCGGCACGGTCACCGTCGACGGGGTGCGGGTCGACCAGCTCGGCGAAGCGGCCTCCGCCCGGTACCGGAGGGCCCGGATCGGCCTGGTGTTCCAGTTCTTCAACCTCCTCGACGACCTGACCGTCGCCGACAACGTCATGCTGCCGGCACAGCTGGCCGGCATGGGCCGCGGCACCGCCCAGCGGCGGGCGGCCGAGCTGCTCGCCCGGCTCGGCGTCGACCGACACGCCGGCGCGTACCCCGGGAGGCTCTCCGGGGGTGAACGACAGCGGGTCGCCGTCGCCCGCGCGCTGATGAACCGGCCGCCGCTGCTGCTGGCCGACGAGCCGACCGGGGCGCTGGACACCGCCTCCGGCGAGGAGGTCATGCGGCTGCTGACCGAGCTGCACGCCGACGGCCAGACCATCGTCGTGGTCACCCACGACCTGGTCCTCGCCGAGAGGTGCGCGACCCGGACCGTCCAGCTCCTGGACGGCCAGGTCGCCGCCGACTCCGCGCTGGAGCGGACCCGATGAGCGCGCTGGCTCGGGTGGTGCGGGCCGGGGTCGGCCGGCGACGAGTACAGACTGTCGTGATCGGCCTGGTCGTGATGATCGCGGTGACCTCGGCCGTCCTCGGCGGTTCGCTGATGGTGGCCTCCCGGGGACCCTTCGACCGGGCCTTCAGCCAGCAGCAGGGGGCGCACCTCACCGCCCAGTTCGACGCCGGGGCGGTCACCGAGGCGCAGTTGGCCGCCTCCGCCGATGCCGCCGGGGTCGCCGGGTCGGCGGGACCGTTCCCGAACGCGGAGCTGAACCTGACCAGCCCGACGGGTAACCCGATGCCGCCGCTGACCGTCGTCGGGCGTGCCGATCCGGGCGGCGCGGTCGACCGGGTCGAGGTCGTCGACGGCCGGTGGGCGACCGGCCCGGGGGAGATCGTGCTGGCCACGGGGGAGCACCTGCGGTTGCCGCCGAAGGTGCTCGGCCAGCGGTGGACGGTGTCCGACGCGCCGGGCAGCCCAGCGGTGACGGTCGTCGGGCTCGCCCGGTCGGCCAGCCAGACCGCCGACGCCTGGACCACCCCGGCGCAGCTCGCGGCGTGGACCGGACCCGACGGCCCCCGCGCCTACCAGATGCTCTACCGCTTCACCGAGGCCGGCACGGCCGCACAGGTCCAGGCCGGCCGGACCGCCGTGCAGGCGTCCGTCCCCGCCGCCGCGTTCGACAGCGCCGTGTCGTGGCTCGACGTCCGCCGGGAGGCGACCGGCGAGACAGTCCTGCTGGTGCCGTTCCTGATCGCCTTCGGCATGCTGGGCGTGGTCATGGCGGTGCTGATCATCGGCAACGTCATCGCCGGCGCGGTCTCCACCGCCACCCGCCGGATCGGCATCCTCAAGGCGCTCGGCTTCACGCCGGCCCAGGTGGTCCGGGCGTACGTGGGGCAGGCGCTCATCCCGGCCACCGTCGGTGCGGCGCTCGGTGTGGTCGCCGGCAACCTCCTGACCGTGCCGATCCTCGCCCAGACCGACCGGATCTACGGTACGGACGACAACGGGGTCGCGCTCTGGGTCGACGCGGTGGTGGCCGGCGGCGCGCTCACCCTCGTGGCGGTGACCGCCCTGGCCGCCGCGGCCCGGGCCGGCCGGTTGCGCAGCGTCGACGCGCTCGCCGTCGGGCGTACCCCCCGGCCCGGCCGTGGTCGGTGGGCGGCCCGCCTGACCAGCCGGCTGCCGGTCTCCCGGCCGGTGACGCTCGGCCTGGCCCACCCCTTCGCCCGACCGGTGCGGGCGGTGAGCGTGGTCGCCGCGATCGCGTTCGGTGCGGCCGCGGTCACCTTCGCGGTCGGTCTGGGTACGTCGCTGAACCGGATCCAGGAGGTCGAGGACATCGCCGACGTCCAGGTCGGGCAGCCGCACCGGGGGCCGCAGGGCGGGCCACCGCCACCGCCGGGGCAGCCGCCGAGGCCGGGGCAGCCGGAGCCGTTCGGCGACCCGGCCGCGATCGAGCGGGTGATCGCCGGCCAGCCGGGCACCGACGGGTACCTGGGCATGGCCCGCAGCGAGATCACCGCCGCGGGGATCACCGGCGAGCTGGACGCGGTCGCGGTCACCGGGTCGGACGCGGCGCGCTACTACCGGATGGTGTCGGGGAGCTGGCTGACCGGCCCGGCGCAGATCGTCGTCTCGACGCCGTTCCTCACGGCGGCCGGAAAAGGGGTCGGTGACCGCATCGTGCTGACCGACAAGGGCGTCGACATCCCCGTCACGATCGTCGGTGAGGCGTTCAACATCGACGACGACGGCATGCAGGTCGTCACCGACATCGCCACCCTGCGGGCGGCCGAGCCGGAGCTGGCACCGTCGACGTACTACGTCACGGTGGAGCCCGGCACCGACGCCAGGGCGTACGCCACGGCGTTGACGGCGGCTCTGGAGCCGCTCGGCGCGCTGGCCGACGGACTCAGCCACGAGCCCGACGAGATGATCATCATCATCAACGCGCTGACCGGGCTGCTCAGCCTCCTGCTGATGGTCGTCGCCGGCCTCGGTGTGCTCAACACGGTGGTGCTGGAGACCCGGGAACGCGTCCACGACCTGGGCGTGCACAAGGCGCTCGGGATGACACCCCGGCAGACCACGGCCATGGTCATCGCCTCGGTCGTGGTCACCGGCCTGGTCGGCGGCGTGGTCGGCGCGGCGGTCGGCGTGCTGCTGCAACGCACGGTCATCACCGAGATGGCGAGCAGCGTGGGCTTCCGCCTGCCGGACGCGGTCCTGGACGTGTACGGCTCGGTCGACCTGTTGCTCTTCGGTCTCGGCGGGCTGGTCGTCGCCGTGGTCGGCGCCCTACTGCCGGCCGGCTGGGCGGCGAAGACCCGGGTAGCGGTGGCACTGCGAACCGAGTGACGAAGGGGGAGCCGCCGCTCGCGGGAGTTGCCCGTGAGCGGCGGATCACTCCGTGCCGAGTCGGCTCTTCTGCACCTTGCCGAGCGCGTTGCGGGGCAGGGCCTCGACCAGCCGCACCTGTCGGGGACGCTTGTGCGTCGACAGCTGTCGGGCCACGAACTCGATGAGGTGCGCCTCGTCGATCCCGTCGCCCACGACGTACGCCGTCACCTGTTGGCCGAGGTCAGGGTGCGGAGTGCCGACCACCGCGGCCTCCCGGACGCCCGGATGCGCCAGCAGCGCGTCCTCCACCTCCCCGGCGCCGATCCGGTAACCGCCGCTCTTGATCAGATCGGTGGCTGCCCGGCCGACGATGCGATGCCAGCCGTCCGGGCCGATCGTGGCCACGTCGCCGGTGCGGAACCAACCGTCCGCGGTCCGGGTGGCGGCGTCCGCGTCGGGCCGGTTCAGGTACCCGTCGAAGAGGGTCGGGCCGCACACCTCCAGCTCGCCCATCGCCACCCCGTCGGTGGGCATCGAGCGGCCCTGCTCGTCGACGACCCGGGTGCGTACCCCCGGCAACGGCAGACCGACGGCGCCGGGCCGGCGGGGGCCGTCGGCGGTCGCGCTGATCGTGATCAACGTTTCGGTCATCCCGTACCGCTCGACGATCTCGTGGCCGGTGAGCCTGGTCAGGTCGGCGAAGACCGTCGCGGGCAGGGCGGCGCTGCCCGACACCAGCAGCCGCGCGGAGCGTAGCGCCCGGGCCGAGGTCTCGTCGGCGGCGATCCGGGACCAGATGGTGGGGACGCCGAAATAGAGGGAGCCGGCCGCCGCCGCGTACCGCTGGGGGCGGGGTTGGCCGACGTGGTGCAGCCGGCCGCCCACGCGCAGGGGGCCGAGCACCCCGAGCACCAGACCGTGCACGTGGAACAGCGGCAGGCCGTGCACGAGCAGGTCGTCGGGCGTCCACCGCCAGGCCGCGGCGAGCCCGTCGAGACAGGCGGCGATGGCTCGGCGGGAGAGCGTCACGCCCTTCGGCGCGCCGGTGGTGCCGCTGGTGTAGAGAATCAGCGCGATGCCGGCCGGGTCGGGCTCCGGATGGTGGGTGTCCGACCCTCGGCCCAGGTCGATCGGAATTGTCGGCAGCCCGTCGGGTGGCTGCTGGCGCTCACCGTGAGCCGGCACGAGCATCGCTCCGGGCGCCGAGTCACGCAGAATGTGCTCACGTTCCATCGGGCCGGCGTCCGGCGGCACCGGTATCACCGCGGATCCGGCCAGCAGCGCGCCGACGACACCGACCACCGTGTGCAGGCTGGCAGTCGCGTCGACGGCGACACGGTCCACACCGCGCAGGTCGTCGGCCACCGCGGCGGCGAGCCGTCGCAACTCGACCCACGACGTGGCCCGGTCGTCGATCCGGATCGCATCCGGACGCTCGTCGGTTGCCGAAAGCAGCCAGCTCAGCAGCACAGGCACGGGACCCTTCTCGTCGTGCCCCGCGTGCGCCACCGGCGTACGCGGGGTCAGCCGGTGCCGCCGAGGTGGTGCCAGGTGGAGCTGATGGCGGCTTCCAGTTCGGCGCGCATCCGCTGGGGATCCGCGGCCATCCGGGCCGCCACCGCGGCATCGGAGTAGAGCATGGTGATCGCGCCGACCAGGGTGCCCACCATGGCACCGACGAGCGCCGAGGCGGCTACCGGGTCCAGCGTGTCGGGATAGGCGTCGAGCAGCGCCCGGACGATCTCGCGTTGACCCTCCAACACCTTGCGCACGGCGCCGGCCTGTAGTGCCGGTGTCTGGAGGATCAGGTCGGCGCGGACACGCTCGGACTGGCCCATGAGGTCGGTGTCGGAGTGAAGAACCGAGTGGAACGCCCGGACCAGCAGTTGCGCGGGGGTCTCGTCCGGACCGGGGTGCGCCAGCACAGCGGTGAAGAGCTCCAGCTTGAGCGGGGGATCGTCGAACAGCACGTCCTCTTTGCTGGCGAAGTGGACGAAGAAGGTGCGGGGCGAGACGTCGGCGGCGGCCGTCACGTCGGCGATTGTGGTCTCGTCGTATCCCTTGCTGGCGAACAGTGCGATCGCCGCGTCGACGAGCGCCTGTCTGGTGCGCGCCTTCTTCCGCTCGCGAAGGCCCATGTTGCCCGTCATCGCTGCATCCTACAAGCCCGAATGTTGCATACATTGCAATCTTGCATAGAGTGCATCTAGGCTTCGGGCATGGAGAGAACCCTCGATCGGTTGGGGCGCACCACGGCCCGGCACCCTTGGCTGACGCTCGCGGCCTGGGTCGTGAGCGTCCTGGCGTTGCTCGGTGCGGCCCAGGTCAGCGGCGGCGCCTTCGTCAACGAATTCCGGATCCCCGGCGCGGAGTCGCAGCGCGCCGTGGACCTCACCCAGAAACACTTCGCCGAACTCGGCGCCGCCAGCGCCGACGTCGTCTGGCACAGCGACAGCGGCCCGCTCCACGAGCCGGCCCAGGCCGAGGCCATCCACGCGGTGGTCGCGGACTTCGCCGGACAACCGGACGTCCGGTCGGCCACCGACCCGCTGGCCGAGGAGGGCGGTCAGCTCAGCGCCGACGGCCGCACCGCGATCAGCTCCGTGCAGTACGACAGGGACCTCGGCGACCTCACCGCCGAGCAGAGCGAACGGCTCGACGCCGCCGCCGACAAGGCTCGTGCCGCCGGGCTGACGGTGGAGTTCCGCGGCCTGGTGGTGGATCTGGCCGCCACCCCGGAGACCAGCGGATCCGAGTTCATCGGCGTCGGGACGGCGCTGCTCGTCCTGCTGTTCGCGTTCGGGTCGGTGGTGGCCGCCGGCCTGCCCGTGCTGGTCGCCGTGCTCGGGCTGATGGCCGGCACCGCGCTGGTGTTGATCGTCGGAACCAGCATGGACATTCCGGCCATCGCACCGATCGTGGCGGTGATGCTCGGTCTCGGGGCGGGCGTCGACTACGCGCTGTTCGTGATCACCAAATTCCGGCACTACCTCGCGACCGGCATGCCGACGGTGGACGCCGTCGGCCGGGCACTCGCCACGGCAGGCCACGCGGTGCTGTTCGCCGGCGCGACAGTGGTGGCGGCGATTCTCGGGTTGCTGCTCACCGGCATCCCGTTCATCGGCGGCATGGGTGTGGCCGCGGCGTTGACCGTCGGCATGACGATGCTCGCCGCGCTGACCCTGCTGCCGGCGGTGCTCGGGTTGCTGGGGCCGAAGGTCAACGCCCTGCGCGTCGGCCGTCGGCGCACGGACGCGCCGGTCGCGGGAAAGCCCGGCGCGGGGCAGGCGACCGGCGGCTGGGGGCGGTGGGCGAGCCGGGTGGCGAAGAACCCCTACCCGTACGCCGCCGGCGCACTGCTGCTCCTCGTCGTGCTCACGATCCCGATGTTCAGCCTGCGGCTGGGCACCCCGGACGACGGCAACGCGCCGCCCAGCTTCACCCAGCGCAAGGCGTACGACAGGATCGCCACGGAGTTCGGGGCCGGCTGGAACGCGCCGTTCCTGGTCGTCGCCGACCTGCCGAGCGGTGGCCGGGGCGACGCCATGCTGGCGAGGTTGGGCAGCGGCCTCGCGGCCGATCCGGAAGTGTCCCTGGTGACCCCGGCCCACCTGAGCCCGGACGGCGGCTTCGCGCTGCTCACCGTGGTGCCCCGGCACTCGCCACAGGACGCCGAGGTCAGTGACCTGCTGCATCGCCTCCGCGACGAGGTGGCGCCGACAGCCGAGCGGGGCACGGACGGGACAATCTACGTCGGCGGTCCCACCGCCTTCGTCACGGACCTGTCCGACGCGGTCGGCGGTCGGCTGCCCTGGATGGTGCTTGCCGTGCTCGTCGTGGCGGCGCTACTGCTGATCGCGATGTTCCGGGCGCCCGTGCTCGCCCTCAAGGCGGCGGTGCTGGCGCTGCTGTCGATCGGCGCCGCGTTCGGCGTCCTGGTGGCCGTCTTCCAGTGGGGCTGGGGCCTGTCGCTGATCGGCATCGACGAACCCGTGCCGATCATGTCGATGGTGCCGATGCTGTTGTTCGCGGTCCTTTTCGGACTCTCCATGGACTACGAGGTGTTCCTGCTCTCGGCCGTCAAGGAGGAGTACGACAGTGGCCACGACGCACAGCGGGCCATCGTGGTCGGCGTGGACAGCACGGGCCGGCTGATCACCGCCGCCGCGGCGATCATGACGGTGGTGTTCCTGTCCTTCGTGCCGATCGAGGACACCAGCATCAAGATGATCGGTATCGGACTGGCGACCGCCGTCATCATCGACGTCACAGTCATCCGCCTGGTGCTCGGCCCGGCGGTGTTGAGCATTCTCGGGTCGGCCGCCTGGCGTCGGTGGCCGGGCCGGCGTCACCCAGAGTCTCAGCCTGCCCGGGGCGACCACAGCAAAAGGCAGGGAGATCCGACTCCCTGCCACTTCTAACTTATAGCGTACCGGGGGGCTTGCGGCAAGACCCGGGTCCTGCCGCAGAATCGGCGGCTGCGGTGCGCCCGAGCGCGGCCGCGGAGGAGGTGTGGCGATGATCGAGCCGTACGTTGTGGATCTTCGAGAGGTGGACCGGACCTCTGTCGCGCTCGTTGGCGGCAAGGGCGCGAACCTGGGCGGACTGACCCGGATCGACGGCGTCCGGGTGCCAGCCGGCTTCTGCGTCACGACTGCCGCCTTCCGGCGGATCGTGGCGCAGGGGCCCGCGATCGGCGATCTGCTCGATGAGCTGGCGCGCCTGAGGCCGGACGACCGGGAGGCGATCCGCGTGCTCAGCGCCGAGGTCCGCCAGCGCATCGAGGGGACCGCCATCCCTGACGACCTCGGGGCGGCGATCACCCGCGCGCTCCTCGTGCACGGGGAGCAATCCGCCTACGCCGTGCGGTCCAGCGCGACGGCGGAGGACATGCCGACGGCCTCCTTCGCCGGCCAGCAGGACACCTACCTGAACGTCCAGGGTCCGACGGCGGTCCTCGCGCACGTCGGCCGGTGCTGGGCGTCGCTGTTCACCGAGCGGGCCGTGACCTACCGCCTCCGCAACGGCTTCGACCACCGCAGGGTCGGGATGGCCGTGGTCGTCCAGCAGATGGTCTTCCCACGGTCGGCCGGCATCCTCTTCACGGCCGACCCCGTCACCGGCAACCGGCAGGTCGCCACCGTGGACGCCAGCTTCGGCCTCGGCGAGGCACTGGTCTCCGGCCGGGTGAACCCGGACGTCTTCCGGGTGCGCGACGGTGCGGTCGTCGACAGGGCGGTCGCCGCCAAACAGGTCGCCGTGCACGCCCTGCCCGGTGGCGGGACGCACGAGGTGACGATCGACAGCCAGCGGCAGGAGCAGCCGGCGCTGACCGATGAGCAGGCCCTCCGGCTCGTGCGCCTCGGGCGACGGATCGAGGCGCGGTTCGGCTGTCCGCAGGACATCGAGTGGTGCCTGGTCGACGATGACTTCCAGATCGTGCAGAGCCGGCCGATCACCACGCTCTTCCCCATCCCCGTGGCCGACGACCAGGAGAACCACATCTATCTCTCCGTCGGCCACCAGCAGATGATGACCGATCCCATGAAGCCGCTGGGCCTCTCCATGTGGCAGCTGACGGCCATGACGCCGATGCACGAGGCCGGCGGCAGGCTGTTCGTCGACGCGACCCGGATGCTGGCCGCGCCGGCGAGCCGCGCCAGCTTCCTGGAGATGGCCGGCCGGACCGATCCGCTGACCGGGGACGCGCTGCGGACCGTCCTCGACCGCCCCGGCTTCGTCCCGGCGCTGCCGGACAGCGGTCCCCTCCGGCCGCCGGGCGGTGCCACCGCCACCCCGATCGCCACCGACCCGGCCATCGTCACCCAACTGGTCGAGCGCAACGAGGCGTCCGTCGCCGCCCTGCGGCACGACATCGCCCCGTTGACCGGACCAGCGCTGTTCGACTTCCTGCTGAAGGCCTTCGACGAGCACAGGCGCGACCTCGGCGATCCGTTGAGCATGCAGGCGATCATGGCGGGGATGCAGGCCACCTGGTGGCTCAACGACCGGCTGGGGGAATGGCTCGGCGAGCGGAACGCCGCCGACACCCTCACCCTGTCCGCCCCCGGCAACGTCACGTCGGAGATGGGGCTCGCGCTGCTCGACGTCGCGGACGTGATCCGACCGCATCCGGAGGTGGTGGCGTTCCTGCGGGGCGTCGAGGACGACGGTTTCCTGGACGAGCTGCCGAAGCTCGCGGGCGGGGCCGAAGCGCGCGACGCCATCGAGGCCTACCTCGACCGGTACGGCATGCGCTGCGTCGGCGAGATCGACATCACGAGACCGCGGTGGCGCGAACGCCCGGCCACGCTCCTGCCCGTGCTCCTCGACAACGTCGCGAACTTCGCGCCGGGCGCCGCCCAGCAGCGCTTCGAGCAGGGGAGGCAGGAGGCGCAGCGGAAGACGCGCGAGGTGTTGACGCGCCTGCGGGCGCTGCCGGACGGTGAGCAGAAGGCCGACGAGACCGAGCGGATGATCGAACGGGTCCGGACCTTCGTCGGCTACCGGGAGTACCCGAAGTACGGCATCATCAGCCGCTACTTCGTCTACAAGCAGGCCCTGCTGCGAGAGATCGAGCGCCTCGTGCGGGCCGACGTGCTCCGCGAGCCGGAGGACGCCTTCTACCTCACGTTCCAGGAGTTGCACGACGTCGTGCGCTCTCACCGGGTGGACCACACGCTGATCCGGCAACGCAGGGACGCGTTCCGGTCGTACCACGCGCTCACGCCGCCCCGGGTGCTGACCTCCGAGGGCGAGGCCCTCACCGGGGCGTACCGACGCGACGACGTCCCGGCCGGCGCTCTGGTCGGCCTACCGGTCTCGGCCGGGACGATCGAGGGGCGCGCCCGCGTCATCCTGGACCTGGCACAGGCTCATCTCGAACCCGGCGACATCCTCGTCACGGCGCACACGGATCCGAGCTGGACGCCCCTCTTCGTCGCCATCGCGGGCCTGGTGACGGAGGTCGGCGGGTTGATGACACACGGCGCGGTGATCGCCCGGGAGTACGGCCTGCCGGCTGTCGTCAGCGTGGTGGACGCCACCCGGCTGATCGCCGACGGACAGCGGATCCGCGTACACGGCAGTGACGGGTACGTCGAGATTCTGCCGTGACGGCCGGTCGTCGTCGCGGTGGACCACCGACGGCGGCGGTCGCGCCGATAATTCGGTGCGACCGCCGCGTGGGCCCCTCTAGGGTGGAGCGATGTCGCCGGTCAAGCAGGTCCAGATCACCTTCGACTGCGCGGAGCCGGAGCGTGTCGCCCGGTTCTGGTGTGCGGTGTTGGGATACGTCGTACCGCCGCCGCCGGAGGGCTTCGCCACCTGGGACGATTTCGAGGCGACCCGGCCGGCTGCGCAGCGGGGTTCGGCGTTCGCCTGCGCTGATCCCTCCGGGGTGGGCCCGCGCCTGTTCTTCCAGCGCGTCCCCGAAGGCAAGATCGTCAAGAATCGGCTGCACCTCGACGTGCGGGTCGGCACCGGGCTCGTGGGCGGCGAGCGGCTGGCCGCGCTGGAGGCCGAATGCACGCGACTTGTCGCGCTCGGCGCAACGCGCGTGCGGCTGCTGACCGCCGACGAGGACAACGAGTCGTGCCTCGTGATGCAGGACGTCGAGGGCAACGAGTTCTGTCTCGGCTGAGGGGCCGCGCCACCCGCGACTAGATCGGGAACCGGCCCCGGCGCCAGCGCCAGTGGCGGCCGGCCGCCAGGTGGTCGACGACCGCACGCCGGAGCACGGTGTCGCGCGGCAACTCGTCGAGTGGCGTGGTCAGGGTGCGGAACACGAATCGTCGCACCTCGACATCGGCGTCCAGCCCCTCCGGCTCCTCGTAGGGGTCCAGCACGAAGCGTTGTTGGAACCGGATGATGTGGGAGTCCGCGGGCAGGTACTCCCGCAACTGCGGGTCGAGCAGCCAGGATCCGCAGGCGAACGCCGTGTAGTGCTCGTCGGGGAAGTGACGGGGGAAGAACGCGCGGGCCTCGTCGAGCGACGCCTCGACGGCCTCCGGGGTCAGCGGCCCCGCCTCGGGGATGTGCAGGTCGATGGCCGTGCCGCCGCGCTGGTGCTGCAATCGGCCCAACTGGTAGAGGCCGCCGCGCGCGTGCAGCGTCAGCCAGCTCTGCATGACCGGCCAACCCTCGCCGCGCATCCGCCTGTCGATCGCGAGGTTGCGGCCCAGGTCCGCGAGGGTCGCCCAGGACACCTCGTCGGTGATGCCGTGGTCGCGGTGGTATCCCCGGACGACGTCGACCAGGGCCAGGTACGCGTACACGTAGAGGTGCCGCCAGGCGGGACCTCGGTCGCGCGGCAGCTCCGGACCGGGCGGCAGCCAGCCGTGGCCACCGAGATCGGCGAGAACCAGGGCGGTCGAGCGGTCGAGCAGCCAGCGCAACTCCGGTGTCCACAGTGGTGAATTGGGGTGGGGCCAGCCCGCCATGATCTCGGCGGCGTCGTCCGGTCGTACCGCGAGCCGGGCGAGGATCGCTGGCGCGTCGGCCGGGGCGGGCAGCGGGGCCGACGGCCCGTCGTTCGCCAGGCGGTGCACGCGGTCGACGGCCTCGACGGGCACCCCGAGCTGGTCGGCGACGACCTCCAGATCCACGCGAGCGATCGTACCGGCGGTGGACTCGCCCCATCGCCCGTCGATGCTCTGGCGGCCCCGATCCCTGGCGAGCCACCGGCGTGGCGTCGGGTGATCCGGCAGCGGCGCCCGGTGTGGCACGGGACACGAGTTTGCCCCGTCTGGCGTCAGCCGTCCTGACTGGGGCATCAGTAGTCGTTCGGCGGTTCTGCGCCGCCGAGCGCGGTCTGTCGGTATTCGGTTCCCCGCCGACCGGTCGGGCCGAGGTCCGGTGGCAACCGCTCGCCGCCGTTGCTAGAGTGAGATTGTTGCGGCAGCAAATTTATCGCTAGCAACTACTTCGACGGAAGGACCCTCCGATGACCAAGCTCGCCGTCATCTACTACTCCTCCACCGGCACCATTCACGCCATGGCCAAGCGGCTCGCCGAGGCCGGCGAGAAGGCCGGCGCCGAGGTGCGCCTGCGCCAGGTCCCGGAGCTTGCCCCGGCGGAGGCCATCGCCTCCAACGCCGCCTGGAGCCAGCACTTCGACGCCACCAAGGACGAGGCGAAGGCGACCGCCGACGACGTCGTCTGGGCCGACGCGGTGCTGTTCGGCAGCCCCACCCGGTTCGGCAACGTCGCCAGCCAGCTCAAGCAGTTCCTCGACACCCTCGGCCCGCAGTGGGCGCAGGGCCTGCTGGCCGACAAGGTGTACGCCGGCTTCACCGCGACCATGACCGCCCACGGTGGGCAGGAGTCCACGCTGCTGGCGCTCTACAACACGATCCACCACTTCGGCGGTCTGGTCGTCGCGCCCGGCTACACCGACCCGCTGAAGTTCGCCGACGGCAACCCGTACGGCGTCTCGCACGTCACCGGCGGCAGCAACGACGCCCCGCTGGGTGACGCGCAGCTCAACGCCCTCGACCACATGGCACAGCGGGTCGTCAAGATCGCCGACAAGCTCGCCGCCTGACCGCCCTCGCTGGGGCCGGTTTCCATCGGTGGAGACCGGCCCAGGCACTCGAACGCTTCCCGGGCTGGTCCGGGGCCGCGGGGCTGGGGTTGGTGGCCGCGGACAGCACGAGGGGGTTCCGATCACCACCATCGCCGAGCGGATGGCGGCGTCGTACTTCGACGCCATCAGGGGCCTCTGTGCGGTCACCCCGAAGGGCTGGTACGCCGAGCGGGGCACCGCCCGCGCAGCGCTGACCCACTCCGGGGTGGCGACGCTGAACGCGGCCTACGACACGACGCTCGAACCGGACCTCGTGGCGCTCGCCGAGATGGCGGTCGAGGTGGGCAGACAGGCCTCGCGCTGGTCGATAATGGTTCGCGGCGAGGCCGACGACGAGGTCCGCGCTCTCGCGGCTCGACACGGGCTGCTCCATCGCAGCGATGTGCCGATGCTGGCCTGCGGCGCGCAGGACGTTGTGTTCCGGTCCGACGCGAGGCGGCGAGAACCGGTCCGCCAGGTCCGCGCGGCGGAGGCCGACCTCTACACCGACACCCTCACGCGGGGCTTCGAAGCTCCCGAGGGCATCTTCGGTTCACTGATGAGCGGCGGTGTGCTCGACGCCGACTCCATCACCGGTTACCTGGCCGAGGAGTCCGGTCGGCCCGTCGGCACCGGGCTCGCGATGTCGACCTCCGGCGTGGTTGGCGTGTTCAACATCGCGGTCGTGCCATCCGCACGAGGCCGCGGACTGGGTCGCGAGATCACGGAGGCCGTACTGCGCGATGGCATCGCGGCCGGCGCGGACGCCGCCTACCTGCAGTCGAGCGCGATGGGCCGGGCGCTCTACGAGTCGATGGGGTTCGGTCTCGTGGAGACCTGGACCCTCTTCACAGCGGGCTGACCGCACAGCGGGCCGACGAGCACGCGTACGCGCAGGACGACGACCGCAGCGGAGAGGGAAGAGCAGACATGGGTTTCCGCGAGGACGTTCGCGCGGCCTTCCGTCGGGGCGAGACCGACGCGGTGGTGCGCATGAGCGAGGCCGAGATCGACAGGGCACGGGCCGCCGGTGATCCGGCGGGCGAGGTGGAGGCCCGCTACAGCCTCGCCCGGGTCGCCATCCGTGGTGGTGACCTCCCGGGCGGGGAGGCGCGCGCCCGGGAAGCGCTCGTGGTCGCCCTTCGGTCCGGCGATCGGAGTCTGGAGGAGCGGCCCCGCCACGTGCTGGCCGCGGTGGCCCGGATGTCCGGCGACCTGACCCGGGCCCGGCAGCTCTACCGGGAGAGCATCGCGCTCAACGAGGCTCTGGGCCAGCCCAAGCTCGCCAGCTCGGAGACCCACAACCTCGGGTTCTGCGAGTTGGGTCTCGGCAATCTCGACGCGGCGCGGGCCTTGTTCGCCGCGAGTCGGGAGAGGGTCTTCCGCAACGGCTGGGCGGACTTCGTCCCGTACGTCTGCCTGGCGGGCGCGGCGCTCGCGTCGGCCCACGGCGACCACGCGCGGGCCGGCCTGCTGGTCGCCGTCACGGACGCCGCCTTCGCGGAGCTGGGCCAGGTGCCCGACCCCGACGACGCGGCCGACCTGGCCGCCGTCCGGACGGCCGCGGTCGAGGCGCTCGGCGCGACCGGCTTCGCCGCGGAGTACGCGCGCGGCCAGCACCTCGCGCCGCGCGCGGCGTTCGTCGAGGACGCCGACTGACGCGATCGACACCGACCGCGCCGAGGACCCCGGCTACCCGGCCTCCGCGACCGCCGCGATGGCGGCATGGGGCCGCTGACCGCCCTCGGCCGGCCGCTGGACGCGTTCGACCTCCCGGAAGCCGGCCCGGCTGAGTCGCGCGGAGACCTCGTCCGGAGGCCAGCGGTACGCGGTCACCACCTTGTGCGCGAAGGGGCCGACCTCGTCGGCGTCGAAGAAGCCCAGCACCAGCTTGCCGCCCGGCGCCATCGCCCGGCGGAACTCACCGAGTACGCCGTCGACCTCCTCCGGCGGCAGGTGGATCAGCGAGTACCAGGCCAGGATGCCGTCGACGGAGCCGGTGTCGACGTCGAGGCGTTCGAACGACCCGAGGTGGAACTCGACGTCCGGGTGGGCCGCCCGCGCATGGGTGATGAACTCGGGGACCAGGTCGATCCCCCTGGCGTCGACGCCCAGCGACCGAAGGTAACCGGTGAGATGGCCAGGGCCACAGCCCAGGTCGAGCACCGTGCCGGTCTGACCGGCCAGGTGTCGGCCGATGAAGGCCGGGTCGTCCGGGTTGATCTTTTGGGTCGTGCCGAACAGGTCGATGTAGAGGTCTGCGACGGACCCGTACGCCTGCCGAACCTTCTCGCTCCGCACCGCCGGAACTATACGAGGCCCGGGTGGGGGTCAGGCGCAGGGCGCCGGGGTCGGGGGGCCGACGATCCGGTGGTGGCGGAGCTTGGCGCGGAGCCGGTCGGCGTCGGAATGGCCGAGGGCGCCGAGGATGTCCAACGCCCTCGTCCAGGCGACCCGGGCGGCCTCCGGGTCGCCCGCCGCCTGGTGGCTCTCCCCGGCGTGGGTGAGCGTGTCGGCCTCGTAGTAGCGGTCGCCGAGATCCCGGAACAGCTCCACCGCCCGCTGGTAACAGACGGACGCCTGCTGGAAGTCGCCGAGGTGGTGGTGGGCGTAGCCGATGCTGTCCCAGGTGTTGGCCTCCCCGAACCGGTCGCCCACCTCGCGGACGAGGCGCAGCGCCCGCCGGCAGTGCCGCAGGGCCGCGCCGTGGTCGCGGAGCTGGGCGTACTGCCAGCCGACCGAGTTGAGGGCGCGGGCCTGCAGGGCGCGGTCACCGACGGCTTCGACCAACGTCAGGGCGTGCTGCGCGTGGGCCAGGGCCTCCCGGTGCCGCCCCTGCCGGGCGCAGACCCAGGCGATGCTGCGGGCCACGTGCGCCTGGCCGGTCAGGTCGCCCAGGAGGACGTACAGGTCGGCCGCCTGCCGGAGCTGGGCGTGCGCCTCGGCGAACTGGCCCAGGTGGGCGCGGGCACGACCCAGACCACGGCGTACGCTCGCCGCCGCCCACCTGTCGGCGAGCAGGTCGGCGGCGGTCAACGCCGTCTCGTGGGTCGTGGTCCAGTCGTGCCAGTGACCCTTACGGTCGAAGAAGTCGGCCATCGTCCACGCCAACCGCCACGCGTGCGCGTAGAGCCCGTCCTCCGCCGCGCGGGTCACGGCGTTGAGCAGCACCGGATGCTCCGCGACGAACCAGGCCATCGCCTGTCCGGCGTCGGCCGGCGCCACCGCCGCGACGCCGGCGTGGACGATGCCCAGGTCGATCGGGTCGCGGAAGGGTTGCAGGAGCCGGGCGCCGGCATACGCGACGTGCAGATAGGAGTCGAGCACACGGCGCACGGCGGCCTTCCGCTCACCGTCGCTGTCGAGGTCGTGGGTCAGCTCGGTCGCGTAGACGCGCAGCAGGTCGTGGATCGCGTACCGGCCGGCCGTGTGCTCGATGACCAGGTGGGTGCGGGTCAGCTCGGTCAGCAGCGCCCGGGCCTCGCGCAGCGGGACGCCGGCCAGGCTGGCCGCGGCCGGCACGGCGATGTCCGGACCGCTGTGCAACCCCAGCAGCCGGAACATCCGACCGGCCGCCGGGCTCAGTGCGCGGTAGGACCACGAGAAGACCGCGCGTACGTCGGTGGTCGGGTCACCGCCGTCGAGGGCGTCCAACGCGTCGGCCGCGTCGCGTAACTCGCCGGCCAGGGCCGCCAGTGGGAAACCGGGACGGGTGGCGGCCCGCGAGGTGGCCACGGCCAGCGCGAGGGGCAGCCGGGCGCAGCTCGCGATGATCTGGTCGACGGCGACCGGCTCGCTGGCGACGCGATGACCGCCCAGCCGGCGGGCCAGCAGGTCCCGGGCCTCGGACGCGGGCAGCAGGTCGAGAGCGAGCGGCTGGGCGCCCTCGCCGGCGACGAGCGAGGTGAGCTGGTTGCGACTCGTCACCACGGCAACACAGCCGGCCGAGCCGGGCAGCAGCGGGCGGACCTGCTCCGCGTCGCGCGCGTTGTCGATCAGGACGAGGACCCGTCGGCCGGTCAGCAGACTGCGGTAGAGCGCGGCCTGTGCGGACAGGCCGGCCGGGACGCGCTGCACCGGCACACCGAGCGCGTCCAGGAATCCCCGGATCGCGTCGGCGGGGTCCAGCACCGCCCCACCGGCGTCGAAGCCCCGAAGGTTGACATAGAGCTGGCCGTCCGGGAAGCGGTCGGCGACCCGGTGGGCCCAGTGCACGGCGAGCGTCGTCTTGCCGACGCCCGGTGTCCCGGAGATGGTCGAGATGACCACCGCGGGCGGGTGTGGCGCACCCGGCCGACCGAGCCGGTCGTCGAGCCAGCGCACCTCGTCGTGACGACCGGCGAAGGCGCGTACCGCCGGGGGTAGTTGGGCCGGCGCGGACTCGCGGGCCGCGACCGCGACCACCTCCCCGGTCGGCGCCGACCAGGCGAGCGCCGGGTCCTGCGCCAGGATGGCGCTCTCCCGGTCGCGCAGCGCCGGGCTCGGCTCGATGCCCAGGTCGTCGCGCAGGGTGCGGCGCAACCGCCGGTACGTCGCGAGCGCGTCGGACTGTCGGCCGGCGCGGTAGAGCGCCACCATGAGTTGGTCGTGGATGTGCTCGTCGAGGGGATGGTTCTGGGCCGACAGCTCCAACTCCGGTACGAGTTGCGCGTGTTCGCCGAGCGCCAGGCGGTTGTCGGCGAGCGCGCGCACGGCGACCAACCGGAGGTGTTCCAGGCGTTCGGCCTGCGCGTGCAGCCAGTCGAGGCTGGCGACGTCGACGAGTGAACGACCCCGCCACAGGTCGAGGGCATCCGCCAGCAGCGCGCGGGCGTGCCCGTGGTCGGTCGACCGGGTGCCCTCGCGGATGAGCCGCTCGGCCACCTCGACGTCGGTGGCCTCGCCGGGCAGATCCAGCAGGTAGCCGGGTGGACGGCTCAGGATCGCGCTGCGCGCGCCGAGGACGCGACGCAGGTAGGACACGTGGCTCTGCAGGCTGTTCGGCGCGGTGGCGGGGGCCTGGTCCGCCCAGATCACGTCGATCAGGCGGTCGGTGCTGACGATGACGCCCGGGTGCAGGGCGAGCACGGCGAGCACGCCCTTGCGGCGGAGTCCGGAAATCGTACGGGCGGTCGTCTCCGTGGTCACGTCGACCGGTCCAAGAAGCCTGACTCGCATTGGGTCCCCCGCCTCGACCACACGATTCGACTCAGGTTATCGACGGAACCCGTGGCCTGGACGGCTCAGTCGGAGACCGGACGGTGCCGGCATTTTCAGCGCCACGTCAGCGTCGCGACAGTAGGCGCTGCCACAGTCGTTGCACTGCCCTGGCAGCAATCGTTTCCAGCTCTCCGTAGGAGGAAGTCAGCCATGAGATTCCGAATCCCCATCGCAGTTGCCGGCGCGCTCGTCGTGATGATGACGGCGTTGGTCGGCGGCACCGCCGCCAGCGCCGCCGCGGCCGGTGACATGGGCGTCAACGCAGTTCAGCGGTACACGATCTTCGTGCACACCGCGAACATCAACGGGGCCGGCACCGACGCCACCGTGAAGATGAAGGTCTACGGCACGGTCGCCGAATCGCCCGGCTATGTCAACCTCGACAACTCGGCCGACAACTTCGAGCGCAACAGCAATGACTATTTCGGGCCATTCTCGTGGTTCGACATCGGACGCCCGGACTTCATCGGTGTCTACAAGGGAAGTAATGGCTCCGAGTGGTACCCGGAGTACGCGCAGGTTTACGCGCACGCCACCGGAACCTGGTACAACTGCCCGATGAACGCCTACTACGGCGACGGCGAGGAGACCCGCTGGTTCGACTGCCCCTGAGATCGAGCCCGATCCGGCGCCTCGGCGGTGTCCCCGGCCAATCGACGGCCGGGGACACCGCCGCGCCCGGCGTTCACGATGGGCCGGCGACGCCTGGGCGCTCCAAGGGTCCGGCACAGTCGGGCCACTAGACTCCGCGCGTGAAGCATTGCCGACCCTCCTCCGCCAAGCGCACCGCGATCGGGGCGTTACTGCTGGTCTTGGCCGTAGCAGGCTGCAACTCCACGGCGGAATCGTCCTCCGGTGCCACGTGGTCGAGCCCTGACACCGCCGCTACCGCGACCGCCTCCCTCGCTGCTTCCCCCACAAGTCCCCGTGACGCCGGACCTTCCGTATCTTCCTCCCCCTCCGCGGACGCGTCACGGAAGCCCGAAGCGGCACAGGAGTCCACGGCGGCACCGAGGACGAAGGCGCCGAGCGGGGGCGGCACCACGTACCCGGCGTGTGCCGACGGCGACTGCACAGTGTCCTTCTCCGGTTCGGTCAAATTCCCGCTCGGCAGATGGACGGTGTCGTCCTCGGTGGAGGACGGCGGCGTCCGGGTGCGACTGACCGACGCCAATGGCAGGGGCGGCGGTGGCGGCTTCCTGTCGCGCCCCGGGTGCACTGTGGCGATACACGCCGACGGCGGCGGGCGAGTCGGATGCGACCAACCCGGAGCCGAGCCCAAACCGGGAGGGTGGGTCGTCAACCTGCTGGAACTGGACGGAAACAACGCGGTCATCCGAGCGGTCCTGGGCTGACTGTGCGGATCGCTGTCGCAGCCTGACGACTGGGCCGGGCACTGCTGAGCGCTCCGCCGCCATCGCGTGTTTGTGGCACCGGCCCGTCGGGCACAGAATCACCATGGCGAATGAACGAGTCAAGTCGGTCGGCGGCTACTTCATGCGACTTGTCGGCGGGGTGGCGGTCATCGTGGGCCTGCTGGGCCTCTTCGCGACCCTGGCCCAGGGCAACGTCACCGGGATAGTCCTCAGCATCATCTTCGTCGTGGGCGGTGTCGTCCTGCTCAAGAAGTCGCCAGACCTCGGCCGAGCGGGTCGGAGGGCACGCGGCCCCGCGTGACCCGCCACCGGCTCCCGCGCGAGAGCGCGAGGTGTCCGGCCTTACCCGCGCTCGCCGTCGATGCGGCGTTGTTCGGCATCGCGGAGCTGCCGGTAGAGCCTCGCCGCGGCCTGGTGACCGACTCGGTCCGCCGCCTCGGCGGCGACTCGCAGCACCACCACAGGCAACCGGGGGACCTGGTGCGCCTGCCGGTCGGCCTCGGCGAACACCACAGCGGCAAGCTCGGCGCTGGCGCAACGGGCCAGGAGGAAAAGCTCCCCCACGTACATCCGACCCAGGCCGACCTCGGTCCAGCCGGACACGTCGTGCAGGGCCCGGCGACACTCACGTAACGCCTCCCAGGCGGCGGCGTGGTCGCCGGCCTGGCGCTCCAGTTCGGCGAGGGACTGCCACGCCGACGCCGCATCCCATGCGGTGTCGGTGAACACCAGACTCTCCCGCTGCGCCGCAGCGGCCTCAGCGAACGCCCCGAGGTCGGCCAACTCATATCGCAGATGGCTCAGTGTGGACTCGTCCCGAGGCCGGTCCACCGCCCAGCGGTCCAACAACTCCAGCGCCAGCACCCGATCACCGACCAGTTTGGCGCGAGCGATCCAGGTGAGCGGGTCCTCGGCGTTCGGATCATCCGGGAAGAACGATCGTTTCCCTCGCCACCATTCCGCCAGCGTCTCCTCGGAGACCCACGGCTGGCCCTCCTCGTCAAACAGGTACGCCAGCACGTCGTCCCGCTCGGCGTGCCCGCTGTCCCGCACGAAGGCAACGGTGACCGGCACGCCGGCGGCGAACAGGTGCTCACCGTCGTAGCCAGACCAGGTGTCGAAGTTGGCCCGCTTGAGTTCCCAGTGCAGCCACACGTCCTCGACCTGTCGATACTCGGCGAGCAGATAGCCGGCCAGTTCGGTCTCGTCGGTCATGCCCTGGGACGGCGCCTCGCGTCGACACTGTGCCTCCTGCCTGGTCAGCCACCGCACCAGCGGGAGGTCCTCGGCCCGACGGCCGTACTGCAGCGCCCACAACACGCTCGCCCGCCGACAGGCGTTCTCGTCGCAGGCCTGGCCATCGGCGTCGGTGCCGCGCTCGTAGCGCAGCTCGTGCCACCCGGCCGAGGAGCTTCGTGCCCGTTCGAGTTCACGTCGCGCGGCCTCCATCACCCGTACACGATCCCACCGTCGGCGAGCCTTCGATGGCGCAGGGACCCGAGTCTCGGGCCGCAGCGCGCCACCAGCGGCGCGACGCCAACGCGGCAAGTCCGGCGCCGGCGGCGTTGAGCAGTACGTCGTCCACCGACGACACCCGATCCAGCCGCAGGACGTACTGCGCGGCCTCGACACCGACCGAGCAGCCCGCCGCGAGCGCGACGATCCGCGACACCGACGCCAGCGCCGCGAACATCGCCGTACACCTGCCGCCGGCCCTGGAGGCTCCCACTCCGGGATGGCGCCCCGGTGACCTGCATCCGCGACCAAGGTCCGGCACATGATCGTCGCCTCGACCTCACCACCGAAAGACGTAGGCCCGGCCCCCGAGTGGGAGCCGGGCCTTCTTGCGCCTCGGGGTCAGTGCTGCTTGGCGAACGAAAGGAAGGAGCGCCAGGTCTGGGCGCTGAAGTTGAGCGTTCCGCCGTCGCGGTTCTTGGTGTCGCGCACGAGTACGACGCCGGGGAGATTGTCGGCGACCTCTATGCAGTCGCCACCGTTGCTGCCGCTTCTGGTGCTCTTACGCCACTGCGCGCCGCTCATGTCCATGATGTTGCCGCTTCTCTCAGGAGTTGCACTGATCGCCCCCGGGGTAGAGCCTCACTCCGGATGAGTTCCCACCGCCGTTCGAGCGTACCAAGCTCGGACGCTTGCTCAACGATCTGCGCGTGCGCTTGGCTGTCCACATGCGCCACTCGCGTCCCGTTCGGTAGATCGGCAATGGTGAACGGTCCGTTGAGCCCTGGGTAGGCCATCGCTTCGCGCGGTATTACATGAAGCTCGACGTTGGGCAGTTCGGAGCATTGCACCAGGTAGTCAAGCTGGGCGGCCATGACCGATCGGTCCGCGGTGATGGGGCGTTCCAACACGGCCTGGTCCACGACGGCGACGAACAGCGGGCCGCGCTCCCGGGTCAGGACCGCCTGCCGGTCTATGCGTGCGGACACCAACTCGTCTATCTCAGCCGGTGTCAGCGCCTCCCACGCGAGCGTGGCTCGCGCGTACGCCTCGGTCTGTAGCAGGCCCGGCACCCACGCGAGTTGGAATGCGCGCAGCGCGAGCGCCTCCCGCTCGATGTCGACCCATCGACGAAACCAGGAAGGTTCTCGACGTTTCAAAACGTCCGGCCATAGTTCGGTTTCTTCTCGACCCAACAAGGCGGCGACCTTCGAGCGGTGCCGAGTCTGCGGGATGCTTCCAGGGTTCGCCCACTTGGCTGCTGTCTTGGGGTCAACGCCGATTTGACCTGCGAGGCTGTCCGCCGTCTCGCCCACCGCCGACATGGCTTCGATAACCGCGTGGTTCATCCTTTACCTCCTCAGATCGTCGCGATCGTCTACCGAAGGTAGTACAACGCAGTGTGTTCGTGACGCAACAGTCGGCAAGGTGGCGATAGGCGGCGCGGCCGGTGGAGGACTCGAGACTCGGCGGCCGCGTTCGTAAGAGGGGCCGCTCCTGGCGGGCGAGCATCCACAGGGGCGGCTCCTTCCCGACCGGCAGCAGGAGGAAACTGTGCCCGACGACTCCAAGCACGACAGCAAGCCCAAACCTGGGCGGCCGCCCGTTCCGTGGCCGCTGGGGATCGTGGTTCCGATTTGGCCCGTGACGCAGTGATCGGGCAGATGAGGGCCGGTGACGTAATCCGCCTGACGACCGCCGCGAGCGTGCAGTTCCTGCGCCCGGTCACGGTCCGAGTGATTCGCGAGTTGCCTGATCGGCACACGTACGACGGATGGCTGTGGATCGATGGCTATGAGCTGAGCGCGGCGGGCGACGCGGTGGCGCGGCGCGAGCTGTTCGTGATGCGCGACGGTGTGCGGTGGGAGGCCCACCCCTCCGCACCCAGAAAGCCCAGGTCCGCTCACCGGCAGGTCATCCGTCGCGGCTCCGTGAGGGTCGGCTGATGCGCGGCGAGCCGGAGCACAAGCCGCTTCGCCCGTCGTGGCGCTGCCCGAACTGCGGCATCCTGTGGCCCTGCTCGGCAGCAAAGCTGCGCCTGCTGGGCGAGTTCCGCGAGAATCGGCCGGGCCTGCTGCTTCACCTCGCGGGGGTCCAGAAGGAGGCCGAGGCCGACCTCGCTCGGCTCAACCCGGACGCCATGCTGCCCGACCTGGCGCCACGCTTCGTCGGCTGGGCCGAGCGCCGTTAGGCGAGTAAGTCCGCACTGAGAGACTCGGGCGGAATCATTGACGAAACGGGCGCAATTACGAATGCGATCGGATCCGTGTAAAGATGTCCTGTGAGCTGCGCTTCGACAATTTCGTCCGCCGTCGATCCGACCGATTCTCCGCTCCGGCTGATCGGGGAGAGGGTGGTGTTGCGCGAATGGGCCGACTCCGATGTGCCGTACCTGCGAGGGCTCTTCGACGCGGCCGACGTGGCCGCGAACACCGACATTCCCTCTCCGTTCGACGCGGAGGCGTTCCTGGCCAGGATCCGGCGGCGTCGCGCACAGCGCGTCGTCGATCTGGCCGTGACGCGCGACGGCGGGGAGCCGCTCGGCCTCGTCGCCCTGCACCTGGCAGGCGGCGTCCTGGGGTACGCCATCGGCCCGGCGCACCGTGGTCGGGGCCTGGCGTCGCGGTCGCTGCGACGGATGACGGAGTTCTGCCACGAGGAACTGGCTTTCTCCCGGCTGCGGCTAGCCATCGTGCGGGGCAATGTGCCCTCGCAGGGGGTCGCCCGGTCCGCCGGATATGTCCGGGGCGACGACGCCCTGGTCGAGAGGGTCAACGGGCTGGGGGAGTCGAAGCTGCTCGAAACCTGGTGGTGGACCGCGCCCGGCTCGACCGGACGCTGAGGGCGCGGGGCGCGACGTCCCCGGCTATCCGCCGACCTGCGCAGCGTCCGGGCTCGGGGCGGACGGGGGCGTGTAGCCGAGTTCGGCCGAGATCTGGTTCGCGGTCTCCAGCAGGCGCGGCAGGTTGCTCTTCAGTTGGTCGAGGCTGGCGATGACCTCGATCGCCGTGATCGAGGCGGCGGCGATGACCTGGCCTCGGGAATCCCTGATCGGCGCGGCGACGCACATGACGTAGGCGTCGTGCTCGCCGTTGTCGGTGGCCCAGCCGTTCTCGCGGATGCGGACGAGTTCGGCTTCGAGGGCCTCGTGGTCGGCGAAGGTGGTGTCGGTGAATCTCTCGAAGACGACGTGGGAGAGCAGGCGGTCGCGTTCCTCCGACGGCAGGTACGCCAGGATCGTCTTGCCGACGGCGCTCGCGTAGATCGACACCGCCCGGCCCACCCGGGACGGCAGCTTGACGGCGTCGAACGCCGGGCTGTCGACCTTGTCGATGTAGATGATCTCGTCGCCGGTCAGTTGCGCCAGGTGCACGGTGTGGCTGGTCTCGCGCTGTAGTGCGCGCAGGTGCGCGGCCGCGAACTGACGCAGGTCCATCGAGCCGAGCGCGAGCTCGGACAGCTCGATCAGTCCGCTGCCGAGCACGTAGGTGCCCGCGCCGGTCCGGCGGACGAAGCGCGCGGATTCCAGTGTCTGCAGGATCCGCAGGGCCGTGGACTTGTGCACGCCGAGCACGTCCGCCGCCTCGGTGAGCGACAGCGGGTGCTCCGCCGACCGACGGATGAGGTCGATCGCACGGCGAATCGATTGCGCCAAGGCTAAGCCTCCCCCTCGAAGCGAGGGGCGAGCCCATCGCTTGCGTTGCAATATGTGCAATGTAGACGACGCCATGCGCAACCGCCACTTGACACCGTTGCGCATGGCGCTACGATCGTTGCAATTTCATCCCGAAGACTCTGACTCGTAACACTGGAGTAACGATGGGTAACCAGCGCGCTCGTTTCGGCATCGCGGGGGCGACATGTGCCCTCGGCTTGGTCGCCACTCTTCTGACCGGCTGCGGCTCCGACGGCGGCTCGGGCGACGGGGTCACCAAACTGACCTTCGCCGCCTCGACCTTCGGCGACCCGGGCCGCGGGCCTCTGCTGACCAAGTGGCTCGACGAGTTCAACCAGAGCCAGACCAAGGTCCAGGTCTCCGCCGCTGCGGTTCCGTACCCGACCTTCGGTCAGACGGTGCTCACGCAGATGGGCAGTGGCAAGGGCCCCGACCTGGTCCGCTTCGACATGCCCGAGTTCGAGGCCGCCTCGGACGCCGGCCTCGTCGCACCGCTGGACAAGGTGATCGACGCCGGCAAGTACGACCTGCTCAAGCAGCCGGACCAGTTCATGGTCCACGACGGCGTCCGGCACGGCGTCATCTTCGAGGCGTCGAACTACGCGATGTTCTACAACGCGGACCTGATCCCGACGCCGCCGACCACCTACGAGCAGTTCACCTCCACCGCGAAGTCGCTGACCAAGGGCGACGTCTTCGGCCTGGCGTTCCGCCAGACGGAGGCCGAGGAGGCCGGCGTGTGGCAGGACATCTTCAACTACGTCTACGGCTTCGGCGGCGCGTGGTCCGACGGCAAGAACCTGACGATCAACTCGCCGGAGAACCAGAAGGGTCTGCAGGCGTTCAAGGACCTGTACGACGCGAACGTGATCCCGCGCGGCGCGGACGCGGCGACGTTCCGGCGGATGTTCGCCGAGGGCAAGGTCGGGATGGAGCTCAACAACGGGGGGTACGTGACCGCCACGCGCGGCCAGAACGCCAAGCTGAACTTCAGCGTCGCGCCCATCCCGTTCCCGGTTCGCAAGCAGGGCGCGATCCTCGCGCCGATCGTGATCAACGAGGCGAGCGAGGGCAAGGACGAGGCCGGCACCTTCATCAAGTGGGCGCTGGAGCCGCAGAACCAGGTCAAGCTGCAGGAGATCCTCGGCGCGAGCAGCGTCGCCACCACCACGCAGCGCAGCCCGGAGACGCTCAAGGCGACCCCGTTCCTCCCCGTCTTCGACGGGCTCACCGAGACCAGCCTGCCGCAGATCGTCCTCGGGTTCGAAGCCAAGACGCCGGACATCCGCAAGGTGGTCGTGCAGAACGTGGTCGCGGCACTGCAGGGTAAGACCGACCTGAAGTCGGCACTGGACCGCGCCCAGCAGCAGGCGACCGACCTGGTCCGCTGACCGCTCGACACGGCGACGCTGCCGGCGCGACGGACGTGCGCCGGCAGCGTCCTTCCCCAGAAGGATCGAACCCGATGACTGTGGTCGAGCAGACCGGAGCACCGAAGACAACACCCCGAGCCCGGCGTCGGCCCAGCCCGCTGGGGAGCAAGTGGACGCCGTACCTGTTCCTGGCACCCGCCGCGCTGTTCATCCTCGTCTTCCAGGCGGTGCCTCTCGTCCAGGAGGTGTACCTGAGCTTCACCCGGACGAGACTGCTCAACCCGACCAAGAGCGAGTGGGTCGGCTTCGACAACTTCAACCGGATCTTCGGCGACCCGGAGTTCCGCCACACCCTGCTGATCACCGTCGTCTACGTGATCACCTGCGTCGTGGTCGCGATCGGCGCCGGGCTCGGCGTCGCGCTCCTGCTCAACGGGAGGTTCCGGGGCCGTGGTGTGGCGCGGGCGCTGATCACCGTCCCGTGGGCCGCTCCCGGCATCGCCGTCGCGCTCATCGCCACCTGGATGCTCAACGCCCAGTACGGGATCGTGAACCGGTTCCTCGACGCGGTGGGACTCGGTGTCCCGGGCGGCGCGATCCTGGACAGCTCGCGCTACGCCCTCCCGGCGGTGCTCGCGACGACCATCTGGCAGTTGTTCCCGTTCACCTCGGTGGTGCTGCTCTCCGCGCTGCAGTCCGTACCGCAGGATCTCAACGAGGCCGCGACCGTGGACGGCGCGGGGCGATGGGCCACCTTCCGCGCCGTCACCTGGCAGGTCATCAAGCCCACCGTGGGGCTCCTGGCGCTGCTGATGACGATCTGGTCGCTGCGGCGGTTCGAGCTGATCTGGCTGATGACCAAGGGCGGGCCGGTCGGCGCCACCGAGACGCTCGTCATCGACCTCTACTCACAGGCGTTCGACTCGAAGGAACTCGGCTCGGCGGCCGCCATCGGGATGGTCGGCGTCGTCATCTCACTCATCGTCGTCATCGGCAGCCGACTGGTCGCCCGTGCCGTGGAGAAGGAGCACGCCCGATGAGGCGCTTCCGTTTCGGTGTCACCGCACGGATCGTCGCCGTGCTCGTCGTACTCGGTGTCGCGGTGTTCCCGCTCTACTGGATGTTCGTCACGGCGCTGTCGAGCAACAGCGACCTCTTCGCCGAGCAGCCCCGGCTCACGCCGGACCTCGGCCAGTTCGGGGTGTTCGTCGACGCGCTGGCCGAGGGCAAGGCGGCCGGGTGGCTGTTGAACAGCCTGATCATCGCCGTGGGCACGATGGTCCTCTCGGTCGGCCTGGGCATCCCGCTCGGCTACGCGCTGTCCCGGTTCTCGTTCGGGGGCAAGGCCGTGCTGACCGTCGTGCTGCTGTTCACCCAGATGTTGCCCGAGGCGCTCATGGTCGTGCCGCTGTTCGCGCTGTTCCGCCGGTTCGAGTTGCTCGACTCGTTGACCGGCCTCATCCTCGTGAACTCCGCCTTCGTCCTGCCGATCGTGGCGCTGATTCTCAAGGGGGCGATCGACGGCATCCCGAAGGAGTTGGAGGAGGCGGCGCGCGCCGACGGCGCGCGGCCCTTCACCACCCTGACCCGGATCAACGTGCCGCTGATCGCGCCGTCGATCGCGGCGACCGCGGTCATCGCGTTCTTCCACGCCTGGAACGAGTACGTGTTCGCGGTGACGTTCATCTTCAACCCGGACCTGCAGCCGGCCTCCGTGGGCATCGCGAACTTCATCGGTGAGCTGGGTACGCCGATCCAGACGGTGATGGCCGTCGCCTTCCTGTTCACGCTGCCCGCCGTCGCCTTCTACCTGCTGGTGCAGAAGTACGTGGTGTCCGGCATGACCGCCGGCGCGGTGAAGGGTTGAGCCGAAAAATGAAGATCGTCTCCATCGACACGCTTGTCGTCGACTTCTACCGCACGAACCTCGTCATCGTGCGCGTGCACACCGACGCGGGGATCATCGGGCTCGGTGAGGCCACCCTGGAAGGGAAGGAACGGGCCGTCCAGGGCGCCATCGCCGAGCTGGCCGAGGCGGTCGTGGGTCTGGACCCCACCCGAATCTCGAAGATCCTCTACGACCTGGCGCGGGACTGGTACTGGCGTGGCGGGCCGGTCATCATGACCGCGTTGAGCTCGCTGGAGATGGCCCTGTGGGACATCTCGGCGCGCGACCTCGGCGTCCCGGTCTCGCGGCTGCTTGGCGGCGCGACCCGCGACCGGGTGCGCGCGTACGCCAACGGCTGGTTCTCCGGCGCCGTCACGCCGGAGGACTACGCGGCCGCCGCGCGCCGGACCGTGGAATCCGGCTTCCGCGGCCTCAAGTGGGACCCGTTCGAAAACTACGACCTCACCATCAGCACCGCGCAGTTGGATCGGGTGCTCGCCCAGATCGACGCCGTCCGGGGCGCGGTGGGCCGGGACGTCGAGCTGTTCGTCGAGGGGCACGGCCGCTTCGACGTCCGCCACGCGATAAAGGTCGCGAAGGAGATCGCCCAGTTCGACCCGGTGTGGTTCGAGGAGCCGTGCCCGCCGGACAACCTCGACGCGCTCGTCGACATCCGCCGCGCGTCGCCGGTGCCGATCGCGGCGGGGGAGCGGTGGTACGGCCGACAGGGCTTCGCGCCCGCGCTCGCCCGCCAGGCCGTCGACTTCGTCCAACCCGATGTGACACACGCCGGCGGGATCGCCGAGTTGGCCTTCATCGCGACGCTCGCGGCGACCAGCTACGTGGGGTTCGCGCCGCACAACCCGAGCGGCCCCCTCAGCACGGCCGCGACGCTGCAACTCGGGGCGACGCTGCCCAGCTTCCGGTACCTGGAGATCATGGCGACGGACGTGCCGTGGCGACCCGAGATCACCAACGAGCGGCTGGTGCTGACCGCCGACGGCGACGTGCTCATCCCGACCGGGGTCGGACTGGGCATCGAGCTGGACCTCGCCGCGATCGAGCGGCACCCGTTCACACCGCACCCGCTCCGGATGTTCCAGGACGCCGTGTACGACATCCGTCCGCGCGACGAGCGATCCTTCTTCAACCTGGAGAGCGGCTCATGACGGTGCCCCAGCCCCGGCGACAGCCCGACGGCGCGGACTGGTGCGGGACCGCCGCCGAGGCGCTGCCGGACGACGTCGACGACAGTGTCCTCATCGGCCGGATCTGGGACCCGGTCGGCGACGGCCCGTCACCCGTGACCGTCCGCGACGGTCAGGTCATCGACCTCAGCCAGCGGTTCCCCACCGTCCGGGACATCTGCGAACTGCCCGACCCGGCCGCGACGGTGGCCGGGCTCGACGGTCCGCGGCTGGGCGACTTCGCCGAGATACTCGCCAACACGGCTGCCGTGACCCGCGACCGCACCCGGCCCTGGTTGCTCGCCCCGGTCGACCTTCAGGCGCTCAAGGCCGCGGGCGTGACATTCGCCGTCTCGCTCGTCGAACGCGTCATCGAGGAACGGGCCCGCGGCGACCTGGCGCTCGCGGCCGACATCCGGCAGCGGATGCTCGCCGACATCGGTGCCGACCTGGACAGCCTGACCCCGGGCTCGGCCGAGGCCGACCGGCTCAAGAGCCTGCTCGTCGCCGAGGGCATCTGGAGCCAGTACCTGGAGGTGGGGATCGGACCGGACGCCGAGATCTTCACCAAGGGCCAGGTGCTCTCCGCCGTCGGCACCGCCGTCCCGGTGGGGGTGCTCGCCGCGTCGACCTGGAACAACCCGGAACCCGAGGTCACGCTGATAATCCAGTCCAGCGGCCGGATCGTCGGCGCCACCCTCGGCAACGACGTGAACCTGCGGGACGTCGAGGGCCGCTCGGCGCTCCTGCTTCCCCTGGCGAAGGACAACAACGCCTCGTGCGCCCTCGGTCCCCTGATCCGGCTGTTCGACGAACGGTTCGACCTGGAACGGGTGCGCGAGCTCGAGGTGAGCCTGGACATCAGCGGCGTGGACGGCTTCCACCTGGAGGCGGTCTCGGAGATGACGCGGATGTCGCGCGACCCGGCGGAACTGGTGCGGCAGTTGATCGGCCCACACCACAGCTATCCCGACGGCGCCGCGCTGATGCTCGGCACGATGTTCGCGCCCACCCAGGACCGGGACCGCCCCGGCGAGGGCTTCACCCACAAGATCGACGATGTGGTACGGATCGGCTGCCCGGCTCTGGGCACCCTTGTCAACCGGGTGCGCCACGCCCAGGAGTGTGAGCCCTGGCAGTTCGGCGTCCGGGATCTGATGGGCAATCTGGTGAGGAGAGGACTGCTGTGAACATGGTCAGCACTGTCGACCCGCGCGACGGCCGAACTCGTACGACGGATCTCAGCGAGACCGACGAGCCGCGGCTGGAGGCGATCACCGACCAGGCGTCGCAGGCGGCGCGGTGGCTGTCCGACCTGGGCAGACTCGGCAGAGCGGATCTGCTGGACGCGATCGCCGCGTCGCTGGAGGCCCGTCGCGGGGACCTGGTCGCGGCGGCGGAGGCGGAGACCGGTCTCAGTAACGCGCGACTCGACGGGGAACTCAACCGGGCGGCGATCCAGTTCCGGATGTTCGGTGCCGTGCTGCGCGACGGGGGCTACCTCGAGGCCGCCATCGACCACGCCGCCGACACACCGCTCGGGCGCGGCCCGGACCTGCGGCGGATGCTCGTACCCCTCGGGCCGGTGGCCGTCTTCGGCGCCAGCAACTTCCCGTTCGCCTTCTCGGTCGCGGGAGGGGACACCGCCGCGGCGCTCGCCGCGGGATGTCCCACGGTCCTGAAGGCCCACCCGTCGCACCCGTTGACCTCACACGCCTCGGCCGAGGCCATCGCGGCGGCCGTTCGCGACCTGGGCGGGCCCGACGGTGTGATCGCGACCGTGTACGGCGAGCAGGCCGGCCGCTCACTGGTACGCCACCCCGCGATCCGTGCCGCCGCGTTGACGGGCTCCGTCGGCGCCGCCCGTGGCATCCAGGCGGCCATCGACGAGCGACCTGACCCCATCCCCCTGTACGCCGAGCTGAGCAGCGTGAACCCGATCGTCGTCCTGCCCGGCGCGGCAGCCGACCGGGGGGAGCAGATCGCCGAGGGGTTGTTCGCCTCCTTCACCAACTCCGGCGGCCAACTGTGCACGAAGCCCGGGCTGGCCTTCGTCCCGTCCGATCCGAGCGGTGCGCGCCTGGTCGACTCGTTGCGGGAGAGGGTCGCCGCCACCGACGGTGCGGTCCTGCTCAACGACCGCATCCGGGCCGCGTACGAGCAGCAGGCGTCGGCGTTCGAGCAGGCCGGCGCTCGTGTCTCGGCGCGGCCGAAGATCGACGCCGAGGCGGGTTTCCGCGTCGCGCCGACGCTCCTGGAGGTCGATCTGTCGGGCCTCACCGCCGCGCTCACCGACGAGTGCTTCGGCCCGCTCCTGGTCGTGGTCCGCTACGACGACGTCGCCGACCTCGACGCGGTGTTGGCGACCGTCCCACCGTCGCTGACCGGCTCGATCCACAGTGGACCGGACGACGACGCCGACGCCGTACGCCGGCTTGTCGACGGGTTCGCCGGCCGATCGGGTCGCATCGTCTTCGACGGCTACCCCACCGGCGTCCGAGTGTCGTGGGCCCAGCACCACGGCGGGCCCTGGCCCTCGACGAACGCCGTGCACACCTCCGTCGGCGCCACCTCGATCCGGCGCTTCCTGCGCCCGCTGGCCTGGCAGGACGCCCCGGTCTGGATCCTTCCCGAGGAACTACAGGACGGCTATACCGCCATTCCCCGGCGAGTCGACGGGAGGTTGGAGCCAGCGGTGGAATAGCCGCGCCGGTATTCGTTCACCACACCCGTCGAATCGTCGGCCGGCCGCTCGCCGCGGTCTGCCACACGCCGAAGAGGGAGTAGGAACATGCCCGTCGCAGTCCCCCGTCCCCTGCCGACGCCGCCGAGGCGCCGGCCGCTGCTCGCACTGCTCGCCGCCGTCGCCGTCGCGGCCACGACTGTCGTCGCCCCGGCGGCGTCGGCCGCGCCACCGGCGCGGCTGGGCCCGACCGTCACCCGCACCGACACACCACCGACCGGGTACGAGGTCACCTTCCGGTACCGGGCGCCCGAGGACGTCCAGCAGGTCCACATCTACGGCGACTGGTTCTACTCCCGGCCGGAGAGCATCTCCTGCCAGGACTGCGGCGACGCCCGGCCACCCGCCGAGTGGCAGCCCGGCGACGTCGCGGCGACCCCGTGGCACATCCTGCCCCTGCGCAAGGGTTCCGACGGGGTGTGGACCATCACCACGCCGCTGCCCGCCGGCACGTTCCGCTACGCGTTCACCCACGACTGCGCCAACGAGCTGGCCACCGGCTGCGCCCTGCACGACGACCCGGCGAACCGGTGGCAGATCCAGCCGCAGTACCCGGGCGCGCCGGGCGCCGTTCGCAGCACGATCTACGTCCCGGCCAGCAGGAGGTTCCCGACGTACGACACCGGCTACCAGGCGCCGGTGGCCAGGATCGGCCGGTTGGAGTCGCGGCGGTACACCTCGCCGCTGTCGACGAACCCGCCCGGCGTGCACGACATCGTCGTCTACCTGCCGCACGGCTACGACCCCCACCGGGCCACGCCGTACCCGACCCTGTATCTGAGTCACGGCAGCGGTGACCACTCGACCGCCTGGACGATGCAGGGCGTGGCCCACCTGATCCTGGAGAACGCGATCCGAGATCGCGCCGTGGAGCCGATGGTGATCGTGTCCACCGACTTCAACGGCCTGCCCGGCGGCAACGAGGGCTACGTCGACGAGCTGCGGAACAACATCTTCCCGTTCGTCGAGCAGAACTACCGCGTCTCCACCCGCGCGCAGGACCGCGCCTTCGTCGGCTTCTCGGCGGGTGGCAGCCGGGCCTACACCCTCATGTACGACCACACCGACCTGTTCGGCTACCACGCGGCCTGGAGCGCGGGCGGGCCGGCCGCCACCCCGGCACAGGTCGACCGGATGAGGGCGGTGGCCGGCGGCATCATGATCGGCACCGGTCTCCAGGACCGCCTGGGCAACATCGCCGAGAACTCGCAGCGCAACGCGGCGGCCCTGCGGGCTGCCGGCGTCGACCTCGACGAGTACAACGTGCCGGGCGTGCACACCTGGCACGTCTGGCGTCCGCTGCTGGACCACTACCTGCGTACCCTGACGTTCCGCGCCACCACGACCGGCCTCGACGTCAGGTCGGCACCCGCCGGCGCCTCGCACCACACCAGGGTCACCGCCACCGCGACGGTCGCCGCCGTCAGCACCACCACCAGGGCGCCCTCCGGCCGCGTCGACTTTTACGCGGGTGACACCCGCCTCGGGTCGGCCCCGGTGCACAACGGTGTCGCCCGCCTGACGAAGACCGTCCGCGGTGGACTCGATGCTCCGGTGGTCGCCCACTATCGGGGTGACAAGCTTTTCAACGCCTCGCGGAGCGCACCGGTCGACGTCCGGTAACACCGGGCTCGACGCCTCCCCGGTGCGGTGGGAAAGACCCCGGCCGCCACCCCTGCTGACAGGAGTGGCGGCCGGGGCGCGTCCGGCTCAGCCGGTCACGGGGTCGCTTGCTCGGCACGCATCCGCAGCATGGTCCAGGACGCGGGCGGCAGCGTCAGCCGGACGGTGGCAGCGTCGCTCTGCGCGGTGTCGTTCGGTCGCGGTGCGGCGTGGTCCGGGCCGTCGGCGGTGTTCTTGGCGTCCAGGTCGGTGCCGCCGACGGTGACGCACTCGACGATCCCGGTCAGGTGGGCGCCGCTGACGTCGACGGTCACCTCGGCCGGGGTGTCGGTGACGCGGTTGACGAGGAACACGGTCATCTCTCCGGTGCTGTCGTCCCAGGTGGAGACCGCGTCGACGGCCGCCACCGCGCCGTAGCGGTCGGTGGTCGTCGTGCTGCCGTGGCGGAGCACGTCGAGCACCGCTCCCCGGGCGTGCCGGGCGGTGCGGGCGAACGGGTGGAAGATGGTCTGCCGCCAGGCCGATCCGCCGGGCTCGGTCATGATCGGTGCGATGACGTTCACCAACTGGGCCTGGCAGGCCGCCGTCACCCGGTCGCTGTGCCGGAGCAGGCTGATCAGCAGGCCACCGACGACGACGGCGTCGGCCACGCTGTAGTGATCCTCCAACAGCCGCGGCGCGACCGGCCAGTCCTCGCCGCTGGGCGGGGTGGACGGGGTGGCGGACTGGTACCAGACGTTCCACTCGTCGAACGCGATCATGATCTTCTTGGTGGAGCGGCGGATCGCCCCGACCGAGTCGGCGATGGCGGTGACGGCGTCGATGTATCTGTCCATGTCCTCGGCGGAGGCGAGGAAGCTGGGCAGGTCGTCGTCGACCGGCTGGTAGTAGGCGTGCAGCGAGATCAGGTCGACGTCGTCGTACGCCTCGGTGAGCACGTCGCGTTCCCAACTGCCGAACGTGGGCATGCCGAGGTGTGACGAGCCGCAGGCGACGAGTTCGAGATCGGGATCGAAGCGGCGCATGGCCTTCGCGGTCTGCGCCGCGAGGCGCCCGTACTCGGTCGCGCTCCGCTGGCCCACCTGCCACGGGCCGTCCATCTCGTTGCCCAGGCACCACAGCCGGATGCCGTACGGGTCGGTCGCCCCGTTGGCGCGACGCCTGTCGGCGAGGTGACTGCCGCCGCGGTGATTGGCGTACTCCAGCAGGTCGACAGCCTCGGCGGTGCCGCGTGTGCCGAGGTTGACCGCCATGATCGGTTCGACGTCGGCCTTGCCGAGCCAGCGCATGAACTCGTCCAGCCCGAACGCGTTCGTCTCCAGGCTGTGCCAGGCGAGGTCGAGGCGCGCCGGTCGCTTGTCGACGGGCCCGACGCCGTCCTCCCACCGGTAGGAGGAGACGAAGTTGCCACCCGGATAGCGGATCGTCGTCACGCCCAGCTCCCGGACGAGAGCCAGGACGTCGCCCCGGAAGCCGTCGGCATCGGCCGTCGGGTGTCCCGGCTCGTAGATGCCCGTGTAGACACTGCGACCGAGGTGCTCCACGAACGAGCCGAAGAGCCGGGGTGGCACCGGGGCCACGCGTCGACGCGGGTCCAGGCTCAGGTGTGCGGTGTTCACGACGCCTCCCCGGTGTGCGTCGGCCCGATCGCGGCAGGCCGGTCCGGCGAGGCGTAACGGTCGGGGAGTGGACGTCCGGCGCCGGCCAGGTGCGCCGGCGTCGTGTCGAGGTGGGGGTTCAGGACGGGCTCCCTTCGTGCGAGGTCCCGACGCCGGGGATCGCTGCCGCGGCGCGGAACCGAGGGTGGTGGGGTCCGTGTGCGGTCTGGACATCGCGGTGGTGGTGGACTACGTTCTCGATCTATGTAAACGTTACCGATTACGTTTACGGTAGGGAACAGCCGCCTGCGATCAATGTTCGACGATCCGGGTGGCCGCCGCCGCCGAGCCGGCGACGCCCGGCCGAACGCGACGGGCGTGGGTGCGTCCCGGCCGCCGCGCATTGTGTCGGTTATCGGGTCAAGCGCATTCCGTGCTGTGGTGTGAAATGGAATCCGACGGTCCTTTGCGCCCCGTTCTGCCGGCCGCTCACCGCAGATATCGGCAGTTCTCCTCGGGCACCGAGAGTGACAGGTGTCTGCTTATCCGTGCGCGTCTCCGGCGGCTCGCCGCGTCCGTCCAACTGTCCTGGTAGGACGGTGTTCCAGGCGTCGTGCAAGGCGCGGAGGTCTTGTGCTCGAAACCCCTGTCGGTTACGTTGGCAACACCCTGGAAACGTAACCGATAACGATTGCAGTCCAGAGGGAGCGGCATGATTGAGGTCAATGCGCCGGCCACAATGAGTGATGTCGCGCGGGTTGCCGGTGTTTCCACAGCCACCGTCTCGCGGGTGGTCAACGGACACTACGGCGTCAGTGCCCGCACGATCGCTCAGGTCCGCTCGGCCATCGAGCAACTCGGCTACGAGTCGAGTCTGGTGGCCAGCAGCCTCCGGCGCAGCCGCACGAACGTCCTGGGCCTCGTGACGCACAGCTTCCAGTCGTACACGGCCGAGGTGCTCAAGGGGGCGATGAAGGCGTTGAGCCGCTCCGGCTTCGACCTGATCATCTACGCCAACAGCGACCTCTACGGATCGTATTCGGAGGGGTGGGAGAAGCGGCACGTCACCCGCCTGTCCGGCACCCTCACCGACGGCTGCATCGTCGTCACGCCGTGGGGCGAGGTGCAGAGCCGTACGCCGATCGTGGCCATCGACCCGGTGCGCGGCTCGACGGCGCCCTCGGTGACGGCCGACAACCTCGCGGGCGCCACCACTGCGGTCGAGCACCTGCTGGGTCTGGGTCACCGGCGCATCGGGTTCATCGCGGGCCGCTCCAGCCTGGCGGCGGCGTGGTCGCGGGAGGAGGGCTACCGGGCGGCGCTTGCCGACGCCGGCATCCCGGTCGATCCGACGCTCATCGGCGAGGGGGATTTCAACCCCGAGTCGGCCACCCCGTTGGCGCGTGCGTTGTTGGACCGGACGGACCCGCCGACGGCGATCTTCGCGGCGAGCGACGGGATGGCGCTCAAGGTGCTGGAGGTCGCCGCGGAGTTGGGGCTCTCGGTCCCCGGGGACCTGTCCGTCGTCGGGTTCGACAACATCCCGGAGTCGGCGCTGACCGAGCCGGGCCTGACCACCGTGGACCAGTCGATGTACCAGCTCGGGTACGAGGCCGCGCGCATGTTGAAGTCGCTGGTGACCGGCGAGTGGGAGGGGCCGCGCCAGGTCGTGCTGCCGACAAACCTCGTCGTCCGCGGCTCGAGCGCGCCACCACGAGGCACGGCATGAGCGTGACAGACACCAGGCGCGCCGCGCGATCCGCTCGGGTGCGGTGGTGGCAGGACCGCGAAGGAGGTGTGTACGCAGCCCCACGGCGAGATCCGCCGACGAGTTGAGCCGGCCGCGGGTCGCATCCGCTGTCGGCGCAGGAAAGGAGTGGAGCGTGACAACCGCAACGTACCACTGGCGTCTACGCCGACCGGGCGTGCGTCGGCTCTCGGCGGTCCTCACCGCCGGAGTCCTGGCGGCCGCGGCCGTCCTGTTCGTGCCGCAACCGGCGGCGGCGGCGGAAACACCGTGGCTGCAGGTCTCCCCGGACCGCTACGCCTCGTTCACCGTCCCGGCCGCGTACGTCCAGGAGCGCCTGGGCTCGGTGTCGCAGGTCGTCGTCGAAGGCAACCTCGGCCCCTCCGCGGCCTGGGCGGAGTTCGGGCTGACCCGGCGCGGCGACGTCTGGTCGGGCATCCTCGGCCCGCTCAAGCCGGGGCTCTACCAGTACCAGCTCACCGCCGACGACACCTTGAGCCTCAAGGACCCGACGAACAGCACAACCGTGGCGTCCGATCCGCTCCTGAGCACCTTCCTCGTCGCGGGTGACTCGGCGCGGTGGCTGGCCGACGCGCCGCCGGGCAGCGGCGGCACAGTGGAGACTCTCAGCTACCGGACCAGGAGCGGGCAGCGGTCGGCCCTGGTGTGGACACCACCGGGGTACGCGGCCAAGGGTCCGAAGGGTTACCCGGTGCTCTACCTCCAGTCGGGCGACGGCGCGACCGCCACCGACTGGCTCGACCTCGGCCGCACCAGGCAGATTCTCGACAACCTCTCGGCCGAGGGCGTCATCACGCCGATGGTGGTCGTGATCAACGATGCCAACGGCGCGGACGGCAGGGAGTTGAAGGATCTCCGGAAGGCGGTCGCCGACAGCTACCGGATCCTCCGCGATCCGGCGCACCAGGCGATCGCGGGAGTGTCCGACGGCGCGACGACGGCGGTCGGGGCGGCGTTGGCCAAGCCCGGTCAGTTCGGCCACGTCGGCTGGTTCTCGGGCCGGTCGGTCCCCCGGATCGACCGCAAGGACGCCACGACTGTCAACCGCACCGTGAAGATGCTGCGGCTCTACACGGGGAACGTGACGGATCCCGCGTACAACACCACCTATCGACTGATGAGGGCGTTGGACCGAGCCGACGTCAGGTTCGAGTTCGACGGGGTCGACCCGGACGGCGGCGCGAACTGGACGACGTGGCAGGACAATCTCGTCGACTTCGCGCCGCGGCTGTTCCAGCCCGTGTCGGACCACGGTCCGAGCCCCGGTCACCGGCCGCTGAGGGGGGAGTTCGCTCCGCCGCCGGCCGGCACCACGCCGACGCCCTTCGTCACCAAGGACGGGTTCGTCACGTTCGAGACCGGCCCGGACTTCACCGACGCCCAGCACGTCATCGTGTGGGCGAACATCGCGCCGGGCGGCAGTTGGCTGCGCGTGCCGCTGAGCCGCGACGGTGACCGGTGGCGGGCGACGGTGGGCCCCCTGAAGCCCTGGTTCTACTACTACCGGCTGATCGTGGACCGGGTCGCGGTCAAGGACACCTCGAACCCGACCACTGTGACCACGGAACCGACGTGGAGCACCTTCCTCGTCCCCGGGCCGGGCGCCCGTCTGCTGACCGACGTGCCCGCCGGGCGGGGCGGGACCGTCGAGAGCATGACCTATCCCAGCACGGTGGCCGGCCAGGACCGCGCGGCTCTGGTGTGGACACCACCCGGGTACGACCCGGATCGGGCCGAGCCGTACCCCGTTCTCTACCTCCAGCACGGCGGCGGTCAGAACTACACCGACTGGGTCGAGATGGGGCGCGCCAAGCAGATCCTCGACCACCAGTTCCTCGACGGTGACCTGACGCCCATGGTCGTCGTGATGGGCAACGGCAACTCGTCCAACTTCAACCGGGAGTTGTTGGAGAACATCGTGCCGGCGGCCCGCGCCCGCTACCACATCTCCAGTGAGTCGTCCCAGCAGGCCATCGCCGGGTTGTCGATGGGCGGTGGGCAGGCGCTGGGCGTGCTGCGGGCCTACCCGGGCGAGTTCGCCTACGTCGCGGCGCTCTCGGCCGGGTTCGGCAGCGGCACCGGCGTCGACGTCGAGGCGATCAACAGCGGCACGAAGATGCTGCGCCTGTACGTCGGCGACCAGACCGACTTCGTCTACCCGAGCTTCATGGCGTCCCTGACCACGCTCGACAACCTCGGTATCCGCTACGAGTTCGACGGGGTGACCCCCGGGCCGCACGGCTGGGACGTGTGGCAGAAGAACCTCATCGACCTGGCGCCGCGGCTGTTCAAGCGCTAGGAGCACGTCTTCGGCGGCGTCACCCGGGGGAGGGCCTCCTGCCCCGGTGGCGCCCGCCGAGCAGGAAACTGTCGCACCGCCATCGCCGAAGGGAAGAACGTCTTTGAGGACGAAACGAATACTCGCCACGGTAACCATGCTCGCGGCCGGGGCCGGGCTCGTCGGCTGTTCCTCCGACGAGGGGGGTAGCGACGCGAGCAACTGCACGAACACCATCACCAAGAAGGACGTGCCGGTGGTGACGATGTGGGGTTGGTACCCCAACACCCAGCTCGTCGTCGACAACTTCAACAAGCAGCACGACGACGTGCAGGTCTGCTGGACGAACGTCGGGCAGGGCGGCGACGAGTACGACAAGTTCCAGACGGCCATCTCGGCGGGCACCGGCGCGCCCGACGTGATCATGGTCGAGGCGGACCGGATCCCGACCTTCCAGATCCAGGGCGCGCTCGTCGACATCAAGAAGTACGGCTTCGACGCGGTCAAGGCCAACTACGGCGAGGGCGCCTGGAAGGACGTGTCGGTCGGCGACGCGGTCTACGGCGTCCCGGTCGACGGTGGCCCGATGGGCATGATCTACCGGAAGGACGTCTTCGACAAGTACAAGATCACCCCACCGAAGACCTGGGCCGAGTACGAGCAGGCCGCGCAGAAGGTGAAGGACGCCGGTGGCCCGCTGTTCGGGGACTTCGGCGCGAACGTCCCGGCGGTCCTGATGGCGCTGCAGATCCAGAAGGGCGCCGTGCCCTTCACCTTCGATCCGGCGCAGCCGAAGTCGATCGGCGTGAAGCTCAACGACCAGGCGTCCAAGGACGTGCTGGACTACTGGGGTGGCCTCGCCAAGAAGGGCCTGGTCGGGACGCAGGACCAGTTCGTCCCGGAGTACATCTCCGGCGTGATCAACGGCAACTACGCGACGTACATCTCGGCGGCGTGGGCGCCGGGCTATCTCACCGGCGCGGGCGTCGGCAAGGGTCAGGACACCGGCAAGTTCGCGGTGGCGCCGCTGCCGCAGTGGGACGCGAACAACCCGGTGCAGGTCAACTGGGGCGGGTCGGCCTTCTCGGTGACCAAGCAGGCGAAGAAGCCGGAGTTGGCGGCGAAGGTCGCCTACGGCCTCTACGCCGACAAGGAGTCGCTCACCGACGGCTGGACCAACCAGATCATCTTCCCGCTGAACCTCACGGCGCTCAAGGATCCCGCGTTCGTCGACCTGAAGGTGGCGTTCTTCGACGGCCAGCAGGCGAACAAGGAGGTCTACCTTCCCGCCGCCCAGGCCTACAAGGGCGTGGCCTACGCACCCTTCGGTCAGTACTACCTCGATGCCATGACCAAGCAGATCAGCGAGATCATCAAGGGCTCCGTCACCGGTTCGCAGGCCGCCGACAGGCTCCAGGAGGACGTGGCGAAGTACGCCAAGGAGCAGGGCTTCACCGTTCAGTGACCGGACGGGTGGGCCGTGCCGCCGCTCGACGGCCGGCCCACCCGCGACTCCCGCAGCGTCCACGTCCCGGAGACCAAAGATGACACTCCTGACCGAGCAGCGCACACCGCGTACCCGCACCGAGAAGCGCAAGATCCGTGGCAAGGTGCACCTCCGCGAACACCTGATGGGGTGGCTCTTCGTCGGGCCGTTCGCGATCGTCTTCCTGGCGTTCCTCATCGCGCCGCTGGGCTACGCGCTCTACCTCAGCCTCTTTCAGAAGAAGCTGATCGGCGGCACCAGCTTCGTCCTCTTCGACAACTACGTGAAGGCGTTCACCGACCCGAGCTTCCTGTCCGGGGCGTGGTTCGTCATCCGCTTCTCCCTTGTCGCCATCCCGGTGCAGATCGCCATCGCGCTGGCGATGGCGCTCATCCTGGATTCGGTGACGTCCCTGTTCGCGCGCTTCTCCCGCCTCATGATCTTCCTGCCGTACGCGATCCCCACGGTGATCGGCGCGGTGATGTGGGGGTTCCTCTACAGCAAGGGCTTCGGCCCGCTCACCGACATCTTCGGGTTGTTCGGCGCGACCGCACCCGACTTCCTGAGCAGCAACCTGATCTTCTACGGCCTGCTCAACGTCGTGACCTGGCAGTGGGTCGGCTACTACATGATCATCCTGTACGCGGCGTTGCAGGGCGTCGACCCGACGCTCTACGAGGCCGCCCGGATGGACGGCGCCGGGCGATGGCAGGTCGCGCTGCGGATCAAGATCCCGCTGATCGCGCCCGCGCTGATCCTCATCCTGGTCTTCGCGCTCATCGGCACCCTGCAGTTCTTCAACGAACCGCAGATCCTGCGGTACCTCGCCGCCGGCACGATCGGGACGGACTTCACCCCCAACATGTACGCGTACCAGCAGGCATTCGCGCTCGCCAACTTCAACTACGGATCGGCGATCTCGTTCGCCCTCGGCGGCATCGTGTTCATCTGCGTGTACGCGTTCCTGTTCTTCACCCGCAAGCGGAGGAGCTTCCTCTGATGGCCAACCGCACAAGCGTCAGCGCCGGCCCCCGCCGACCGCAGCGCTACCTGCCTCTGCAGATCCTCCTCGGCTTCATGGTGATCTACTTCCTCGTACCCTTCTGGTGGGTCGTCGTCAACAGCTCCAAGGACGCGCCGGGCCTGTTCGGCGGCGGCAACACCATGTGGTTCTCCGACCAGATCGACTATGTCGGCAACCTCCGGCAGCTCTTCACCTACGACGGCGGCATCTACCTGCGGTGGATCCTCAACTCCACGTTGTACGCGATAGCCGGCGGAATCGGCGCCACGGTCCTGTCGGTGATGGCCGGCTACGGCTTCGCCAAGTACCGTTTCGCCGCCCGGCGCTTCAGCTTCGCCGTCGTGCTCGGCGCGTTGATGGTGCCCGCGACCGCCCTGGTCATCCCGACCTTCATCATGTTCTCCCGGCTGGGCCTGACCAACACGGTCTGGGCGGTGATCCTCCCGTCGCTGCTCAATCCGTTCGGCGTCTACCTGATGCACGTGTACGCGCGCGACGCCGTACCCGACGAGCTGCTGGACGCGGCGCGTGTCGACGGCGCGGGGGAGGTGCGCACCTTCGTCCAGATCGCCCTCCCGCTGATGCGCCCCGCGGTGGTCACCGTGCTCCTGCTGTCGGCCGTGGCGTCCTGGAACAACTACTTCCTGCCACTGGCCATGCTCTCCGACAACCGGCTGTTCCCGGTGACCGTCGGCCTCGGCCTCTGGCAGGGCATCGCCTCCGCCAACAACTCCGGAGGCACCTCGCTGTGGAGCCTCATCATCCTGGGCTCGCTGGTCTCCGTGATCCCACTGATCATCGCGTTCTTCAGCCTGCAACGGCACTGGCGCGGCGGCCTGTCCGTCGGCGGCCTCCGGTAGGTGCCACCCCTCGATCGCCGCGCACCCCACGCGGCCGCACGGATGACAGGAAGGTGAGCTGATGTCGACGACGGATCGTCCGCTGCGCAGCGGGCAGTGGTTCGGTGCGGAGGGCCGCAACGGGTTCATCCATCGCTCCTGGATGCGCAACCAGGGTTTCGCGGACGACGTCTTCGACGGTCGTCCGGTCATCGGCATCGCCACCACCTGGTCGGAGCTGACACCCTGCAACGCCCACCTGCGCGACCTGGCCGAATCGGTGAAGCGCGGCGTGTGGGAGAGCGGCGGCCTGCCGCTGGAGTTCCCCGCCATGAGCCTGGGCGAGCCCCTGATGCGGCCCACGACAATGCTCTACCGCAACCTGCTGGCCATGGAGTTGGAGGAGTCGGTCCGCGCCAACCCCCTCGACGGAGTGGTGCTGCTCTCCGGCTGCGACAAGACCACCCCCGGCCTGCTGATGGGCGCGGCGAGCGTCGACCTGCCCACCCTGATGATCACCGGCGGTCCGATGCTGAACGGCAAGTTCCGGGGTCAGGACATCGGGTCGGGGACCGTCGTCTGGCGCTTCACCGAGGAGCAGCGCGCCGGCCGGATGACCGCGGCCGACTGCGCGGAGGCGGAGGTCGGCATGTCCCGCAGCCGGGGCCACTGCATGACCATGGGCACCGCCTCCACGATGGCCTGCGTGACCGAGGCGCTCGGCGTGCAACTGCCGGGAGCGGCGGCCGTGCCGGCTGTCGACTCGCGCAGATACGCGCTCGCGCAGGCCGCCGGCCGCCGGATCGTCGACATGGTCGCGCAGGACCAACGGTTGTCCACGGTGCTGACCCGGGAGGCGTTCGAGAACGCGATCCGGGTGAACGCCGCGATCGGCGGTTCCACGAACGCCGTCGTCCACCTGCTGGCGATCGCCGGACGCCTCGGCGTCCCGCTGACCCTGGAGGACTTCGACACCCTCACCGCCGACGTGCCCATGCTCGTCAACCTGATGCCGTCCGGGGCGTACCTGATGGAGGACTTCGCCTACGCCGGCGGCGTTCCCGCGGTGATGAACGAGATCGCCGCCCTGCTCAACATGGACCACGTCACCGTCAGCGGCAAGAGCGTCGCCGACAACATCAGCGGCGTGCGGTGTTGGAACCGGCAGGTCATCGGCACCCTGGCGGAGCCGTTCCAACCCGCCGGCTCGGGCACCGTGGTGCTGCGCGGGTCACTCGCGCCGTCCGGGGCCGTGCTGAAGGTCTCCGCCGCCTCCGCGCACCTTCTCCAACACACCGGGCCGGCGCTCGTCTTCGACCGGATCGAGGACTACGTCGTCGCCGCCGACGATCCCGACCTCGACGTCACCCCGGACACGGTGATCGTGGTCCGCAACGCCGGCCCACGCGGCTATCCCGGTTTCCCGGAGGTGGGCAACGTGCCCATGCCACGACGGCTGCTCGCCGCCGGCATCACGGACATGGTGCGGATCTCCGACGCCCGGATGAGCGGCACCGGGTACGGCACCTGTGTCCTGCACGTGGCACCGGAGGCCGCCGTGGGTGGTCCGCTCGCGCTGGTGCGCACCGGCGACCTGGTCCGCGTCGACGTCCCGACGCGGCGACTGGACCTCCTGGTCGACGACGCGACACTCACCCAACGCCGGGCCGCCTGGCAGCCGCCGCCGCGCACGGCCGACCGGGGGTGGTCACGGCTCTACAGCGAGCACGTTCTCCAGGCCGACCAGGGCGCGGACCTCGACTTTCTGGTCGGTGGCAGCGGCAGCGCCGTACCCCGCCACTCGCACTGACCGTTCCAGGCGAAACGGGAGCCCCGGCGCGCGGCCGGGGCTCCCGTCACCGTCCGCAGGCCGCACACGCCCCGCGGGTACGCAGGTGGTAGTCGCCGGACGCCACGACGAGACCGAGCCCCAGGACCCAGTACGCCGACATCGCCACCCAGAGGAACGTGTCGGAGAACTCGCTGGCCGAGCCGGACACCAACTGCACAAGTCCCATGCCGAAGTACGCCACGATGCCCGCCCCCAGCCCGAAGCCGGGCACCAGCAGCAGCAGACGGGGGATCGTGCGGCCGGCGAGCAGCGGCACCCACCCCGGCCAGACCTCACCCCAGCGGTGGACGAGCGCCAGCGGCAACAGCCCTCCCGCCAGCAACAGGCCGACCTCCAGCCCGATCACGGCGGCGTTCTGGGCGAGGCCGCCCACCATGCCCTGTGCCGCGAAGCGCGTCCCGAGACCGGCCACCGCCACGTACGCGGCCCAGCGTGCCCACCGCGCGGGCGCCGCGCGTCGGTGACCGGGCCGGACGGTCCGGCAGCACTGCGGGCAGTCGCCCCGGGTGCGCCGCTGATAGCGGGCGGTGGCCAGGCCGAGCAGGGCCGCTCCGGTCACACAACCCAGCCGGCTGGCGAACGCCGTCGGGTCGAAGTGCGGGCCGACCGTGAACAGCAGGAAACCCACAAGCTCCGGCAGCAGGATCGCGGCGGCCGCGACAAGCGCCCCGGTGACCGCCCAGGCGGCTCCCGCGAGCACCGGCCGCCACGTCGGCACCCGATCCAGCGCGACCGCCACGACGGCGGCGGCGAGACACAACGCCACCGACCGCCAACCGGTGAACACCAGCAGGTCCGAGCCGAACTGCCGGAACTCCGGCGTCTCGCCGACGGCCCAGGCCAGACGCACGCCCCCGTATGCCACAGCCCAGCCGAGCACCGCGTACGTCAGGCCGTGGCCCGTCCTGCGGGCGAGTGATGTCGCCATGCGTCCGATCCTGCCGCTGCCACGGCGGGGGAGAACCCCGCCGACAGGGGAGGGTGCTCCCTCGCCAGGGGGAGCCGAGCCTTACGCCGATGGCCACACGCGCTGCTACGGTCACCGCCGCTGACCTGGCATCCCGCCGCACCTCGGCCCGGACGCAACCCGGCGGTCGTCCGAACCCGTCGAGCGTGTGGAGGAGGGAGCCTCGATGATTGATGCCGAGCGGGAGTTCGTGGAGTACGTGTCCGCGCGACTGCCGAGCCTGCATCGGACCGCGTTCCTGATGTGCGGCGATGCCCATCTGGCCGACGACGTGGTGCAGCAGACGATCACGGCGTTGTACGTGCACTGGCGCAAGGTCAGCCGAGCCGACAACGTCGACGCGTACGTGCACCGGATGCTCGTCCACAAGCTCGTCGACGAGAAGCGGTTGAGCTGGTCGAAGGTCCGGTTGTTGGGGTCGACGCCCGAGCCGGAGCGCCAGGTCCTGCCGCACGACGAGGTGGCCGAGCGGGACAGCCTGGTCGCCGCGCTCGCCCACCTGCCCCGCGGCCAGCGCACCGTGCTGGTCCTGCGGTTCCTGGGCGACCTGTCGCTTGCCGACACGGCCGCCGCGATGGGCTGCTCCGAAGGCAACGTGAAGTCGCAGACGGCTCGGGCGCTCGCGGCGATCCGCCAGGTGCTCGACGTCACCGAGATGGCCGGAGGGAATTCGAGATGACCACGTTGGACGACGAGCGCATCGCCGCGCTGCTGCGATCGGCGCCGGTCCCCGAGCCGCGCGTCGACCTGGACCGCGCGATCCGCGACGGCCGGCGTCGCCGACAGCGCCGCCGGGCCGGCGCCTTCGCCACGGTGACGGTGCTGGCGGGGCTCGGCGCCGTGGGCACCGTCCAGTTCGGCGGGGCCGCCGACGAGCCCGCTCCGGTCCCGCCGGCCCTCGCGGCGTCCCCGACCGTGTCCGTGTCGACCACGCCGGCCAGGTCGCCCACCTGCGCGGCGTCCGTGCTGCCGCGGCCGATGAACGGTCCGGTGGCGGTGGCGACAGGTGTCGACCCCACCGGGCGGCACATCGTCGGTGACATCGGCACGGGCAACGAGGACGGGCGGGTCGTGCTGTGGACCGACGGCCGGGCCGCGGTCCTGCCGGCCGCCGCCGAGCACGGGGCCGCGGTCAACGCCGACGGGTACGTGGTCGGCACCAACGGCGACGGCACCGGCTGGGTATACCGGGGTGGGACGCTGGCCTTCCTGACCACCCCGCCCGGCTACGACGGGGTCCTGGTGCACGCGGTGAACGGCCGGGGTGACATCGTCGGCACCGCCCGGGGAGCCAACGACTCGCACCGTGCCGTGCTGTGGTCCGTGAACCGCCCGAAGCAGTACCGGTTCCTCGGCCGGCCGGGATCCACGGCGACCGGGATCACCGAGGACGGCACTGTCGTCGGCACGATGGGCGACGTGCCCTACCGGTGGACGCCGCAGGGTGCCGGGGCCGTGATGGCGCTGCCGGAGGGCTCCCAGCACGCCTCGGTCGACTCCGCACACGGCACCTGGGCGGTCGGCATGGTCCCCGGCGCCAAGCAGGGCGGGAGCGTGCAGATGCTGCCGGTGCGGTGGAACCTCACGACCGGGGCGGCGAGCCTGCTGCCGTACCCGTCGGCGAACGGGATCGCCGGCAACGGCGACCTGCTGGTCGACGACGGCGCGCCGGTGATCGTCGCGGCGGACGGCACGTCGCTCCGGTTGCCGGGACGGCCCGAGGTCTCCTCGACCGAGGCGGGCACGTACTCGGCCAACGGGATCAGTGACGACGGCCGGACCGTGGTCGGTTCTGTCTACGAGAACGAGGAGCACCGGCCGCTGGTGTGGCGCTGCGCCTGAGGCCCGCGCAGACGACCCGCCCCCGCGAACACCGGGTCGGCGCCGAGGCCCGCAGCCTCGACGCCGACCCTGGTGTCACGTCGTCGGCGACACTCGCCCGGACGACCCGACGTGTCAGGCCGGGGCGGCCGGACAGCTCGCGCCGACCGGCGGCAGGACTCGATCGACAAGGTACCTGTCGACGCTCCTGCGGGTGCACTCCGTGCGTGGGTAGCTGGCGTGGCCCGACCCCTCGTAGGTGAGGAGGCGGCCGTACGCGCCGAGTTGGCGCGCCACCCGCTGCGCCCCGTCGTACGGGGTGGCCGGATCGTAGCGCCCGTTGAGCAGGAGCACCGGAGTGCTCGTCCGCACCCGCAGCGGATGTTGCGGGTTGACCGCCGTCCAGCCCAGGCAGATCGCGGCGAAGCGGACGGCCAGCGGGGAGGCCCGCAGGTGCGGCGCCTCGGCACGGGACAGCCCGAGATACCGGTTCCACTCGGCGAACCCGTCGACGGGCAGCGACCAGTCCTGGCAGAACGCGGGTAGCGCGTACTCGGTCAGGCCCTCGCCCTCGGCCGGCACCATCGGGGACGCGAGTGCGGCGGGCTCGCCCCGCTCCAACGCGAGAAGCATGTTCGCGAGGTCCGTCCAGGTCGCGTCGAAGAAGTTGACGAACGTCGCGAACCCGAGCTCGAACCAGGTGAGCGTGTCGCCGGTGCCCGCGTCGACGAGCGTGCCGGCGTCGGCGCGGCGCATCAGTCGGTCGTACAGCGCCGGCACGTCGCGGCCGTGCAGCGCGCAGCTCGGGGTCCGTTCGCACCAGCTCACGAACTCGTGGAACAGGGCCTCGTTACTGGCTGCCCCGCCGCGGAAGTACTCCCGGACCCCCTGGCTGTGGTCCATCACGCTGTCCATGGCCAGTGCGCGGACGCGGTCGGGAAACAGCTCGGCGTAGGCCTGCCCGATCAGGGTGCCGTAGGACCACTCGTAGAAGCTGAGCTGGCGCTCACCGAGTGCCGCCCGGATGGCGTCCGTGTCGCGGGCGACGCTCACGCTGTCGAGGTGGTCGAACAGTGGGCCACTCTGCGCGCGGCAGTCCTCGCGCAACTGACGGTTGTAGGCGCGGAGTCGCTCGAACTCCACCGCGGTGGCGGGCGCCAGGGAGGGGTGCCGGGCCAGCAACGCCGACGAGCAGCGCACCGGCGCGCTACGGACCGTACCCCTGGGGTCGAAGCCGATGATGTCGAAGCGGCGCAGCACGTCCGGCCCGAGCTGGCCGGCGGCCGTCAGCGCCACGTCCACCCCGGACAGGCCGGGGCCACCGGGGTTGAAGACCAGGGCGCCGATGCGGGCGGCCGGGTCGGCGGCGGGACGGCGGGCCAGGGCCAGCTCGAAGGTCTCCCCTCCCGGCCGCGCCCAGTCGACAGGCAGGCGCAGGGTCCCGCATCGCGTACCCGGATCGTCGGCGGGGTCCGCGCACACCCGCCAGTCGATGCGGCCGTTCCACCCGCCGGTGGTGCTGCCGACGACCGAACCGGTGGCCGGGCCGGTGCCGCCGGACGACGCGGGCGTGGCGACCGCGAACGCCGGTGGGGCGTTCAGCGACAGGGCGACGAGGACCGCGGCGGCGGCCGACAGGCGACGGACACGTGGTGGGCGTCGATTGTCGACCCCGCCGCGTCGCCAGAGGATTGGTCTCTTCATGGTCAGCATTCGCCCAGCCTGCCGACGACCGATCCATGCCGGATCCATGCCGGTCCGGATGCGGTCCACGGGCGACGCTCAGCGCGCGGTCGCCAACCGCTCGGACAGCTCCTCGGCGTCCGGGTGACCGAGCCGGTCGAAGATCGCCAGCGCCTGGCCCCAGAGGTCTACCGACGTGTCGTGGTCACCCACCGCCCGATGGCTGTCGCCGAGCCGCACGAGTGTCTCGGCCCGTCCGCACTGGTCCTGAGCGTCGGAATACAGCGCGAGGGCACGTCGATAGCAGTCCGCCGCAGTCGGGTGCGCCCCGAGACCCTGATGGGCGAAGCCGAGACTGTCCCAGGTGTGGGCCTCGCCCACCCGGTCCTGCACCTCGGCGTGGAGTGCCAGCGCCTGCTCACAGTAGGCGATGGCGCGGACGTGCTCGTCCAGCCGGGCGTGGCCCCACCCGATCGCGTTGAGCGCGGCGGCCGCGCCGCGTTTGTCGTCGCCGTCGCTGGACAGCGCCAGCGCCGCCTCGGCGTGCGCCAGCGATTCCCGCGGGTTGCCCTCGATGTCGTACACCCAGGCGAGGTACAGGTGGATGCTCGCCTGCCCGGGCCGGTCACCGATCGTGTCGTACCGCGCCATCGCGCTGCGCAGGTGGCGGCGGGCGGCAGCGTACCGGCGGAGCTGGAGGTGTGCCAGCGCGAGGTCCCGGTGCGCCACCGCCTCGGCGCGCGGCTCGCCCCGGCGTCGGGCGACGGCGACCGCGACCGTCTGTACGACGCTCAGGTCGTGCCACCGCGACAACCGGCTGAGCAGGGGGGTGAGGGCCTGGGCGAGCTGCCCCGCGTGGGCGTCGAAGCGGTGGGCGCCCGCTTCGTCGACGGCGGCCAGCAGCACCTCCTGCTCGATGGTGAACCAGGCCAGCGCCGACCGGTGGTCGGTGAACGCCGGCGGCGCCACGTCGGCGGGCAGCGGATCGGTCGGCTGGTGGCTGGCATCGACAAGGCTCGCCGCGGCACGGACGGCGCGCAGGTAGTGGTCGAACACGCGCGTGCGGGCGGCTCTGCGGCCGGCCGCGGAGTCGTGGGTGTCCGTCAACTCCTCGCCGTAGGCCCGGAGCAGATCGTGACAGCGGAAGCGGCCGGGGGACTGCTCGGACAGCAGGTTCGCGCGGGTCAGCTCGTCGAGCGCCGGCCGGATCCGGTGCGGCGGCTCCCCGGCGAGGCTGGCCGCCGCCGCCGCGCTGAGGTCCGCCGTGGGGTGCAGGCTGAGCTGCCGGAACAGCCGGGCCGCGTCCGGACCGAGCAGACGGTACGACCAGGAGAGCACCGTACGCAGGTCGGTGGCGGCGTCGTCGGTGGCCAGGGCCGTGAGCCCGCCCCTGGGCGCGGCCAGATCATCCGCGATGGCCTGGAGTGGGAACGTGGGGCGGGCGGCGGCCCGCGCCGCCACGATGGACAGCGCGAGGGGCAACCGCGCGGTACGGCTGACCAGCTCGTCCACGGCGGCCGGCTGGGCGGCGGCCCGCGCACCCAGCCGCCGCACGAGCAACTGGCGTGCTTCGGAGGTGCTGGGCAGGTCCAGTGCGACGGTGTGGGCGCCCTCGGCGGCGACCAGGCCGGGCAGCGTGTGGCGGCTCGTCACGATCACGCCGCACCGGCGGGACCCGGGAAGCAGCGGCCGGACCTGTTCGGCGTCGCGCGCGTTGTCGAGCAGCACGAGCAGCCGTCGGTCCGCGGTCAGGCTCCGGTACAGGGCGAACTGGGCCGCCGGTTCGGCGGGTATCTCCAGGGGTTTGACGCCCAGGGCGGGCAGCAACGACCGGACGACGACGGCGGACGGTGCGGCCTCCCGTGTCGCCGTGCCGAAACCGCCCAGGTCGACGTGGAGTTGGCCGTCCGGATAGTGGTGCAGGCTGTCGTGCGCCCAGCGCAGCGCCAGCCAGGTCTTCCCGACGCCGCCGGTGCCGGTGACGACGACGGTGCCGGCCGGGTCGGCGTCGTCGAGCAGCAGCGTCGTGAGTCGGGCCAGCTCGCGGGTCCGGCCGGTGAACAACGTCGGCGGGGCGGGCAACTGCCGGGGAACGATCCGTGGCGGCTGTCCCTCCGGCGGCCGTGCCCCGGAGGTGGACACCTCCCGGTCGGCCCGCAGGATGCTCGTGTGCAGCCGTTGCAGATCGGCGCCGGGCTCGACTCCCACCTCCTCGGCCAGGAGTCGGCGTAGCCGCCGGTACGTCGTCAGCGCGTCCGCCCGCCGTCCGGCCCGGGCCAGGGCCACCATGAGTTGCCCCCAGGGGCGCTCGCGCAGCGGATCCCCGTCGATCTGCCTGCGGAGCGGCTCGATCAGCTCGTTGTGCCGGCCGGCGCGCAGGTGGAGGTCCGCGACCTCCTCCAACAGACTCGACCGCTGCTCCTCGAGCCGGGTCCGGACGGCGAGCAACACGCCCGTGCCGGGGAGGCCCGCGAACGGTTCGCCCCGCCACAGCGCCAGCGCCGCCTCGAACGCCCGCAGGGCATCCGCGCAGCGGTCCTGCCGCAACGCGTGATAGCCGCGCTGGGCCAGGTCGTCGAAGGCGACGCTGTCCAACGTCTGTTCCTCGAGGACGAGACGATAACCGGTGGCTCCGGCCTCGATGGCGGGGTCCGGTGCGCCCGGGGACCGCAACGCGCGGCGTAACGCCCAGACGTAGGTCTTCACGTTGCCGGCTGCCGTCTTCGGCGGACGGCCCTGCCACAGCTCGTCGACGAGTTGGTCGATGGACCACGCGCTGCCCGGCTGCGACAGCAGGACGGCCAGTAGGCGCACCTGCATCGGCGTGCCGAGCGCCAGCCGTTGCCCGGCAGGGGAGCACACCTCGACCGACCCGAGCAGGTGATATCGCATCGCTGGCCTCCCCCCGTCACGCCGGGCCATCACCCCACCGTACGGCCTGACCTCCGCCCGATGTCGACCGGCGACGGGTGCGGCCGCTCCCGTGTGGCGCCGCCTCGGGGTGGCATCGATTCGTTGCCTTATATACGGTGGCACGGTCGCGGGGCGACCGTGTCCTCGACGAGGCTGTCCCCGCTACGACATCGCGCCCGCGATTCGGAAGAGGGATTCGTCGTGACCATGGACTCGCAGGCGACCGACCGGCCCGAGGCCGGAGCGGTGCAGAAGATCGACACGTCGGTGCCGCATTCGGCCCGGATCTGGAACTACTGGCTCGGCGGCAAGGACAACTTCGCGGTCGACCGCGAAGCCGGCGACCAGTACCGGCAGGTCTTCCCCGGCGTCGTCGACGTCGCCCGCGCCTCCCGGCAGTTCCTGGTCCGCTCGATCATGTTTCTCGCCGGCGAGGCGGGCGTCCGGCAGTTCCTCGACGTCGGCACGGGGTTGCCGACGGCCGACAACACCCACGAGGTGGCGCAGCGGATCGCACCGGACGCGCGGATCGTCTACGTGGACAGCGATCCACTGGTGTTGGCCCACGCCCGTGCGTTGCTCGTCGGCACGGCCGAGGGCAGGACCGCGTACATCGACGGCGACCTGCACGACCCGGCCGCGGTCGTCGCCGAGGCCGGCAAGACGCTCGACTTCGGGCAACCGATCGGCCTCATCCTCAGCGGGGTGCTGGGCCACGTGCCCGACTACGAGGCGGCCCGCGCGATCACGCGGCAGTTGCTGGCGTCGCTGCCCGGCGGCAGCTACCTCTCCCTCAACGACGGCACGAGCCTGATCAGCGCCGAGATACAGCAGGCGCAGGACGACTACAACGACAGCGGGGCGGTTCCGTACACGCTTCGCTCGCCGGACCAGATCGCCGGCTTCTTCGACGGCCTGGAGCTGGTGGAGCCGGGCGTCGTGCCGTGCCCGCAGTGGCGACCCGACAACGGGGTCGACACGCCCGCCGACATCGACGCCTTCGGCGGGGTGGGCCGCAAGCGCTAGCACTCTCGGACGCCCGCGAGGTCGTCGAGTCCGGGCGGGGAGTGAGCCTGCCTTCGGGGGTAGAGGACCCGATTGGCGGCCCGCTGGCCTCTATCCGGGCCGGCCGCCACTGGCAGGCTACTCCGGGCAGTTGTCACCGTCACGCTTCGTGAAGGTCAGCAGCGACCGAGGCTTGGGGGTGATTAGCTGCACGGGTGATCACTCCCGTTTCCCTCGGCACGTGGCCGACACCCCTGGAGGCCGCGCCCCGGCTCGCGGCCCGGCTGGGGTTGGCCGAGCTCTGGTTCAAGCGCGACGACCTCGGCGGCCTCGGGGGAGGCGGCAACAAGATCCGCAAGTTGGAATACACCTGCGCCCAGGCGATCGCCGCCGGCGCCACGACGCTTGTCACCTCGGGTGCGCAGCAGAGCAACCACGCGCGGCTCACCGCGGCGGCGGCCGCGCGGCTCGGCCTCTCCTGCGTGCTGGTGCTCGCCGGCTCGCGTCCGGAGAGCCGGCGAGGCAACCTGCTGCTCGACGGGCTCGCCGGCGCGGAGATCGTCTGGAGTGATGATCGTCCGCTCGCCGAGGTGGTGGCGGCCGAGGCGGAGCGACGATCGGCCTACCTCATCCCGTTCGGCGGCACCTCGCCCGCGTCGGTCCACGGCTACGTGGACTGTGCTCGGGAGTTGCGGGCCCAGGCGCCGGACCTCGACGGGACCGACGTCGTGGTGGCGCTCGGCTCGGGTGGCACGATGGCCGGCCTGGTGCGGGAGTTGGGTGCCGAGCGGGTGGTCGGCGTGGACGTCGGTGCCCTGCCGGACCCTCGGACGACAGTCGCCGGGCTGCTCGACGGCGAGGTCGAGCCGGACGCGCTGCGGATCGACGGTTCCCAGGTGGGCACCGGGTACCGCACGCTCACCGACGGCGCTCGGGCGGCGCTGGAGACGACCGCGCGCGAGGAGGGCGTCTTCCTGGATCCGACGTACACCGGTCGGGCGATGGCGGCGTTGCTGGCCGGCAGCTTCCCGCGCGGCGACAAGGTCGTCTTCCTGCACAGCGGGGGGCTGCCGGGACTCTTCGGCCACCCGGAGCTGTAGGGGCAACGAGCGGCGGCACCCGGCTGAGCTGGCATGTGCCGGCGTCAACCGGGTAGGCCGTCGTGGCCCCAGGGGCCGGCGGAACGCCCAGGCTGACCGCTTTCCACGCCGCCGAGGAGCATCGACATGCCGCGATGGGACGGGCTCGACTCGCACCGTCCGTCTCCCTGGTGCTGCTGGCGTCGATCCTCGTCTCGTTCCTGGCCGCGTCGGCGGCACCGACCCCGCTCTACGGTGTGTACCAGGAACGCTGGCACTTCTCCCCGGTCACGACCACAGTGGTGTTCGCCGTCTACGCGCTCGCGGTGCTGGTATCGCTGCTCACGTTCGGTAGGTTGTCCGACCACGTCGGTCGGCGGCCGGTCCTGGCCGTCGCGATCGCGGTGCAGATGCTCGCGCTTGTCGTCTTCATCGTCGCCAACGGCGTTCCCGCCCTGCTGGTCGCCCGTCTCGTCCAGGGGTTGGCCGCCGGTGCCGCCACCGGCGCCGTGGGCGCCGCCATGCTCGACATCGACCGTGCCCGGGGCACGCTCGCGAACTCGATCGCACCCGGTATCGGGACCGGAAGCGGAGCCCTGCTCTCGGCGCTGCTCATCCAGTTCCTGCCCGCGCCGACGCGACTGGTGTACGTCGTGCTGCTCGTGATCCTGCTGATCCAGGCCGTCGGGGTCGCGCTGATGCCGGAGACGGTCACGCCGATGGCCGGAGCCCGACGCAGCCTGCGGCCGGACATCACACTGCCCCGCTCGGTGCGCCAACCGGTCCTGGTCGTCATCCCGGTGCTGTTCGCGGTCTGGGCGCTCGCCGGGTTCTTCGGCGCGCTCGGCCCGGCGCTGGTCCGCAGCCTCATGAACACGTCGATCGTGGTCGGCGGTCTGGTCCTCTTCGTCTTCGCCGTCTTCGGCTCGGTCGCCGTTCTGCTCCAGCGCGACACCGCCGCCCGAACCGTGATCCTGACCGGGATCGTCACGCTCATCCTCGGCATGATCGTCACGTTGGTGGCGGTCACGGCGCAGTCCATCCCGGTCTTCTTCGTCGGCCTCGCGCTCGGGGGTGTCGGCTTCGGCAGCGGCTTCCAGGGCAGCCTCAAGACGGTCCTGCCACTTGTCGAGGCGCACCAACGCGCCAGCGTGCTGTCCGTGCTCTACGTCGTCTGCTACGTCGGCTTCGGTCTCCCCACCGTGATCGCCGGCTTCCTCGTGGTCTACGCCGGCGGCCTGCCGCGGACCGCGGACGAGTACTCCGTCGCCGTCATCCTCCTCGCCCTGGTCGCCCTGCTGGGGCTGCGCGGGGCCACCAGGACCACGCCGGGCTGATGCCGGAAAGCCGGGTCGAGCAGGGGCCCAACCAGTAGCGTGCTGATCAGGAAGGGGGCGGCGATGAGCCCGAAGGTTGCCCAGGGCGACGCGAGCACGACCTCGCGCGTCGAGAGCCTGGACCTGAAGCTTGAGGTGATCGTCATCCCGGTGTCGGATGTCGACCGGGCGAAGGCGTTCTACGAGCGCCTCGGGTGGCGGCTCGACCAGACGCCGCCCGGCATCGTCCAACTCACCCCGCACGGCTCCGACTGCTCGGTGCAGTTCGGCGCCGGGCTCACGTCGGCGGCGCCCGGCTCGGCCTCGGCGTACCTGATCGTCTCCGACATCGAGGCGGCCCACGACGCCCTGGTCTCCGCGGGCGTCGAGGTCGGCGACGTCTTCCACGTCACCCCGGACGGACCGGTCGACGGGCTGGACCCCGAGCGGCGCAGCTACGTCTCGCGCGCCACGCTGCGTGATCCGGACGGCAACACCTGGCTGATGCAGGAGATCACCACCAGGCTTCCCGGGCGCATCGAGGGCGGTCTCACGTCGTTCGGCTCCGCGAGCGACCTGGCGAGCGCGCTGCGGCGCGCGGCCGCCGCGCACGGCGAGCACGAGAAACGTACGGGCGAGCATGACGACAACTGGCCCGACTGGTACGCGGCGTACCTGGTGAGCGAGCAGTCCGGGGCCACGCCGCCCGAGTGAGCCCGCGGTAGGCCCAGCCCGCTGCCGGTGAGTCCTCGTGACGACTCACCGGCAGCACCGTCTCCGCTGCGCGGTGAGCGGGTGCCTCCCGCTGCGCGCGGTTCGTACGGGCGATGTACGCGGGTTGTACGCCGAGCGCCCTACCATCCCCCCGACACGATGATCTTCTTCGATCCAAGCGGCACCGCCGGCCTCAGAGCCGACTCCGGCGGCGTGCCGTGCCTCGTCGCCTGTGCGCGGTTCCCCGGCCGCCGGTAGGGAGGAGACCTCGATGACGAGTCCTGGTGCGGGCGGTGCGATGCCGTGACGCGGGTACGGTTTCTCGCCCTGGGCCCGCTGCACGCCGAGGTGGGCAGCGAGTGGCTCGACCTCGGGCCCGTCCGGCAACAGGCGGTCTTCGCGATCCTGCTGTTCAACGCGGACCGCGTGGTCACACCGGCGTCGATCCTGCAGGGAGTCTGGGGCGGCCGGGCCCCGGCGACCGGCACGAAGCTGATTCCGCCGTACATCTATCGACTGCGACGCACACTCCAGGCGGCGTGCGTCGGCCACGACGGCCCCTCGATCGACAGCTCCCGGATCGGCTACCGGCTGCGCCTCGGTTCGGCCCGGACCGACGTCGCGGACTTCGACGAGGCGGTGGAACGGGCGGCTGCCGCCGAGACGGCCGGCGACCTCGCCGGGGCCGTGGCGCTCCTGGCCCAGGCCGAGCGGAGTTGGGCGGGCGAACCGTTGGCGGGCCTGACCGGTCCGTACGCGGAGAGCCGGCGCCAGCACCTGCTCGAACGCCGCGTCGTCTGCCTGGAACACCGACTGGAGCTGCACCTGCGGCTGGGCGACTGCCACCGGGCGATCCCCGCGCTCATCGCGTTGCAGACGGAGTATCCCCTGCGGGAACGGCTGACGATCATGCTGATGACCGCCCTGTACCAGACCGGCAGGCAGGGCGAGGCGATGGACGTGTACGGCGCGTTCCGTACCCGCCTGGCGACCGAGTTGGGCGTCGAGCCGACCCCCGCGCTGCTCGCCGCGTACACCTCGATGTTGCGCGGCGACCTGGGCCCGCCTGCGGCGCCCGGCCCTCTTCCCGAAGGACCCGCCCGGGCACGGGCGGCCACCACCACGTGATGCGCGGCGACGCCGCGCGGTGAGGCGGAGCAGATGGACGACGGCCTTGCCCCGGTGCGGCCGGGGGACGCCGGATGGTTTCTGGGTCACTCCCTGCGGGAGCGGCTGACCGGCGCGGTGCCGACCGGCCCCGCCGACGAGGATCTCGGCCGGGCCCGGCTGAAGATGTGGCAGAACGAGCCGGTCCACGCGAGGCGGCCCGACCTGATCCCGCGGCGGCTGGCCGAGCACGGGCTCGACGAGGCCGGTCTGATCCGGATCCTGGGCGAGCCACCCGAGGCGGTTCGCGCCCGGTTCGACAGCGCGCCGGACTACGCCCGCCGGCTGGTCGAGGCCGCGCGGCGAGATCCGGCCGCCGCGGTGGCACCCGGCCACGGCACGGCGGGACACGATGGGGCCGCGGGATTCGCGGTGCTCGTCGCGCCACTGATCGCCGCCGCGGTGGAACGGACGGGCGCGCTGGTGGCGGCGCTTGTCGACGGCCACCCGCACCTGTCGGCCGAGGCGCTGATCACGCGGCTGGGTCCGGGCCCGATCGACACCGTCAACATGCTCGTGGCCCGGACGATGGCGTTGGAGCTCAACGTCCTGCGGATCCTGGGCGAGCTGTCCGGGAGCAGCCCGCACGAGCGCTTCCACGACTTCCTGCACCGGTTGGGGCAGCCGCAGCACGCGCTGCGGCTGCTGCGCGAATATCCGGTGCTGGCCCGGGACCTGGTGCGGGTCGTCGACAACTGGGAGGCCAGCCGCCTGGAGTTCGCCGAGCGCCTCGTCGCCGACTACGCCGACCTGGCCGACAGGTGCGGCGGGCCGGACGCGCTCGGGGACCTGGCCGAGGTCAGCTTCGGGGCGGGCGACAACCACCGGGGTGGACGCTCGGTGGCGGTCGTCCGCTTCGCGACCGGCGCGCGGGTGATGTACAAACCCCGGCGTCTCCAGGTCGACGGCCACTTCCAACACCTGTTGGCCTGGCTCAACGAGCGCGGCGCGCACCCCACGCTGCGGACGTTCTGGGTGCTCGACCGCGAGGTGTACGGGTGGACCGAGTTCGTCGAGAGTGGACCCTGCGCCGACCGGGACGCCCTCGACCGGTTCTATCAGCGGCAGGGCGCGCTGCTGGCCCTGCTACAGACCCTCGGCGCGACGGACTTCCACCTGGAGAACGTGATCGCCTCCGGTGAGCACCCGATGCTCATCGATCTGGAGGCGATGCTGCACCACTGGCAGTGGGAACGGCCGGTCGGCGACCAGGCGGGCTACCTGCAGAGCGTCGGCGTCGAGCTGATGAGCAGGTCCGTCCTCACGGTGGGGCTGCTGCCCGCGCCCGTGGTCTGGACCGAGGGTAACCAGGTCAACCAGTTCGACATGAGCGGGATGTCCGGGGCCGGCGGACAGTTGACGGCTCGGCCGGTCACGGTCTGGAACGGGTTCGGCACCGACGAGATGCGCCTGGACCGGCGACGGGTGCCGCTGCCCGGCTCGGGGAACCTCCCCACCCTGGGCGAGCAGCGCCTGGACGTGACGGAGTTCGCGTCCGAGATCGGCGACGGATACCGCACGCTCTACCGGATCCTGCTGCGACACCGGGACGAGTTGCTGGCGCCGTCCGGCCCGTTGGCCGCGTTCGCGCACGACGAGGTGCGGGTGGTCCTGCGCGCCACCGAGTCGTACGTTCGGCTGCTCGCCGAGGCGCAGCACCCGGACCTGCTGCGGGACGCGTTGGACCGGGACCGGTACTTCGAGAACCTGTGGACGGGGCACGAGCACCGCGAGCACCGCGACGCCCTGATCGCCGCGGAGCTGGCCCAGATGTACGCCGGTGACGTGCCGATCTTCGTGACCACGCCGTCGTCGACCGACCTCACCGGGGGCGACGGCACCGTGTTGCCGGGCGTGCTGCGCCAGAGCGGCCTGGACGCGGTGCGCGACCGCCTGGCGGGCATGTCCGAGGATCACCTGGCCCAGCAGAGCTGGATCATCGAAGCCTCCCTCACCGCGCTGATCATGGGGGATCCGTCGCGGTGGCGTGCACCGAGCCGGCCGGGCGCGGTGCTGCCGCCGCCGGTCGTGCCCGCGCCCGTCGTGCCCGCGCCTTTCGTGCCCGCGACGGTTGCGTCCGCGCCTTCCGTGCCCGCGACGGCTGCGCCCGCGACGGTTGCGTCCGCGACCGTCACGCCTGAGCGCTTCGTCGACGCGGCGCGGATCATCGGGGATCGATTGTTGGCGACCGCGCTCGCCGAGGACGACCGGATCTGCTGGCTGGGTCTGAGCCTGATCGCCGACAAGGTGTGGGTGCTCGGCCCGAGCGCCATGGACCTCTACAACGGCATCAGCGGCATCGCCCTGTTCCTCGCCCGGCTGGCGAGCGTCACCGGCGACGCGGTCTACCGGCGGGCCGCCGACCGGGCCGCCACGATGATGCTCCGCGAGGCGCAGAGCTGGCTCGCCGGCCCGGCCGGGACCGCGGGCATCGGCGGTTTCGACCACCTGGGCGGCTCGGTGTACGCCCTGAGCCACCTCACCGCAGTCCTGGACCGCGCCGACCTGGTCGACACCGCCGTGGGCCTGGCCGCGTCGATGGTCAGGCACGCCACCGACAGCCGCGAGTACGACATCATCAACGGCAGCGCCGGTGGCCTGCTCGCCCTGCTGTCGCTGCACCGGGTCACCGACAACCCGAGCCTGCTCGACGGCGCCCGTACGCTGGCCCGGCACGCGCGCACCGGCGCGCAGCCGGTGGGCGACGGGGTCGGGTGGTGCGGCACCCTCTACACCGAGGCGCCGCTGGCGGGGTTCTCCCACGGGGCGTCGGGCATCGCGACCGCCCTGGCCCGCTGGGACCGGTACGCCGGGACGCGTGAACACCGCGACACGGTGGACGCGGCGCTGCGCTACGAGCGCACGGTGTACGACGAGGCGACCGGCAACTGGCGCGACCTCCGCCCGGACACGCCGCAGGGCGACTCCATGGTCGCCTGGTGCCACGGCGCGGCCGGCGTCGCGATGGCACGTGCCGAACTGCTGGGCTACGCCACCGACGGCGCGCTGCTGCGCGACGACCTGCGGCGCGCGCTGACGGCGACGCTCGAACCGAGCAACCTGCTGCACAACCACTCGATCTGCCACGGGGACCTCGGCAACGCCGAGGCGGCGCTGGCCGCCGCACGAGCCCTCGGGGACGACGGGGCGGCCCAGCGTGCCGCCGCGATCGCGGCGGCCGCCGTCGCGGACATCGAGAACCGCGACTGGCGGTGCGGTGTGCCCCGGGGCGTGGAGACACCGGGGCTGATGAGCGGCCTGGCCGGCATCGGCTACGCGCTCCTGCGGTGGGCCGATCCGGCGGCTGTGCCGTCGGTGCTGCTGCTGGAACCGCCGACCGACCATCGCGCTGCCATCGATCTGCCATAGCGCGGACCTACGGTTCCGCCCGTGGAGGCCCATCCACGTAGCACACCCCAGCACCTATAGATCGGAGCTTCACATGGACTACATCAGGGCGTGGAAGGACCCGGTCTACCGGGCGTCACTCAGCGACGAGGAGCGTGCCAGCCTGCCGGCGAACCCGGCCGGCTTCGTCGAGCTGAACGACCAGGAGCTCGACGGGGCCGACGGCGGCACGTGGACCCCGACTCCCACGATCACCGTGGTCACCGGGGCCGCCGGCTGCTTCTCCTTCAACGGCACCTTCTGCAACGGCACCTGCGCGGCGTTCACCGTCGGCTGCTGCGGCTGACCGCTCCACCCCGGCGAGCGGACGCGCTCCGTCCTCCACACCTGCGCCCACTCGCCAGCGCATCCCCAATCCCCTGAGGAGAGCCCTTCATGGACATTGTGCAAGCCTGGAAGGACCCCGAGTACCGGGCGAGCCTTTCCGCCGAGCAGTTGGCCGCGCTCCCGGAGCACCCCTGCGGCGTGGTCGAACTCGGTGACGACGTCCTCGCGCACATCGCCGGCGCACGCACCGAGGGCATCTGGACCCTCGGCTGCTGTGGCGGCTTCACCGCCCGGGAGACCCCGTGCGGTTCCTGTGGCGCGACGTGCGGCGGAACCACCTGTGGCACCTGCCAGACGCAGTCGACCTGCGGCCTGTGCACCGCCTGATCCACCCGCTGGACCGGCGGTGCCCGGACGCCTGAGGTGTCCGGGCACCGTCCCCGCGAGACCCGACCGCTGCGCGAGAGAGAGCACCCCCGATGACGCAGTCGCACCTGCCCGGCCACGACCCGGTGGACGTTTCGAACCCCTGCTGGTACCTGGCGTACTCCCTGCCGGAGAGGCTCGGCGGTGCGGCGCCGACCGGCGCGGTGGACGAGGACCGGGGGCGGCTCCGGCTCGATCGGTGGAAGAACGAGCCGGTCTTCGCCGGTGACACCGACCTGTTCGAGAGCTGGCTCGACGCCCTCGGCCTCGACGAGCCGACGTTGAGCGGGGTGCTCGGCGAGACGCCGGAGACGGTCCGCGGCCGATTCGCCGACATCCCGGACTACGTGCGCACCATCGAGCGCGCCTGGCGCGACCACCGGCCGGGCGGGACCGGCGACAGTGACCACCACGGGCACGACCACGACCACGAGCACGACCACCACCACGAGCCGCACCCGCACGCGGCGTTCGTCGAGCTGGTGCGGCCGCTCGTGGACGACGGTGTGCGCCGGGTACGCGAGGCGGTGCACGCGGCCTGCGCGCGTACGCCGGGGTCACACGTCGACGCCGACCTGCTCGCCGACCAGCTCTGCGAGCCGCCCTACGGGGCGATCAACCTGCTCGTCGGGCGGGTGCTCGTGCTGGAACTCAACGTCCTGCGGATGCAGGGGCAGTTGGCGGGGGAGACCTCGCAGCAGCGCTTCCAGGACTTCGCCCGGCGGCTGCGCGACCCGAAGTACACACTCGACGTCCTGATGGAGTACCCGGTGCTGGCCCGGGACGCGACGATCCTCGTCGACAACTGGGTGGACGCCCGGGTCGAGTTCGCCGAGCGCCTCACCGCGGACGCGACCGCGTTGGCCGCCAGGCTGGGCGACCCGGCGGAGCTGGGCACCGTGACGGATGTGTCGTTCGGTGCCGGCGACTCGCACCGCGGTGGCCGCTCGGTCGGGTTCGTCCGCTTCGCCAACGGCGCCCGCGCCGTCTACAAGCCCCGGGGCCTGCAGGTGGAGCTGCACTTCCAGCTCCTGCTGGAGTGGCTCAACGCGCGCGGCGCGCAACCGTCGCTGCGTACCATGTGGGTGCTCGACCGCGGTGACTACGGCTGGTCGGAGTTCGTCACCGCCGGGCCCTGCGCCGACCACGACGCGCTGCGCCGCTTCTACACCCGGCAGGGCAGCTACCTGGCGTTGCTGCACAGCCTCGCGGCCGTCGACTTCCACCTGGAGAACATCATCGCCGCCGGCGAGCACCCGATGCTCGTCGACCTCGAAGCCCTCTTCCACCCGCAGGGTGAGCAGACCGACCAGCAGATCGGCGTCTCGGCGGAGTCGTTCCGGACGATGCGGGAGTCGGTCCTGGAGGTCGGGCTCCTGCCCCGGCCCATCATCTACCAGGACGACGACGGCATCGGCGGCGTCGATTTCAGCGGCCTCGCCGGCACCGCCGGGCAGCTCACGCCCACCCCGGTCGCCACCTGGGAGGAGTCCGGCACCGACGAGATGCGCCTGGTCCGCAAACGGATCGAGATGGGCGGCGGGCAGAACCTCCCCAGCCTGAGCGACGCGACGCACCACACGCTCGACTTCAGCGCCGACATCATGACCGGGTTCGAGCAGACCTACCGGCTGCTGCACCGCCACCGCGACGCGCTCCTGGCACCGGACGGGCCGGTCGCCGCGTTCGCCGCCGACGAGGTACGCGTGATCCTGCGCGCCACCCGCACCTACGGCAAGCTGCTGCAGGAAAGCCGCCACCCCGACCTGCTGCGCAACGCGCTGGACCGGGAGCGGTTCTTCAGCTTCCTCTGGCTGCAGGAGGAGTGGCCCGGTGCCGAGGCCCGGATCGCCACCGCCGAGCAGGCACAGTTGAGCCGCGGCGACATCCCCTTCTTCAGCACGACGCCCGCCTCGCACGACTTCGTGGCCGGAGACGGCTCGGTGGTCGCCGGGGTGCTGCCCACAAGCGGCCTGGAGCGGTCCCGGCAGCGCATCGGCGCCCTCTCCGACGCGCACCTGGCCCAGCAGACCTGGATCCTGCGCAGCTCGCTCGCGGCGCTGACGATGGGTGTGGAGAGTCAGGGGCAGTGGTCGGAGTACCAGGTCACCGCCGCCACCGCTCCCGCCGGCACGGACCGGTTCGTCGCCGCCGCGTGCGCCGCCGGCGACCGGCTGCTGCTGTCGGCCGACACCGGCGAGGACTCGATCGCCTGGCTCGGGCACACCCTGGTGGCCGACAAGATCTGGCAGTTGGGCCCGGTCGGGATCGACCTCTACAGCGGGCTGTCCGGAATCGCGTTGTTCCTCGGCTACCTCGGCGAGGTCAGCGGCGAGCAGCGCTTCCGCGGCGCGGCCGAGGTCGCCGCCGGCATGCTGGTGCGTCAGATCGACCTGCTCGACGAGACGCCGACGGAGAGCCTGGAGAACTTCACCGTCGGGGCCTTCAACGAGCTGGGTGGGCCGCTGTACGCGTTGAGCCACCTGGGCGCCCTGTGGCAGCGCGACGACCTGGTGGACGCCGCCGAACGCGTCGTGCCCGTCCTGCTGCACCTCGCGCCGCAGGACGAGGCGTACGACGTGATCAGCGGCGCGGCCGGAGCGATCCTCGCGCTCCTGGCGCTGCACGCGGCGCGGCCGTCGGAGCCGGTGCTCGACGCGGCCCGCACGTTCGCCCGGATCCTGGCGGACCGGGCGGAGCCGGCCGGCGACGGGATCGGCTGGGCGGGCGCGGTGAACCCGAGTCGACCGCTCGCGGGTTTCTCGCACGGCGGGTCCGGCATCGCCGTCGCCCTGGCCCGGCTGGACCGGGCGCTCGGCAACCGTGACCACCTGCCGTTGGTGGAGGGCGCGGTGCGCTACGAGCGCTCCGCCTTCGACCCGGAGCACATGTGCTGGCTCGACCTGCGGGACACCACGCCGGAGCGGTACTCGATGGTCGCCTGGTGCCACGGCGGGCCCGGCATCGCGCTCGCCCGCGCCGATCTGGCCGGCTACGTCGACGACCACGACCTGCTCGACCGCGACCTCCGCGACGCCAGCACCGGCATGCTGCGCTTCGGCCTGACCGGCGAGGTCATCACGGGCACCGGCAACCACAGCATCTGCCACGGCGACCTCGGAAACGTCGAGGCCCTGCTGGCCGCCGCACGGGTCCGCGGTGACGAGGACGCCGCCCGGCAGGCCGAGCTGGTGGCCGCCAGCATCCTCGACTACATCGACCGGGACGGGTGGCTGTGCGGGGTTCCCCTCGGCGTGGAGACTCCCGGCCTGATGAGCGGCATCGCCGGCATCGGCTACAACCTGCTCCGCCTGGCGTTGCCGGACCGGGTCCCGTCGATCCTGCTCGTCGAGCCTCCGGTTGCCGTGGTGGGTGGTGACGGGCGTGGCTGAGCAGGTGTGGCCGTACCGCCCGCAGGCGTTGGCCACCTACCGCGGTGGTATGCACGACGGCCCGGCGCGGAGCCCGATCCGGTCCTCCCGACGGCCACTTGTCGCGCTCGCCGTACTGCTGCTGATCGGCCTGGGCTTCGCGGCGGTCATGCGGGTGCCGCGCACTGTCGACGGCGTCCTGATCGGTGCCGACGGGTCGAATCTGGTCTCCATGTTCGCCGGGCGCCTCGATCCCGAGCCCGCGCAGGGCGCCGAGGTCGCGCTCGTGCAGGAGGGCGGGCGCGCGACCCTGCGGGTGGTCCGGGCCGAGGTCGTCGTGGACGACGCCGCCGCCCGGCGCTGGAACCTCCCGGCGGAGGTGGCCCGGCCGGTCACCGTCGTCCTGCTCTCCGGCGGCGCGGAGCAGGCCTTCGGCCGGCTCAGTCTGGTGGTCGCCAGACCCACCCTGCTGGAGCTGGTGCCCGGCATCGAGGGGGTCCTGCGATGACGGTGAGCTGGCCGCGACCGGGCCGCCGGGTGCCGATCATGCTCCAGATGAGCGCCACCGAATGCGGTGCCGCGTGCCTGGCCATGGTCTTCAGCGCCTACCGGCGGTGGACCTCCGTGGCCGAGTGCCGGGAGCAGTTGGGCATCGGCCGCGACGGCGCCACCGCCCTGCAGATGGCCCAACTCGCCCGCAGGACGGGCATGCGGGCCCGCGGGGTCAGCGTCGATCTCGAGGCTCTGTCACAGCTGCGGCTGCCCGCGATCGTGCACTGGAACTTCCGGCACTACGTGGTGCTGGAACGGTGGGACCGACGCGGCGCGGTCGTCGTCGACCCGGGGATGGGCCGGCGGCGGCTGAGCCGCGACGAGTTCGGCGAGGGGTTCACCGGCATCGCCATCGAACTCACCCCGGGCGAGGACTTCGAGCGACGTCCCCGACCGGGGCGGCTGGCCTCGCTGCGATTCGCCCGCAGCATGCTGACCTTCTCCCGTCCGCTGCTCGCCCTGGTCCTGGTCGTCTCGCTGCTGCTGCAGTTGGCGGTGTTGCTGCCCGCACTGATCACCAAGTTCGCGGTCGACACGGTGATCGGCAAGGGGCAGGTCGAAGCCCTGACCGTCCTCGGCCTCGGCATGCTCCTGCTGTTGGCCACCCAGGGCGTGGGCACCTACGCCCGAGGCGCCGTCCTCAACGTGTTGCACGCCCGCATGGACGACACCATGATGCGGCGCTTCTTCGACCACCTGCTCGCCCTCCCGTACTCCTACTTCCAACTGCGCAGCAGCGGTGACCTGCTGATGCGGATGTCCAGCAACACCGTCATCCGCGACATGGTCACCAGCCAGACGATGTCGCTCGTCCTCGACGGACTGTTCGTCGTCGTCTACGTCGGCATGCTCCTGGCGATCGCGCCGCTCTACGCCTGGCTGGTGCTGGGCCTGGGTCTGCTGCAACTCGGCGCGATCGTGGCGACGTACCGGGCCATGCGGGAACGTACGCACCGGGACATCGCCGCGCAGGCCGAGGAGCAGAACTACGCGGTCGAGGTGCTGGCCGGGGCCGAGACGGTCAAGGCGATGGGCGCCGAGCAGCAGGTCCTCGGCCGCTGGTCCGGGCTGTTCCAGACCCGGCAGTTCGCCTCGCTGCACCGCCGTCAGTTGGAGACCGGGTTGGAGGCGATGCTCGGGGTGTTCCGGATGGGTTCGCCGCTGCTCCTGCTGTGGGTCGGCGCACACCAGGTCGTCGCCGGCGCGATGTCGCTGGGCACCATGCTGGCGCTCAACGCCCTCGCCGCGGCCGTGCTCACCCCGCTGATGGGACTCGTCAACACGGCCCGCCAACTACAGACCGTCGGCACCCACCTGGAACGGATCCGGGACGTCCTGGACGAGGCCGCCGAGCAGGACCGCTCCACCTCCCAGCCGCCGGGCGACATCTCCGGGCAGGTGACGCTGAGCGGGGTCGGCATGCGCTACAGCGCCAACGCCGCCTGGGCCGTACGCGGGGTCGACCTGTCCATTCCGGCCGGCGCGAAGGTGGCGCTCGTCGGGCGGACCGGTTCGGGCAAGACGACACTCGCCAAGACGATCATCGGGTTGTACGTGCCCAGCGAGGGCGAGGTCCGCTTCGACGGGCGTCTCCTGCAGGACCTCGACTTCCGCGAGCTGCGCCGCTGGTGTGGCATGGTCAACCAGGAGCCGGCCCTGTTCGCCGGATCCGTCCGCGACAACATCTCCCTCGGCCACCCGTCGGCGACCTACGACGAGGTCGTCCTCGCCGCCAGTCGCGCCCAGATCCACGACGAGATCATGGCGATGCCGATGGCGTACGAGACACGTCTCACCGAGGGCGGCGGTGGGCTGTCCGGCGGCCAACGGCAACGGCTCGCCCTCGCCCGCGCCCTCGTGCACAACCCGCCGCTGCTGCTGCTCGACGAGGCGACCAGCCACCTGGACGTGGTCACCGAGCGTCGGGTGGACGAGGTCCTCTCCGCGCTGTCGTGCACCCGGATCGTCATCGCGCACCGGTTGAGCACCGTGCTCAACGCGGACCTGATCGGCGTGATGGAGGAGGGCGCCCTGGTGGAGCAGGGCACGCACGAGGAGTTGATCGCGCACGGGCGCTACTACGAGGCGCTGATCCGCGACCAGCTCCAGACGGCCCGGCCGCTGTAGCCGGAGGTCGCCCGTTCACCGACCCGGAGGGCCGGGCGCGACACGCGCCAGGAGCTGCCGCACCACCTCGGCGGCGGGGTTGCCCAGGTCGTCGTAGATCCGTATCGCCCGCTGCCAGGCCTCGGCGGCGGCGGGAGGGTCGGCCATCGCCTCCCGCGCCTCGCCGAGCCGGACGAGGGTCAGCCCCTCGTGATACCGGTTGGCCGACTCCTGGAAGCGCTGGACGGACTGCTCGTAACAGACCGCCGCCCGGGCCGGGTCACCGAGCCGGTGGTACGCGAAGCCCAGACTGTCCAACGTCGCGGCCTGCCCGACGCGATCGTCGATCGCCTCCTGTTGGGTGAGCGCCTCGGCGCAGTCGACGACGGCCTGGTGGTAGTCACCGGTCAGGGCGTGCAGGTAACCCTTGACGTTCAGCGCGCGGGCCTCGGCGTACCTGTTGCCGATGAGCTGCGAGACCCGGAGCGCCTCCGCGCTGTGCTTGAGCGCCTCGTCCAGCCGGCCGTACTGGGTGCAGTGCTCGGTGTACTGGCGCAGGATCAGCGCCAGGCTGTCCAGGTCCTCGAGTTGCTCGTACAGCTCGAGCGCCCGCCGCACGTGCTGCTCGGCCGCGTGCTCGTCGCCGAGCCGCATGAGCGCGCGGGCGAGCATCCGGCTGGCCAGCGCCTGCGCCCGGACGTCGCCGATGCGCTGCGCCGCCGCGAGCGCCGCCTGCTGGGCCGCGAGCTGCTCCTGGAACATGCCCCGGGGCGAGAGGTACGCGGCCAGGGTCCAGGCGAGCTGGCAGGCGTACCGCTCGAAGCCGGTGTCCGCGGCCTGCCGCAGCACCCGCAGCAGGACGGGGTGCTCGGCGTGGAACCAGGCCGCCGCGACGACGCGGTCGGGCATCGGCACGTGCACGTTCGCCGGCATCGGTGGTTCCAGGTCGATGGGTGCCCAGGTCGGCTGGAGCAACACCGCGCCGGGGTGCGCGCTGTGCAGGTAGTGGTCGTACATCCGGCGTGCGGCGGCCTGTCGCTCCTCGGCCAGGTCGGATGCCTGGGCCAGTTCGGCCGCGTACGACCGGAGCAGGTCGTGCAGGGCGTACCGCTGGGGGAGGTGCTCGGTCAACAGGTGCAGACGGGTCAGCTCCTGCAGGAGCGGCGTGACGGCCGTGCGGGGGCGGCCGAGCAGCGCGGCGGCGGCGTCTCCGGTGAGGTCGGGGCCCGGGTGCAGGCCGAGCAGGCGCAGGAGGCGGGCTGCCTCGGTGCTCAACGTCCGGTACGACCAGGAGAAGACCCGGCGGACGTCTCCGTCGGCCAGTTGCTCCAACCGGGATTCGGACGGGCGTAGTTGGGCCGCGACGGCGTCGATCGGGAAGGTGGGCCGGGCGGTCAACCGGGCCGCCACGATGGACAAAGCGAGCGGGAGGCGGCCCGTCGATTCGATCATCTCGCTGGTCGCCGCCGGTTCCGCGGCCACCCGGTCGGCGCCCAGCCGGGTGCGGAGCAGCCTCGTCGACTCGGCGGCCGTCAGCACCTCGAGCGTCAGCGGTCGGGCGCCCTGGGCCACGGCGAGGCTGCTGAGCTGGTCGCGGCTGGTCACCAGGACCGCGCACTGGCCCACGCCGGGCAGCAACGGCCGTACCTGGTCGGCGTCGCGCGAGTTGTCGAGCACGACGAGCATCCGGCGCGAGGCCAGCAGGCTGCGGTACAGCCCGGCCCGAGCGTCGACACTGCTGGGGATACGGCCGACCGGCACGCCGAGCGCATCGAGGAAGTCGACAAGGGCGTCGGCGGGGGAGACCGCGTCCGCGTCGTCGTAGCCGCGGAGGTTGACGTACAACTGGCCGTCGGGGAAGCGGTCGACAGCCCGATGGGCCCAGTGCAGCGCGAGCGTCGTCTTGCCCACGCCGGCCATGCCGCTGATGGTGACGATGTCCACGGTGGCGGCCCGCTCGGGCCGGGCGCCGAGGGCCGCGTCGAGCAGGTCGAGCTCGGCGCTGCGCCCGACGAAGCCGGGCAGGGCGAGTGGCAGTTGCCGAGGGCGGCCCGGTGCCGCGTCGTCCGCCGGCCCGGTCGTCGTGGACCGCTGCCCGAGACGGTGGTGCAGGATGTCGTCGTGCAGCCGCGTCAGCTCGGGGCCGGGGTCCATGCCGGTCTCCTCGGCCAGCGCCCGTCTGGCCTGCTGAAACGCCGCCAACGCCCCGGAGATGTCGCCGATCTCGTAGAGACCTGTCATGAGCTGGGCCCAGGCCCGCTGGCGCAGCGGGTGACGGTCGAGTAGCGCGCGCAGCCGGGGGATCACCTGGGCCGCCTCGCCGAGCGCGAGCCGCGCCGCGGCGTGGTCCTCCTCGGTCAGCAGCCGCCGCTCGGTGATCCGCGCGACCCGGCTGGTGAGGAGCCGGGGCAGGGGCAGCCCGGCGAAGACGGACCCCCGCCACATGCCGAGCGCGACGGCCAGTTCCGGCTGCGCCGCCGCCGGGTCACCGGCTGCCAGCGCCGCCCGTCCGCGTTCCGCCGCCGCGTCGAACCGGTCCAGGTCCCGCTCGTCCGGCTCGACGCGAAGCAGGTAGCCGCCAGGTGTGGTGAGGATTCGACGGCTCTCGTCCGGAGCGCGGTCGAGTGCCTGGCGCAGCCCCCGCAGGTAGCTGCGCAGGTTCGCGGCGGCCGAGGCGGGGGGCTGGTCGCCCCACACCATCGTCATCAGCTCGTGGGCGGAGATCGCCTCGCCGGGGCGGAGCAGCAGAGCGGCCAGCACCACCTGCTGTTTCGTCGATCCGAGGGCGACCGGTCGGCCGTCCCGTGACACCGTCAGCGGCCCGAGCAGGTCGAAGTGGAGGAGCATCGTCACCTCAGCCCGCGGTGCCGGCCGCCCGAGACTGGCGATCGTATAAGCATCGATCAATGACGTTAGCACCGATTGAACATGGTCTTCATATTTGGCCGGGTGGGCTCCGGCGGTAACCGTCGACCGGTCGGCGCGGTCCGGGAGGTCGCCGGTCAGCGCAGCCCGCGTACGAGGTTGTCGACGAGGGTGCGGGCGAAGTCCTCGGTCAGCGGCAGGTCGGGGACCAGGAGCCGGTGGTAGCAGGCGCCCCAGAGCTGGTCGACGACGGATTCCGGGTCGATGTCGGCGCGGAGCTGCCCGCGGGTCATGGCTCTGGTGAGGGTCTCCACGGCGAGCGCGCGCCGGGGGCCGGAGTAGCGCTCCCGGTAGGCGGCGGCCAGCTCCGGGTCGGTCTGCGCCTGGCCGATGAGTTGGCTGATGACCCGCCCGGCGGAGGTGTCCCGCACGAGGTGGACGAAGGCGACGAGCTGGTTGGTCAGGTCGGCGACGATGTTCGCGGTGTCGGGAAAGGCAAGCGTGGGCGCGACCACTGTGAAGTAGCCGTCCAGGGCGAGCGCTCCCCTGGACGGCCACCACTTGTAGATCGTCATCCGGCTGGCCCCCGCCTGGGCCGCGACCTTCTCGATGGTGAAACCGGCCATGCCCTCGGCCAGCAGGAGAGCGCCGGCCGCCGTGAGGATCTCCGCGCGTACCTGGTCGGCGGGGCGACGGCCGCGACCACGGCGCGGTGGGGTGGGGGCGTCCGGCGTGAGCTGGGCCACTGGTCCTCCCGGTTATATGGACAGCGTGTCTACAGGATGCTTATATGGACACAGCGTACACAGCGGTGCCCGACCGGGGAACGCGCCGCTACCGCGACCGAAGGAGACGAGGACCATGACGGCTCTACCACGGCGACGGCTGGGTGCCTCCGGGCCGGAGGTGTCGATCATCGGGCTGGGCGCGATGGGCATGTCGGACCTGTACGGACCATCCGACGAGGCGGAGAGCCTGGCGACGCTGCACGCGGCGATCGACGCCGGCGTGAACCTGGTCGACACCGCCGACTTCTACGGCTCGGGCCACAACGAGATGCTGATCGGTCGGGTGCTGCGCGAGCGCCGGCGGGACGAGGTGGTGCTCAGTGTGAAGTTCGGTGCGCGCCGGACACCTGACGGCGGGTTCCAGGCAGCACCGTACGACGTGTCGGCGGCGGCGGTGAAGGACCGGTTGGCGTACTCGCTGCGCCGGTTGGGCACCGACCACATCGACATCTACCGGCCCTCCCGGTTGAACCCGCAGGTGCCGATCGAGGAGACCGTGGGCGCGCTGCTGGAGATGCGGCAGGCCGGCTACATCCGGCACATCGGGCTCTCCGAGATGGGCGCGGACACCATCCGCCGGGCGGCGGCGGTCGCGCCGATCAGTGACGTCCAGATCGAGTACTCGCTGCTGTCCCGTGGCCCGGAGGCCGCGATCCTGCCGGCGTTGCGGGAGCTGGGCATCGGGCTGACCGCGTACGGGGTGCTGTCCCGAGGTCTGCTCAGCGGGCACTGGTCGGCCGACCGCGAGCTGACCGGCACGGACTTCCGGGCGAACAGCCCCCGTTTCCAGGGCGAACACCTGACCGCGAACCTGCGCCTCGTGGACGCGCTGGGCCGGGTCGCGCAGCGGCTGGGCGCGACCACCAGCCAGGTGGCGATCGCCTGGGTGGCGGCGCAGGGCGAGCAGATCGTGCCGCTTGTCGGTGCGCGGCGGCGAGACCGGCTGACCGAGTCGCTGGCCGCCGCCCACCTGGTGCTGGACCGGGAGGCGCTGGACGAGATCGAGCGTGCCGTGCCGGCCGGCGCCGCCTCCGGCCAGCGGTACGCCGCGCCGATGATGGACCTGCTCGACAGCGAGAAGTGACGGCGACGTCAGGGAGTTGACCGCCAGACCCAGTTGCGGCGCTCGTAGAGCGGCACCAGCCCGGCCCGGCGCAGGTTGTCCAGCGACGGGTTCCGCGTACCGGGTGCGGGTTTCCCGGTCTCGGCGAACAGCCACCGGCATCCGGCCTCCGCCGCGGCTCGGGCGCGGGCGGCGATCAACGCCGACTGCGCACCGAGGCCGCGGTGACCGGGCGCCGTCGCGGCGGCGTTGAGCGAGGCCGACTCGCCGTGCAGGAACAGGTTGCCGCCGGCCACGACCTCGTCGCCGTCCCACGCCGCGTGTGGCCTCCAGGCCGGCTCGCCGACGGTCGCGGCCAGCATGTCGGTGAGCCCACCGGCCGGCATGCCGAAGCCGGCGAGCAGCACGTCGGCCCAGCGCCGCGCCTCGGCCCCCGGCACCGGGCCGACCCGCAGGCGGGTCTGCGCCGCGGCGACGTCGCCCGCCCGGGCGGCGAGCTTGACCCAGGTGCTGCCCGCTTCGAGCCCGCGCGCCGCGGCGATCTCGTCGAAGCCGTCGGGCAGCACCGCCGGGACGAGCTGGAGGACGGCCTGGTCGACGCCCTGCTCCCGGTAGAAGTCGAGGACGCGATCCAGGACCCGCACGGTGAACGGCTCGGTGACGCCGAAGCCGAGCGCCTTGCTCCAGTACCCGCCGGAGGGGTCGTTGCGCATCGCGAGGGCGACACCGCCGCCGATGCGCGCGGTGACGACCCCGAGATCGGTGTACGCGGGCTCGGGCGCCCGCGACTCGTAGGCGTACATGAACTCGCACTCCACGCCCTCGGCGAGCGGGGTCAGGTCGGTCGTGTCGGTCATCAGCCGATCCTCGCCCTGTACCGATCCCAGGCCCGCACCAACTGCATCCGGTTGTGGATACCCAGCTTCTGGTAGATGGACCGGAGTTGGGTGTCCACCGTGTGGAAGGAGACGAAGAGGGTGCCGGCCGCCTCCTTCTTCGTGGCGCCGCCCGCCAGCACCTCGGCCACCCGCTCCTCGGCCGGGGTGAGCGCGCCGACACCGGTCCGCGGCGGACCGTCGACCGGCGGCCGGTGCCGCGGGGTGGCGGCGAGTTCGACACACCGCCGGTCGGCTGTCGCCTGGTCGCCCGGCGCGCCGATCCGGGCGTAGAGGGCTGCCGCCTCGTGCGCGGCGTCCCACGCCTCGGTCGGGCGTAGTCGAGGGCTGTTCGCGAGGTCGAGCAACGCGTCGGCCAGCGCCGGTCGGGCGGCGGTGGTCCGCAGCCCGTCGACAGCCGAGCGCAGCGCGTCCGGGTCGCGATCGCGCAGACCCCTGGTCTGCGCGGCCAGCGCGTGCCACAGCGGAACCGGGGTACGGGTGGCCACCAGCTCGACCAGTTCGGTGACCCGGCGGGCAGCCCGGTCGTCGCCGACGACCATCGCCGCGCGCACCAGTCGAGGGCCGAACTGTGGCACGGGCAACAGCGACCGCACCGACCGGTGCAGGTCAGCGACCACTCTGTCGAGCAGGCGCGCCGGCTCGCGGAGAGCCGGGTCGCGGACCGCGACACAGAACGCCGGAGTCCACATCGTACTGTCGGGCCATCGTCCCTCCCGCAGGCATCCGCGCAGGACGGCGCGGGCGGCGTCGTGGTCGCCGCGGCGGTAGTGGACCTCGGCGACCACCGCGACCAGCAGGGCACGCACCTCCGCGCCGAGATCCGTCGAGCCCGACCCGAGCGCCGTGACCGCCAGCGCGCCAGCCTCGGGCAGCTCTCCCACCGCGACCATCCGTAGGCAGTCCAGGGCGGTCAGTCTGCCGCTCGTCGGGGTGTCGGGGGAGGCCGCCTCGTCCGCCGCCGTCGCGCTCCGCGCGTCCTGGTGCCGGCCCAGGCCGAGATGGACGAGGATGCGTTCGCCCCGGATCGACGTGGCGTCCGGTCGTGCCACCCAGGCATCGGGGTCCAGGGCCGCCAACACGGCGTCCGCGCCCGGTAGATCGCCGTGCGACAGCGAGCGAGCGGCCCGAGCGAGCGCGAGGTGGCGAGCGGACGAATCGTCGCCCGCGGCGGCGTGCGCGGTGCCCGCGTCGCGGAGCAGGGCATCGGCGTCCGGATGGCCGGTGCGCGCCGCGATCGCGGCGACCATGGCGAGCAGTGTGCTCCGGCTCCGGTCGTCCAGGCCCTGGTCGAGCGCCTCCCGCAGGCCGGCGAGGGCGATCGACGGCTGCTCCCGCGCCGCGAGCCGGGTCAGGTGCCCGAGCACCTGGGCCCGACGGCGCTCGCCGTGCCGGTGCTCGCCAGTCTCGGCCGCCACGGCGTGCGGTGCCGCCGTCCCGCCTCCGGCGAACCGGAGTTGGTCCGCCGCGGCGAACAGCGAACGCCGTCGGTGCTCGGCGTGGGCGAGGTCGTCAGCCGGAGATGTTCCGGCGTCGAGGGATGATTCGGACAATGGCGTTCTCCCCGGTGGTTACCCGGCGCGTCGACATGCCGTCCTGCGACCGAGCCTAGCCACGGCGTCCGGAGCGGGCGACCAGATCGACGAACCGGCCCGATTGCGCTTGATGGCCCACGCCGTCCCCTATCTGACCTGCGGTAATGGCGCGATCACGGGATGCGACGGCGACGGCTGGGCCTCGATCATCGACTGTATGACCCCATCGACTGAGCTGCCCGGCCGGTACCGACTCCGGGTCGTACTGCTGGCTCTCGTCCTCTTCGCCACCACCGGGGCGGGTGGTCACGCTCCGCCGTGGACCCGCCTGGTGCTGGCGGCGACCGCGGCAGCGGTTCCCGCCGCGATCGCGGTGACGTACGGCTGGCCGGCGGTGCGCGCCTTCCTGGGGCTGCCGTCCCGGCCACGCCTACGAGGTGGATCCCTTTCCGCGCCCAGTCCGGGCCAACCGGAGTAAGGAGACAGCGATCATGGCGAACAGCGATCCTCAGCCGCGCCGCGGCGACCAGGGGGCGCCGCCCTTCGCGGGCCGTAACGTCGAGGTCGAGCGGCAGAACCCCGATCTGCTGGTGCCGCCCACGACCGACAGCCGGCTGGTGCCCAACCTCAAGTTCTCGTTCTCGCAGGCGCACACCCGGGTGGAGAAGGGTGGCTGGACCCGCGAGGTCACCACTCGCGACCTGCCCATCGCCACGCAGTTGGCAGGCGTCCAGTTCGGCCTGGAGCCGGGCGCGTACCGGGAGATCCACTGGCATCAGCAGTCGGAGTGGGCGTACATGCTCAGCGGCAGTTGCCGGATCAGCGCGGTCGACCACGAGGGACGCAACTTCATCGAGGACGTCAAGGCCGGTGACCTGTGGTTCTTTCCGCAGGGCGTGCCGCACAACATCCAGGCGCTCGCCGACGGCGCGCAGTTCCTCCTGGTCTTCAACGACGGCGCCTTCTCGGAGAACAACACGTTCCTGCTCAGCGACTTCTTCGCCCACACACCTCGGCACGTCCTCGCGAAGAACTTCGGCTGGACCATGGAGCAGATGGAGAACCTGCCCGAACGGGAGAAGTACATCTTCCAGGGCGACGTCCCACCGTCCTTGCAACAGGACCGGGTGATCAGCCCCACCGGCGACATCCCGCGCAGCTTCAAACACCGGATGACGGCACAGACGCCGCAGCGTTTCCGGGGCGGGACGGTCCGGGTCACCGACTCGACGAACTTCGCCGCGTCCGTGACCACCGCTGCCGCCCTCGTCGAGGTCGAGCCCGGTGGGATGCGCGAGTTGCACTGGCATCCGACCACCGACGAGTGGCAGTACTACATCTCCGGGACCGGCCGGATGGGAGTCTTCGCCTCGCAGGCAGCCGCCCGGACGTTCGACTTCCAGGCCGGCGACGTCGGCTACGTGCCGTTCGCGTACGGGCACTACATCGAGAACACCGGTGACGAGCCGTTGGTGTTCCTGGAGATGTTCCGGCATCCGCGCTTCGAGGACATCTCGGTGATGCAGTGGATGGCCAACACACCCCACGAGATCATCGCGGACACGATAAACGTGCCGAAGTCGATTGTCGACGAGTTGCCGACCAGCAAACAGGTGGTGCTCTGACCCGGCGGATCACCTCCCGACGGGTGCCGGCGAGACGGGCGCCTGGACGGGTCGTCGGCGTCGGGACACCGCGCCGGCGACGACGTCGATGACGAGGAAGGCGAGCAGGGTGAGCCCGAACAGGGGGAGCGCCCAGCCGATCGCCACGGTCACCGGTACGCCGATCAGCAGCGCCCAGAGCGGCAGGCCCCGTACGCCGCCACGGGCCGGCGGGGTGCCGGCGAGGGTGCGTCGGTCGGTGCGGGTGGGTCGGCGTTGCCACCACATGCGGTAACCCCAGACGATGACGCAGAGCAGCCCGAGGGCCAGCGCGGCGAGCAGGATCTGGTTGGCCAGGCCGAAGAGCAGTCCCATGTGGGCCTGGATGCCCAGGCCGCTGAGTTGGGCCAGCAGGGGCCAGTCGGCGAAGTCACTGCGGGCGGTCACCGTGCTGGCGGCCGGGTCGACGGCTATGCGGTCCTTGGCGACCGGCCAGGTGTTGTCGATCTGCGTGACGGTCCAGGCCAAACCCGGCTCCGCCGCCGGGATGATCTCGACCGGCCCGGAGAGTCCCGCGTCGCGTGCGACGGTCAGGACCCGATCGAAGGCCGCCGACTCGACTGTCCCGCCCTCCCCGGCGTCACCGTGGTGGTGACCACCGCCCGGCTCGGCGGGGACGGCGGTGAGGCTTGTGGAGATCTCCGGCGTGCGGGCATCGAGCGCGTCGAGACCGGAGGCGAAATTCGCGCCCGCGTAGCGCGACCAGGTCAGGCCGGTGGCCGACAGGAAGAGCAGACCGACGGCCAGCCAGACACCTGTGGTGGCGTGCCAACCCCGGGTGCGGCGAACACCCCTGCCCGTGGACAGGTCCGGCACGAGCAGGTGCCGGGCGGTGGCCCGGGCCGCGCCGCGCCGACGCCACCAGAGGATCACCCCGCCGAGCGCCAACACCCACAGCCAGCTCGCGGCCAGCTCGGAGTAGTGCTCGCCCACCGTGCCCAGGTGCAGGTGGCGGTGCAGGTCGTCCAGCCACGTCGCGGCCGGCGTCGAGCCGAACCAGGTGGTGAGCTGCCCCTGGGACTCGGCGGTGTACGGGTTGACGTAGACGGTGTGCTGGTTCTCGCCGAGCTCCGGCAGGGAGAACACCACTTTTGTGGTCCGATCGCCGTCGCCGGGCTGCACGGCGGTGATACTGCCGGCGGGGTGCGCGTTTCGGGCGGCCCCCACCTGCTCGGCCAGCGGGAGCTGACGGTCACCCACCTGGGCGACGGTCAGCTTGTCGCCGTAGAGGATCGAGTCGAGTTGCGGGGTGGTGGTGTAGGCCAGGCCGGTCAGCGCGGCGACCACCAGGAACGGGGCGACGAGGAGGCCGGCGTAGAAGTGCAGCCGCAGCAGCAGCGCGCCGAACGGCGACGGGCGCCGGGCCGGCCGGGCGGGTTTCTCGGGTTCCGCGGATGCTGGCGTCGGCGTGCCGGACAACTCGGTAAGAGACATGGTGATCCGATCGGAAGAGTCGGGATGCACCCGAGGGCGTCTCCCGTACTGGTCTGGTCGCCCGGTGGTGTGTCGCGTCGGCTCTGGTCTGGTAGTCGGCTCGCCGGCGCCGCCGGTTCCCGGCGATGTGGAAGGTCGATCCGCCGAGGTCAGCGCCCGGCGTCGCGGCGCGGCGCCGGGACCGCGCGAGAGCGGGTCGGCTCAGCGAGAGCGGGTCGGCTCAGCGGCGGGCGGCCCGCCGCCGCCACAGCAGCCCGGCCGCCACCACGACGAGGACGGCGAGCGCGGCGCCCGCGACGAGCATGCCGACACCCGGGCCGCCGTCGGTCTCCACCGCGGCGGCGGCGGACGGGGTTGCCGCCGGCGTACCGGCGTCGGGGACCGGCGCGGCACTGGACGCGGGGTCGGCCACCGTGAACGGGTACGACCCCTGCACCGGATGCCCGTCGGCGGAGACGACCCGGTAGGCGACCGTGTATTTGCCGTTCGGCAGTGTGTCGGTCACCTGGACCGTGCTCGTCGCCCCGGCGACCACCGGCTCGCCGGTGGTGATCCTCCGCTTGGCGGCGTCGGTGAGCACGATCGTGGTGAACGTGGGGTCGAGCCGCTGCATGAATTCGAGGGTGACCTCGGTCGGAGCGCTCGGGAGGGTCGCGTCCCGGGCCGGCGTCGACGACGTGAGCGAGTTGTGCGCCCAGGCCGGGGCGGCCGGAATGAACAGCGCCACGAGGACGGCGAGCGCCGCCGCGCCGAGCCGGACGGCGGTGGAGCGGGGCGGCGGCACGGGCCTCGTGGAGTCTGAAGTCGGCGGGGTCATCCGAGCACCTGCTCGCCGATCCAGCCATCCGGCGCGCATCCGGGTGGGATGGCGAAGACGGCGGACCCGATCGGTGTGGTCCATTCGTTGAGCAGGTCCCGGTCGGCCAGCCGGCGTTGGATCGGCAGGTACTGCCGGGCGATGTCGGCCTGGTACGAGGTGAAGATCAACCCGCTGTCGGCGTGGCCCTCGGCCGTCGGCGCACCGTCGTAGTTGTAGGGCCGGCGCAGGATCTTCAGCCGGTCGTCGGTGACCCGGGCCCGGGTGAGGTGGGAGAAGTCGGGGATGACGGTGAGCCCGTCGGGGCCGGTGGCGGCGAAGTCGGGCTCGTCGTGTTCGGCGGTGCCGGTGAGGGGTGCGCCGGTGTCGAGCCGCCGCCCGATGGCGAGTTCGCGATCGGTGCGGCCGAGCAGGTCCCAGGTCTCCATGTTCATGCTGATGCGTCGCACCACGAGTGTGGTGCTGTCGCGAAGCCACGCCGGGCCGTCCGGCACCCAGAGGGCGGTGTCCAACGGGGTGCCGGGCCGCGGGTTCGCCGTGCCGTCGAGCTGGCCGAACAGGTTGCGCTGCGTGTGGCCGCCCGGCTCGACGCCGGGGCTGCGCCGGAAGCCCTGCTGGACCCATCGGACGACGGCGAAGGGCCGGCTGTCCTTGACCAGGACTCGTTGGGCGTGGGCGACGGTGACCGCGTCGTCCGCGCAGATCTGCACCAGCAGGTCACCCCCGGACCAGGCCGGTTGGAGCCGATCGACGCGGAACGGGGGCAGGTCGCGGACCGAGGCCGGCCGCCGATCGTCGACACCGGCGGCCCGGTACAGGCCGGGCCCGAAGCCGAAGGTCACGGTCAGCCGTGCCGGCAGCAGCCCGAGTTCGGCCTCGGTGTCGGCCAACGCGGGTTGGCCCTGGGTGAGTCGGGCGGCGTCGTCGGTGAGCAGCCGCAGCATCCGACCCAGCGCGGCCCGGTCGGTGCCGGCCCGCAGGGTCAGCGCGACGAACGCCGCGTGCGCCTGCGGTTCGGTGGCGACCCCGGCCTGCCGGGCACCGTGAAACGGCTCGACCAGGCCGCCCACGCTCACCGCGAGCGTCGTCTCGGCGGCGGTCATCGACTGCGGTCCGGGCTGCCCGGCGCGGGTCGCGGCGATCGTGGCCCCGCCGGCCACGGCGCCGCCGACGGCGAGAGCCCCGCCGGTGAGCAGGCCACGCCTGCTCACCGGCCGGACCTGTGACGTCTCGGTCACGACGCCGGGCTCATGCTCATCCCCGGCGTGGCGCTCATCCCGGGCATGGGCTCGCCGTGCCCGGGGGCGTAGCTCTCCTGCGCGCCGGTGAACGGCTTGGCCACCGCGCTGAACTGCTGGGTCCGGCCGTCGGCGAAGGTCAGGGTGAAGGTCACCTCGTCACCGGCCTGGACGGGCTTGGTGAGGTTCATCAGCATCAGGTGATCGCCACCGGGCTCCAGCGCGTGCGTGCCCCTGGCCTTGACGACGATGCCGCCCTGCTTCTGCCGCATGACCATCGTGCCGTCCTTCATGGCCATCTCGTGCAGCTCCATCGACGACACAGTGGTCGTGGCACCGGTCACCGTGACATCGCTGTCGCCGTCGTTGACCAGGGTCCCGAAGGCCGCCGTCATGCCCTTGTCGGCGGCCTTCACCCACGGGTCGCGAATGCCGAGCACCCCGGCGTCCGGGTTGGCCGAGGCCGACGCGGACGGGCGCGACTGCGCCGACGACGGAGCGTCGGACGAGTCGCACCCGGCGGCGCCCAGCGCCAGGACGGCGGCGGCGAGGACGGTGGCCGAGCGGCGTGAACCGAGCGGGCTGGTGGTGCGCATGTGTTCTTCCTCCGATGATTGCTGCTGGCTGGATGGTCGGCCGCAGCGGGGAGAAAGTTCCGGCCTCAGGGCACGTTGATCGTGTACTCGGCGGTGTGCACCTTGCCGGCGACCTGGAAGTCGAAGAACGCCCGGTACCGGCCCGAGCTCGGGGCGGTCAGCCAGAACTTGACCGACCCGTCGACAAGTTCCGGCTCGGGGTGGACGTGCACGTACCCCAGGTCGCCCTCGCGGACGACGACCAGGTGCCCGTACGCGCCCAGGTACGGCTCCAACTGCGCGGGGATGGTCGGGTCGGCGCTGACCTGGAAGTGCATCGGCGCCGTCACCCCCACCGTGGGGGTGCCGTTCATCGACACCGTGTACGGCCCGGCCGTCGCCTGGGCCCGCACCGGTGGCAGCGGGGTCGGGGTGTGCGCGCCGGGCACGGTGTGGTCGACGCCCAGCACGAGTGGGATCTGCGTGTCGTTGGCCGCGGTGACGGAGAAGTCGGCGTAGACGCGGTAGCCGCCGGGTCGGGCCAACGTCAGCGGGACGCTCCAGGTGCCGTCGGGCGCCATCGTCGGGTGCAGATGCTGGTAGCCGGACAGGTCACGGCCGACCACGATCAGGTGCAACGGCTTGTCGTGGACGACCGCGAAGCGGGTCGCCGGTTGCCTGTCGGTCCCGACGATGCGGAACCGGTAGTCCGCGCGTACACCTGGGGGTTGGGTTCGCTCCAGTGGTTGCAGGGTGTACCCGCCGGCGCTGACCGTCGTGCCGGTCGCCAGCGTCTCGCCCGTCGCGCCGTCACCCCGGTGCGTGTGCGGACCGGTGCCCGCCGGGTGTTGGTGCCCGTCGTTCGCGGCGCCCTCCTGGCCCGGGGCGGGCGGAGCGCCGGCGGGCTGCCGGGCGCTGCGGTCCGCCGGGTTCCCGTCGCCGGTCCCGATGCGGGCCAGCCCGAACCCGGCCAGCAGAGCGATCACCAGCCCGCCGACGAGCAACGCCAGGTGGGTGTTGCTCAGCCGGGACCCCGGGGTCGCGGCCGCGAGGTCCGTGTCGGGCCGTGGTCCGGGCTCGACCGTCGGCTCGCCGTCCGTACCGCCGCCGGTCTGATCGATCGGCGTCGGATCGGCCGCGACGCCCGTGCGGGCCGTGACGACCGTGTTGCTCTTGCGCGCCGCCGGCACGGTGGCGGGTTGCCCCCTGTCGCCCGTGACCGGCGCGACGACGCCGACCTTGCCACCAACGGTCTTGCCGCCGACAGCCCGGCCCCCGCTGGTCTTGCCCCCGCTGGTCTTGCCCCCGACAGCCTTGGCCCCGACGGTCCGGCCCGCGCCGGCCTTGGTCGCAGAACGGGCACCACCGCCGCGTCGACCGGAGGTCGCCGCCGAGGTACGGCCCCGGCCGGTGGATGTGCCGGCGGAGGCCGATCGGCGACGCCAGACGACGTACCCGGCCACCGCCAGGGCCGCCGCGACCACGACCGCCCAGCCGGCCAAAGCCACCGTTCCGCGGCCGCTCTCCTCGGTGGACCCGGTCGACGGAGCTGCCGCAGCCGGTGGGCTCGACGGATCGTCCGCGGTGGTCGGCACCGCCGAGGCCTGCCCGCTGTTGTGCTGCTCGGTGGCGGCCACCAGGGCCGGGTCCGGCTGGGTCGACGGCGGGCTCCATCCCTTCGGCGCCGCCGTCACCCGCCCGTCGTAGCGGAAGGTCAGGGTGCCCCGCACGGTGTCGCCGTCCGAGGCGACCGACAGATAGCTCACCGAGTACTGGCCCTTGGCGGGCAGGTGGGCGACGCTCACCACCGCGGGGAACCCCGTCGTGTACTCCCGCGGCTCGAACTGCCCGTTGACCAGGAAGTACTCCCGTACCGGCTTCTCCAGCGGTTTCGGTTCCCCCTGCGACCAGCCGTTGTCGACCCGGGTGCCACCCGGGGCGGTGACCGTGAAGAACGCGTTGGCGGCGGCCTTCTCGGTGAAGGCGAGCCGCACCTCCGTGAACGGCTCGCGCACGGTGGTCCCGCTCGCCGGCGTGGACGCGGCGAGGGTCCCGTGCGCCGCGGCGGGTTGGGCGGACGCGAGGAGGGCGACCGCCGAGGCGAGGAGGAACGCGAGGAGGCCCGAGACCACCCGGCCGCAAGTCTGGGGGAGACGACGCATCTGGATATCCTCACCCTCGCGAGACTTTTTTCAAGAGGTGGCGATCTTCTTCCTCGAACGACAAAAGTTGACGACGAGCACGCGGGCCGCTGCGGCACGATGCCCCCGGTGGACAGATTCCCTGGCCAGCTATGCTGCCGACGGCGCTGGTTCGCCCCGTCCTGACCGGCTGGGCGTCGTAAGAGGGAACCCGGTGGAAATCCGGGGCTGCCCCGCAGCGGTGAGTGGGAACGACAGCCGTCATCAGCACTGGGCCAGCGGCCTGGGAAGCGACGGCCAGTAGGGGACCGGCACGACCGGTCAGGCCCGCGAGTCCGAAGACCTGCCGGCGCCGCGTACACAACCGTGTGCGCTGCCGTCGGCCTCGCGGGTGGGCTGAGCGGGTGACGGGCCGTGCGTGTGGCGCACGGCCAGGTCCTCGTCAGCGTGTGTCCGCGACCGGCGGCGTGGTTTCCCGAGGGACGGACTACCGCTGTGCACGACACCACCACGATCGCCGGCCGAGCGCCGTCGGCGTCGCACCTGACCCTGTCGCAGATCATGGACCAGCACCACACGAACCTGATGGGTACGGTGCACGGCGGCCGGATCCTCAACCTCATCGACTCCGTCGCCGGTGTGGTCGCCGCCCGGCACTCCGACGGGCCGGCGGTGACCGCCGCCATCGACGAGACCGCGTTCCTGCGCGCGGTACGGGTCGGCGACGTCGTGCACGTCGACGCCCGGATCACCTGGGCCGGCCGCAGTTCGATGGAGGTGGCCGTCAAGGTGACCGCCGACCGGTGGGACCGGGCGGTGCCACCCACCGACGTGGCCACCGCCCACCTGGTCATGGTCGCCATCGACGACGACGGCCAGCCCCGTACGGTGCCGCCGCTGCTGCCCGAGACCGACGGGGACCGGCGACGGTACCGGGAGGCGGAGATCCGCCGCGAGCACCGGCTGGCGCTGCGACGCGCGCTGCTCGACGGCGCCGACGACGGCTGACCCGCGTTCGGCCCCCCGTCGCGGTGCTGGCCGGTCCGAGGAACCCGCCCCGCCGTCGATCTGGTCGGATAGCGTCCACGTGAAGACTCGGTCACGGAGAGTGTGGATGGTTATGCGCGCTGCGGTGCTGCGGGAGTTCGACGTTCCGCTCCTGGTCGAGGAGATCGACAGACCCATCCCCGAGCGCGGGCAGGTGCTGGTGCGGATCGTCGCCAGCGGGGTCAACCCGCTCGACACGAAGATCCAGGCGGGAAAGGCCGCGCACGCGCGCGTCCAGCCTCCGGCGGTGCTCGGCCTGGACCTCGCCGGCGTCGTCGCGGCGGCCGGTGCAGACGTGACCGACTTCGCGCCGGGGGACGAGGTGTACGGGCTGTGCGGGGGAGTGGGCGACCTCCAGGGTTCGCTTGCCGAATACGCCGCCGTGGACGCGCGGCTCCTGGCCCGCAAGCCGAAGACCCTCTCGATGCGGGAGGCCGCCGCGTTGCCCCTGGCGGCGATCACCTCCTGGGAGGGGCTTGTCGACCGGGCCGGAGTCCGTGCCGGGCAGAAGGTGCTTGTGCACGGCGGCGCCGGCGGTGTCGGATACGTGAGCGTCCAACTCGCCCAGGCTCGCGGCGCGGAGGCGTACGCCACGGGTGGGCCGGCGAGCATGAGTCTGATCGAGAGCCTGGGCGCGGTGGCGATCGACTACACCTCGACAAGCGTCGAGGAGTACGTGCGGAGATACACCGACGGGGCGGGGTTCGACATCATCGCCGACAACGTGGGCGGCTCGACCCTCGACGCGTCCTTCGCGGCGGTGCGCACCTATCACGGCCACGTGGTCAGCGCGCTGGGCTGGGGGACGCACTCGCTCGCCCCGCTGTCGTTCCGGGGAGCCACCTACTCCGGCGTGTTCACCCTGCTGCCGATGCTGACCGGGCGCGGGCGCGAACACCAGGGCGACATTCTGCGCGAGATCGCGACGCTGGCCGACGCCGGCGCCCTGCGCCCGCGACTGGATCCGCGCACGTTCACGCTCGACACGGTCCTGGACGCCCACCGACTGGTCGCCAGCGGCACCGCCAACGGCAAGGTCGTCGTGGACATCGCCGGTTGAGCGGAGCCGTTCGTGACGGGCGACGTGGTCAGGTGGCGCGCGGTCCGTCCGGGCGAAGCCCGATCACGAGTGGACCGCGACGTCCCAACGCCCAGACGGTGAGCGCGAAACAGCACAGTGCCGCTCCCGTGATCGTTACCGCTGCCCAGCCGCCGGCGGACCAGAGCATGGTCGCGGCGGCGGAGCCGATCGCGCCGCCGATGAAGTTGCCGGTGGCCAACGCCGTGTTGAGCCGGCTGCGGGCTTCGGGGGAGAGGGCGAACAGCCGCGCCCGGTTGAGGAGGGCCTGCGTCTGGAGGGCGACATCGATCACGATGATCACGATGATGATCAGTGTGACCGACCGGCCGGCGAATGTCGCGACGACGAAGGCGCCGAGGGCCAGTGCCCAGGCCGCGCCGGTGGCCGGGAGCGACAAGCCCCGGTCGTGCAGACGACCGCCGTGCAGGCCGGAAAGGACACCAGCGAGGCCGGCCAACCCGAACAACCCGACCACCGCTACCGGGTAGCGGAACGGCGGGCCGCTGAGGAGGAACGTCAGCGCCGTCCAGAACAGCGAGAACGCGGCGAACCCGGTGGCGGCGAGAACCAGCGTCCATCGGGCTGCCCGCTCGCGCCGGACCACCGTGCCGACCGAGGCGATGAGCTGCGGGTACGACAGGCGCGTGCGCGGCGGCAGCGGCGGAATCGCGCGGTGGAGCAGGGCCGCGAGCAGGACGGCGACGACCGAGGCGAGGACGAAGACCGTCCGCCAACCGGCGGCGCTGGCGACGAACCCGCTGATCGTGCGGGACGCCAGGATGCCGGTGAGAGTCCCGGACCCGACAACGCCGACGACCCGACCGCGGTGGGTGTCGCCGGCCAGGTCCCCGGCGAGCGGCGTGAGGACCTGCCCGGAAATCGTCGTCACGCCGAGCACGCCGAGTGCGAGCAGGAGTACGCCGATCGTCGGCGCCAGCGCGCACAACAGCAGCGCGGCGGCCGAGGCCAGCAGCATCACCGGCACGAAACGGCTGCGGTCGAGGACATCGCCGAGCGGCACGAGCAGCAGCACGCCGACGGCGTAACCGACCTGCGTCGCGGTGACGAGCCATCCGGCCGTCGCGGTCGCCGCGCGCAGGTCACCCGCGATGAAGCTGAGCAGCGGCTGCGCCCAGTACAGGTTGCCGGTGGCCACTCCCGCCGCCACCGCGAACAGGAACGTGATGTGGCCGCTCATTCCCGACGGCGATGCCCTGCGGGATGCTGCCATCCCGCCACGCTAAGGCGCGGAATCAAGGCACCGGGGCCGAGCCTGTGGCCGATCCAGGTGGTGTCGATGGCGTGTCCGGTACGACGACGAGGCTGACGACGCGGCGCCTCCGTCCGTCGCGGGTGTTGCCGGTCCGACTGACGACGGCGTGTTCGATCTCGGCGACCATCGCGGCGAACTCTTCGTCGGTGAGCCAGACGGCGGCCTGTCGGTAGACCACGCCGTCGCGGTGGGGGTCGGCGTGTTCGTGGGCGAGGTAGCGGTCGAAGTCGCCAAGCAGTGACGCCGCGAACGTGGTGTAGGCGCGTCGGTGATCGTCGCGGGTCATGGCGGCCCGGCCGCGACAACCCCTGCTCACCCCCCGAAGGGAAATGGCGTGACCACTGCAACCTCTGCTCGCCAACACGACGGCCTCCCCACCTTCTGGATCGTCACGTTCGCCTGGACCTTCGCCTTCTGGCTCTTCGCGAGCACCCTCGACGAACCGGCGATGACGTCCCCCACCCTCGTTCCGTACCTTCTCGGTGGATTCGGGCCGGCGATCGGCGCGATCGCCGTCCGGATACGGCGCTCTCGCCGTCGTCAACCGATCCCCGCCCACACGGTGCGACTTCGGCTGTGCCCACGGCTGTTCCGGGCGCTGCCCATGCTGGCCCTGGCAGCGGGGACCGTGCTGGCAGCCGCACTGCTCGCGGAGCTCCTGGGCGGCCCCGCGGTGAGCCTGACGGAAGGGCGCGAGTTGATCGCGACGGCGGGCGGAACCGTACCGTTCCTGATCAGCATGCTGGTGGGTGGTCCGTTGGCCGAGGAGCCCGGTTGGCGTGGCACGGCGTACCCACGCCTGCGCGCGTCGATGAGCCGCCTGCGCGCCGGTCTGTTGCTGGGCGCCGCCTGGGCGGTGTGGCACCTGCCGCTGTTCTTCATCGACGGGACTCTTCAGTCCGAGTTCGGCCTGGTCAGCTGGAGTGGCCTGTTGTTCACGCTCAGCGTCTTCCCGATGGCACTGCTCACCGGCTACGCCTACGAACTCGCCGGGGTCGCGGCATCGGTCGCGGTCCACTTCGGCGTGAACACCACCATCGCGCTGCTCACCCTCAAGGCGCCCGCCGCCCAGGCGCTCGTCCTGGCGGTACAGATCATCGTGGCGGCCGCGCTGCTCGCCGCACAACGCAACCGTGACCAGGACCGACCGGCGCTGGACCACCGCGAAATGGCTGATCTGCGGTGAGCGGGTGGCAGCGTGTCAGATCTACGCGGGCCCCATCTGCGCGCTGCCAGGTCACCCAGTGTAGCGACATGGCAACATTCAATGATCTTCTGTAGTGTGCGTGACGGCTGTCGCAGCGGCCGGTAACACGTACGGGGGTAGAGCATTGTCATCGCTGTTTCGAACGGATGATCGCCGTCGCCGACAGGCAAGCGTCCGTGCCAGTGAACCCCGGCCCATGAAGACGCTGAACCCGCCGCGTACGCGTTGCCCCCTCACAACCCCCGGACCAACCGTACGACGGGGGCGGTGAGTCATACCCAGCCGAGCGACTGAGGAGCGCTCGGCTGGGAAGGATCAGGAAGTAACGGTGGCACGCTCATGGGCAACACGTGTGAATTCTTGCTGCTTGGCCCATTGGAGGTACGGGCCTTTGGTCGGCTCGTACCGATCACCGCCGCCAGGCAGCAGATAACGCTCGCGATGCTGCTACTCAACCCTGGCCAGGTCGTCTCCGTGCAGCGACTGACGGAGGCATTGTGGGCAGACCAGCCACCCGCTCGACCGGAGAACCAGATCGCCATCTGCGTGTCGGCGCTGAGACGCAGCTTCGTCGACGCGGGAATCGACCGCGGCCTCCTGGTGACCCGTTCACCGGGGTATCTCATCAGCGTCGACGACGACGGCCTGGACACCCGGCGCGTGCTGGCATTACAGAGCGCGGCGCGGGAGGCCGCGGCGGCGGGACAAGCGGCGACGGCGGCCGACCGGTTGCGGGAGGCGCTAGCGATCTGGCGCGGGCCGGCGCTATCCGGTCTGACCAGCCGGCTCCTCGAGCCGGAGGCCGTGCGATGGGAGGAGCTGCGGCTCGGTCTGGTCGAGGAGTGCGTCGAACTCGAGTTCGAGCTGGGGATGTACCGCGAGCTGATCGGCGAGCTGACCATCCTGGTCGCCGCACATCCGTTGCGGGAGCGACCGCGCCGGCAGCTCATGCTGGCCCTCTACCATGCCGGCCGCCAGGCGGAGGCGCTCGCTGTCTACCAGGACGCCCGCCTGGTGTTCGAACGGGAGTTGGGCTTGGAGCCGGGCGCCGAGCTGCGGGGACTCCACGACGCCATGCTCCGCGGCACCATCGCCCCGCGGCAGCCACGCCGCCCCCCGGTGGCGGTGGGCCCGAGGCCGGACACACCGGCCGTCGGCCGGTCCGGCGACGGTAGGGCACACCCGGTCAGCGTGCCGGCGCCGCGACACCCGGCCGGGCCGGGCGGGAACGCCGCATCCGTGGCCGCGGACCGGACGGCCAAACCACACCGTCCGCAGCTCGAGCCGGCCGCGGCGACCGCCCCGGACACCTCCGAGGTAGCCGGCGACCCACCCCGGCCGCTTCCTCAGCAACCACGGATGCTGCCCGCCCAGGTGGCCGATTTCACCGGGCGCGAAGCCGACCTGGCGTTCCTGGTCGAGGCGCTCACCCATACGCCCGATGGCAACGACCACGCGGTGCGGATCGCGGCGGTCGCCGGGCCGGGCGGGATCGGCAAGACGACCCTGGCGGTGGCCGCAGCGCACCGGCTGCGGGGCGTCTTTCCCGATGGTCAGCTGTACGTGAACCTCAACGGCGCCGAGCACCGACAGCTCGAACCACTGGAGGTGCTCGCGGTGTTCCTGCGCGAATTGGGCGTCGACAACAACGCGATCCCCGACGACGTCGAGCAGCGGGCGGCGATGTACCGCAGCATCCTGGCGGAGCGGCGGATCCTTGTGGTCCTTGACAACGCCGCCGACGAGGTGCAGGTGCAGCCGCTGCTGCCCGGGGCGGAGTCGTGTGCCGCTCTCGTGACCAGCCGTTCGCGGCTCACCGGTCTGAGCGGAGTCCGGCTGATGGACCTTGACGTGCTGCACGACGCCGAGGCCGTTGAGCTGGTGCGACGGATCGTCGGCGACCCCCGGGTCGACGCCGAATCGAAGGCCGTCGCCGAGCTGGTCCGCTACTGCGGCGGCCTGCCGCTCGCGGTCCGCATCGTCAGCGCCCGATTGGCGGCGCGGTCGCACCAACGGCTCGGCACGTTCGTGCGACGCCTCGCCGACCAGAGCCGCCGCCTCGACGAACTGGCCCACGGCTCGCTGGAGGTCCGCACCAGCGTTGGCCTGTCCTATCTGGGGCTGAAGCCGCGCACGCGGCGGCTGTTCCGACGGCTCGGGCTACTCGCGACACCCGACTTCGCCGCCTGGGTCGGCGCGCCGCTGATGGAGACTGGAATCGCCGACGCCGAGGAGCACCTCGAACGGCTCGTCGACGCTCAGTTGCTCGACGTCGTCGGTCGGGACCAGGCGGGCCAGCTGCGCTATCGCTTCCACGACCTGGTCCGGCTCTACGCCCAGGAACAGGCCGATCGGGAGGATCCGCCGGTCGAGCGGGAGCAGGCGGTAGCACGGATTCTCGGTGCCTGGCTCGCTCTGGTCGAACGGGCGCACGTCGACCTCCTCGGCGGCGACTACGCCGTCGTGCACAGCTCGGCGCAGCGGTGGCCGCTGGAGCCGGAGGCGGCTGAGGAGCTTCTCGCCGACCCGGCCGGATGGTACGAGTCGGAACGACGAAACGTCGTCTCCGCTGTCGAGCAGGCCGCCCAGTACGGGCTGCTCGACCACTGCTGGGACCTGGCTGTCTCGGCGGTCTCCCTGTTCGGTACCCGCAGCCACTACGACGAGTGGCGCAGCACGCACGAGGTCGCACTGCTGGCCACGCGGGCCGCAGGCAACGCCCGCGGCGAGGCGGCTGTGCTGACCGGCCTCGGCGACCTGTACGTCACCCAGCACCGTTATGACGCCGCCGTCGAGTACCTGGAACCAGCTCTGGCGATCTTCTCGGAACTTGGCGATCGGCACGGGTACGCGGTGGCGCTGAGGAAGGCCGGGTACGCCGACAGCGTCAACGGTAATCCCGAACGTGCGGTACGCCGGTACGAGGAGGCGTTGGAGCTGCTCCGGGAGACCGGGGACCGGGGTGCCGAGGAGCACGTCCTGCGGTGGATGGGCCAGTTCTACCTGGAAGCAGACCTGCCGGACCGCGCGGAGCCGTACCTGCTGCGCGCGATGGAGATGTCGCACGGGTCGCGGCGGGCCAGCGCCCAGGCGCGGTACCGCCTCGGCGAGCTGGACCTGGCCCGCGGCCGCCTGGCTGCGGCCGAGCGCGCCTTCACCGAGGTGCTGGGGGTCGTCGAAGGGCTGCGGGATCGGCGCGGCCAGGCTTACGCGCTGCACGGACTCGGCCGCACCTGGCTGGGTCAGGGCCGGGCCGAGGAGGCGGCGGCGCTGCTCTACCGGGCCCGCGACACGGCGGCGGAGATCGGTGACCGGCTGATCGAGATTCCCACGCTGCTGGCCCTAGCCCAGTACGAGCGCGACGCCGGCCGTCCGGAACCGGCGCGGGAGCTGATCGACAGCGCGGCGCGCCTGTGCCGACAGATCCACGCACCGATCTGGCTGGCACGGTGCCACCAGGCGATGGCCGCCCTGGATCGGGTGCCCCACTGCGGGGCCCGGGCTGCGGGTTGACCGCAGCCCGGGCCCCGCAGTGCCGTCACAGCACGCCGCGGATGTCGGCCAGCGACGGCAGCACCCGAGGTCGGGCCATCATCTCCTCCGCCCACCGCGGCACGGAACGCAGCGAGTAGCAGCGGCGCAGCCAGCGGTCGTGGCCGTCGTAGCGGGCGGTGAATCCCGCCCGGCCGTGCGCGGCGACGTGGTTGTCCACGACGACGAGGTCGCCGGGTGCCAGGACCAGGTCATGACTGACGTGCTCCAGTGCCTCGGCGAGTGCGCGCAGTGCGGCCCGCCCGGCGTCGTCGACCGCCTGGGTGTTGTGTGAGTTGAAGCGCATGAACAGTCGGTCATCAGCGCCGAAGAGGACCGGGTGCGGGCCGGAGGCCGGCCGCTCGCCGTGGATGCCGCGGGTGAACGACGTGGGGTACAGGCTATGGAACTCGGGGCGGCGCAGGATCGCAACATGCCGCGGATCGAGGTGCGCGGCGGCCTCGCGCACGGAGGCGACCCGGGTGGCCGCCATGCCCGCGTGATCCCGCCTCAGGCAGAGCAGGCCCAGGAAGTCCGGACGCAGCGGATGGTGAACGTTCTCGGTATGGAAGTCGAACGCCACCGAACCAGTGTTCTCGATCCGCTGCTCCTCGCCGCGGACGGGGTGCACTTCGTGCACAAGTGCGCCGTCCTTCTCGTCGGCGTACCCGATCAGCGAGCCGAGCAGCTCGGCGACGAGCATCAGGACACCTGTCGTGGTCGTGGAGGCGGTGCGCTGCCCGGTCGGCGAGGGTAGCGAGGGCCCGGCTCTCATCCTCGTCGAGCGTGTAGGCGCTGAGGTTGGCAACGGTGTTCACGGTGGTGATCCTCCCCAAATGGTGGCGCCCGAGGCGTCGGGCACGGACGTGGCTGCGAGGCTGGAAGCGACACGTGTGCGGGCCATGTCGTTGCGATGTCGGCCGAACCGGCCGGGCTACTGCGGCCAGACGTAGAGGGCGGCGAGCCGGCCGACCATGCCGAGGACGACGACGACCAACACGACTCGGACGAAGCCGGCGCCCCGACGCAGGGCGGTGCGGGCGCCCAGCTGAGCGCCGAGGACGTTGCAGACGGCCATCGCCAGCCCCACCTTCCACAGCACCTGGTCGTGGACCGCGAAGATGATCAAAGCCCCGAGGTTGGTGCCGGCGTTGACGATCTTGGCGGTCGCCGAGCTGGCCACGAAGTCCAGGCTCAGCAGCGCGGTGAAGCTGATGATGAGGAAGGTGCCGGTGCCCGGCCCGAAGATCCCGTCGTAGAACCCGATCAACACTCCGGCCAGCAGCACGATGCCCAACCGGCGCCGAACGGTCACGGCCGTCTCCGCGGCAATCGTGCCAAAGGAGGGGCGCGCCACCACGAATGCCAGTACCAGCAGCAGCAGCACCATGGTGACCGGGCGGAAGTAGGCGGTTGGCACGCTGGCGGCGGCTGCGGCGCCGAGCCCCGCGAAGACCACGGCGGTACCGGCGGCCGGAGCCGCGATCCGCCAGTCGATCTTCGCTCGTCGGGCGTAGGAGTACGCCGCGGACGAGGTGCCGGCGATCGCCGCCAGCTTGTTGGTACCGAGGGCCGTGGCCGGTGACAGCCCTGGGAAAGCGATCATCAGGGCGGGGATCTGGATCAGTCCACCGCCCCCCACCACGGCGTCGACCCAGCCGGCGGCCGCCGCGACGAGGAGGAGCATTGCGAGTTCGTGCAGGTCCATCGAGGTTCCCGGAGTCGGAGGGAGCGCCGTCGCAGGGGCGCGGCGGGCGCTCCCGTCGTCCGAGGGAGCGCCCGCCGCGGCGGTGTCAGCAGATGACGGTCTTGCCGTAGCTGCCGAGGGCGAACGAGTGGTCGACGGCTTGGCCGCTCGCGAGCGAGTAGCAATTGCTGTCCGGGCCCCAGTCGACAACGACCTTGACCCGCTTGTTGTCGCTGCAGTTGTTGCGCAGGTGGACGGTGTAGACCGTGCCAGCCTCCGTGCCCCGTTCGGTCACCGGGCGGGCCACACAGGCGGGTGCCGTCGCGCCTGGGGTGTCGGCGAACGCGGGCTCGGCCGCGACCGCGAGCGGAGTGACGACGCCGAGTGCGAGCGCGGCGAGGACGCGAATTGCGGGCATTGCTCTACCTCCAAGGCAGCGGCGCTCCGGGAGCCGTGGCGGCGACTCCCGAAGCGGGATCGGGCCGATCCGCGCGACGTCGGCGGACCGTGCCACGAACCGTATGGACCAGCGCTTTCGAAGGGATGTCGTCGCGGTGTCGACCGGTTGGGCGCGGCGATGTGCTTCCAGTGCCCGTGCGGGAGCGGGCATCAGTCGGGGCCGCCGTGATCGGCGGAACCGTCGATGAAGATCACTTGACGCATTTGGTTAACGCCATTAACCTACGGGAAGTTCCGTTAACCAGTCCTGTGGAGGTCGTCATCACCGAGTACCTGAGCATCGCCGGTAACAACCTCGCCTACGAGGTGTCCGGGCAGGGCCCTCTCGTGGTCCTGGCGCACGGTATCGGCGACAGCCGGCACTCCTACCGTTTCCTCGTTCCGGCCCTGGTCGGCGCCGGGTACCGGGTCGCCAACGTCGACATCCGCGGCTGCGGCGACTCGAGCCTCGGCTGGGATGCCTACAGCCGCACCGACATCGCGGGTGACCTCGTCGCCCTCGTGCGCCACCTCGGCGGCCCCGCCGTGATCATCGGCCAGTCGATCAGCGGCGGCGCGGCGACCGTCGCGGCGGCCACCGCGCCCGATCTGATCAACGGCATCATCGAGCTGGCGCCGTTCACCCGCGTGCAACCCTTCGATCTTGGCGGGCTGATGCGGGTGAAGCGCTTCCGAACCGGTTACAGCCAGATGGCGCAGGTCATGGTCGGAGGACGTCTGGCGAGCTGGAAGAAGTACCTCGACGCGGCGTATCCGGTCAAGCCCGCCGACTGGGACGCCGAACTGACGCGTATCGAGGCGAAGCTGACGGAGCCCGGCCGGATGAAGGTTCTGCAGGCCATGTGCAAGACCAGCCCGACCGACGCCGGCGCGCAGCTGGCCAATGTCACCTGTCCGGTCCTGATCATCGAGGGCAGCCTCGACCCCGACTGGGCCGACCCCCGCGCCGAAGGCGAGAAGATCATCGCTGATCTGCCCAGAGGGCTCGGTGAGCTGGCCGTCATCGAGGGTGCCGGTCACTACCCGCACGCGCAGACACCGGATCAGGTACTCGCGCTGGCCCGGCCTTTCCTCGACAAGACGCTGGCGAATGCCTAGGGCCCGTCTCACCCCACTGACGGTCACCGAGGCCGGCGCCGCCCTGATCGACGAGATCGGCTTGGAGAACTTCAGCATGGGCCTGCTCGCGGAACGGCTCGGAGTCAAGACCCCCGCGCTCTACAAACACGTCGCCAGCCAGGCCGATCTGGCCCACCGCATCGCCATCCTGTCCATGGCCGAGTTCGCTGACGCCATTCGTGACGCCATCCAGGGCCGGGCCGGCAGTGACGCCCTCGCCGCCGGCGCGCAGGCGATGCGGACCTACGTGCTGGAGCACCCCGGCCGGTACGCGGCCGGCGACGCTGCTGCTGCCCGCCCGACCGGACCCGACGACCCGATCATCCCCGCCGTCAAACGGGTGGTCGCCTCCTGGGCGGCCATGCTGCGCGGCTACCACCTGGACTCCAGCCAGGAGATTCACGCCCTGCGGATGCTCCGTAGCGCCCTGCACGGGTTCTCGACCCAGGAGGCAGCCGGCGGGTTCCGGTTCGACGCATCCGTCGACGACAGCTTCACCTGGATGATCGACTTTCTCGACCGCGGGCTGCGGGCCACCACCAGCGCACCCACGATCACCGGGACACCACCACCCGGCGGCCACTGATGGTGACCATCGACGAAGAACCCACAGGCGCCAGGGTCGAGCGGCACGCGAGCTGGGCCGAACTCTTCTTCGATCTGGTGGCGGTGGCCGGAGTGGCCGCCCTGGCACACGTGCTCGGACCTGAGCTGGACGCCGCGGCGCTCGGTCTCTACGCACTGCTGTTCCTGGCTCTGTGGCTGTCCTGGACGACGTTCATGCTCTACGGCAACGTCGCCGCCGGCCAGACCCGCGTGCTGCGGCTGATGGTCGGCATGTTCGGCCTGGGGACCATGGCCGCGTCTGTGCCGGGCGTGGCACACACCGTGCTCGGGCACAGCAGCGACGTCCGTCCGCTCAACGTCTTCGCGATCGCCTACATCGCCACGCGCGTCTACGGGTCCAAGTCGTGGCAGCGCGGCGCGGTATTGCTGGACTTCCCGGTGGTGCAGTATTCGGTAGGACTGCTGCCCTGGTTCGCGTCGCTCTGGGTCGACGAACACTGGAAGCTCGCGCTCTGGGCAGCAGGAGTCGGCCTCGACCTGCTGCTGATCCTGGTCCTGTCCGGCAGCAGGATCCTCCAGCGCGTCCAGTCGTACCTCACCGCGCCAGAACGTACTCGGCGTCGGCCACGATCAGGAGGCCGCCCCGACGGCACGGGACCGGTCATCCACGGGGTGTCGGTCGATCCGGCCCACCTCTCCGAGCGGCTGGGACTCTTCGTCATCATCGTGCTGGGCGAATCGGTGGTGCAGATCGTCGCCGCCGCAAGCGAGACACGGTACGACATCGGCCTGCTGGCCACCGCAATCGCGTCCTTCGTTCTGCTGGCCGGCATGTTCGGCCTGTCCGTCGTCTTCGGATACGCCGGCCTGCCGCACCTGCGCGCCGGCCGGATCCCCACCCGCGCCGCCCTCGGCCTGCACTGCCTGGTCACCGGCGTCGTCGCCACCATCGCCGTACCGCTCTCCCTGGTGGTCAAGCACGGCTCCGACCCACTGCCCGAGCACGGTCGCTGGCTGCTGTGCGGCGCGGTCGCTGCCTACTTCACCCTCGGCGTGGTCACCGGCGTCGCCAGCCGCAGTTCCGACCTGCCGAGAACGATCTCACGGGTCACCACGGGCATCGCGGCCCCACTGCTGCTTGGCCTGCTCGCCACCGCCGTCAGTGGCCGAACGCTCGTGGTCTACCTGGCCCTGATCGTCCTGGCCCACCTCTGGTTCGAACGACGACTGGGGCCACGTTGACCGCATCCGCCACCCCTGGAACCGCCGCCACTTCCCCTGCACACGCGACTGACCGATCAGTCATCCAAACGGAAATGGAAGACATCATGAGCAAGCTCCGGCCCCTCGCCGCTGCCGCCTTCCTGCTGGGCTCGGTGATCTATCTCGCCGCCGAAGCGATCACGGCCGCGGCGTGGAAATCGCCCAGCTACAGCTACGCCGACAACTGGATCAGCGACCTCGGATCCGCGACGGCCGGGGTGTTCCAAGGCCGCGAACTCGACTCGCCGCTGCACGTCGTCATGAACTCCGGATTCGTCATTCAGGGCGTCCTCTTCGGGATCGCCGCGGTGCTGCTGTCGCGGATGATCAGCGGGCGGCGAACCTTCACCGCCGTGACGGGGATCGTGACCATGATCGGCTACATCCTTGTCGGAACCTTCCACGGTTCCCTGCAGGCGCAGCAGAACGGCACGCTTCCCCTGCACTTCACCGGAGCAACGCTGGCGATCCTCGGCGGCAACGTGCTTGCCCTCGTCCTGGGCATCCACTGGCGAAAGACTCCCCAGACGCGGCTGCTCGGCCTCATCAGCATCGTCGTGGGAGTGTTCGGCCTGGTCTCCGTAACCGCTCTCTTCCTCACCTTCGATGCCGGCCTGCCCTCGGGCGCGATCGAACGCGGCTCCGTCTACACCATCGTCATCTGGCAACTCGCCGTCGCCGTCGCACTGCTCCGCGGCCGGGCCGACTCTGGCGCACCCCGCGTCGCCGCGACCAGTGCATCCACCACCACGGCATCCACAGGCAACTGACCTCCAGCTCCACCACCCCGATCACCGACCGGAAACACACCCGAGGTCCGAAGCCCTCATCACCTCGGTGATCAGTTTCACTCCGTACCCAGGCAGCCTGTCGCTCGTTCAACCTCGACTTACCGGCGGACGGATACCTCACGGAGGCGCTGGGTGACGATGGGGAAACGAGTGCGAGGAATAGGGGCGGCTGCGCTCAGTGCGGCGCTGGCCGTCGCGGGTGTGGGGCAGGCGGGGGCCGCCGAGTCCACCGGTACGGCGGTCCCCGGGAGCACCGGAGTCGACGCGGCGGCTCCGCTGCGTACGGTGACTCTGGTTTCCGGCGACCGGGTTCGAGTGCGGTCCGGCACGTACGAGATCCAGCCTGGTCCCGGTCGCGAGCGGATGGTTTTCGCGCAGCACCGGATTGGTGGCCACGACTACGTCATTCCGGCCGATGCGATGTCCATGATCGGTGCGCGGCGCGTCGACCGCCGACTGTTCGACATCACCGAGTTGCTGGCATCGAGGTACGACGACGCCGCGCAGACGGAGCTGCCGCTGCTGGTACGCGCGACGGACCAGACCGCTGCCAGGCAGCGCGCTTCCGGCTACGCGGTGGTACGTGACCTGCCGGGGATAGGGGCTCAGGCGGTCCGGGTCCCCAAGAAGCGGGCCGGAGAGTTCTGGAGGTCGCTCGACACGCAGGCTGCCGGCAAGACCGCGAGCGCGGGCGTGGAACGGGTGTGGTTGGACGGGCAGCGTCAGATCAGCCTGGACCGCAGTGTCCCGCAGATCGGTGCGCCGGCGGTGTGGCAGGCGGGCCGCACCGGCCGGGGCGTCACCGTCGCGGTGCTGGACACGGGCATCGACGCCACACACCCGGACTTCACCGGTCGGCTGGCGCAGGTACGCAACTTCACCGACGACCCGGACGCCGATGACCATTTGGGCCACGGCACCCACGTCGCCTCGACCATCGCCGGTTCGGGTGCCGCCTCCGGCGGCCGGTACCGGGGTGTGGCGCCGGACGCGACGTTGCTGGTCGGCAAGGTCTGCACCGATGGTGGCTGCCCCGACTCCGCGATTCTCGCCGGGATGGAGTGGGCCGTCGCCAATGGCGCGGCGGTGGTGAACCTCAGCCTCGGCGGCGCCGACACCACCGAGACGGACCCGCTGAAGGAGGCGGTGGAGACGCTGACCGCGCGTGCGGGCACGCTCTTCGTCGTGGCCGCCGGCAACAGCGGGCCCCAGGCCCGAAGCATCAGTTCGCCGGCCAGCGCCGACTCCGCGTTGGCCGTGGGCGCGGTGGATGGCGCCGACACACTCGCCGAATACTCCAGCCGTGGCCCGCGGCTGACCGGTGGTGCGATCAAGCCGGAGATCACCGCACCCGGCGTGGACATCGTCGCCGCCCGGGCGCGCAATTTCGAGGCGGACGACCCGGTTGACGAGTCGTACACCCGAATGTCGGGAACCTCGATGGCGACGCCGCACGTCGCCGGTTCCGCCGCGTTGCTCGCCCAACAGCACCCGACCTTCCGGGCGGCGGATCTGAAGGCGACCCTGATGGGCACGGCCCGGCCCGCCGCGACGTACCGGCTGACCGAGCAGGGCGCGGGACGCGTCGATGTGGCGGCGGCGTCGGGCTCGACGGTGCGGGCGGACCCACCGGCGGTGGATCTCGGCATCGCGAGATGGCCCCACCAGGACGACCGGGCGGCCAGCCGTACCGTCGCCTTCCGCAATGACGGCGCGACGGCGGCAACGCTGTCGCTGACGGTCTCCCTGACCGGGCCGGACGGCGCCCACGCGCCGGAGGGCATGTTCCGCATCGAACCAGCGCAGCTCACCGTCGCGGCCGGTGGTTCGGCGTCGGCGACCATCACCGCCAGGACCGCCATTCCCGGCTCGGAAGGGGTGTACGAGGGGCGGGTGGTCGCCAGCGGCCCCGCTGGCGTCGTGCGGGTCCCGGTGACCATCGACCGGGAACCGGAGAGCTATGACCTGAAGCTCACGCACCTGGACCGGACGGGCAGCCTGACCGACAGCTACACCACCTCGCTGGACGGTCTCTCCGCCTCCGGCACCGTCGTGCCCTACGAGCCGGACGGGACGGTCAGCATCCGGCTCAGGGCCGGCAACTACCACCTCACCAGCATCATCTCGGAGGAACACGGCGATGATCGCCTCGGGTCCCTGCTCACCCAGCCGCAGCTCGAACTGACGGCGGACACCACAGTCGTGCTGGACGCCCGGCTCGCCAAGTCCAACACGGTGACCGTGCCCAGGCCGGCGGCAACGCCAAACGGATCGGTCGTCGGGTACTACCGCCACCTTCCGGACGGCGGTCTGAACTCCGCGTCGGTGGTCTCGCTCGACGGCATGGCACCGCTGTTCGCCGCACAGCTCGGTCCCGCGCTCGCCGGGAACGTGATGCGGGGACGTCTGCAGACGGTCTTCACCGAGCCAGGCCCGGACGGCCAGTTCGGGTCCGGGTCGCACCGCTACCACCTGGCCTGGTTCCCGTCCGGACAGGTGCCGTCCGGGATCCGCAAGGAGGTGCGGCCCACGGATCTGGCGCAGGTGACCGCGACGTATCCCGCGAGCGGGTCGGGCACGATCGGTGAGAAGGTGGTCACGGCGTCACGTCCGGACTACACCGAAGCGGTGTCCTTCGGTGGCCTTGTTCCCTTGCCGGGCACGCGCACCGAGTACTACTCCCGAGCGGACGACACCCGATGGTCGGCCGATGTCAGGATGGGGGAGGTCGAGCAGATGTCGGCGCCCACCGCCTATCCGGCCGGCCGGCAGACCGAATCGTGGCAGGCGGGCCCGCTGGGCCCGGGCTTCCCGGCACTCCCGTCCGTCATCGCGGTCTATTCCGACGGTCACTGGGTCACCCGACGGGGAAATCGGATCGTCGCCGCCGTTCCGCTCTTCTCCGACCGGGATATCCGGCACGCCGGCTTCGCCGACACCACGTCCTACACGCGACACCTGTTCCGCGACGGGAAGCTGGTGCCCTCGATCGACGGCTTCGACTACGAGGTGCCCGCGGCGGCGGCGAACTACCGATACAGCGTCACCGCAACCCGAGACGCCGAACTCTCCACCCGCGTGCAGGCCGAGTGGACGTTCCGCTCCGAGAAGTCGGAGCAGCTCACCCAACTGCCGGTCATGGCGGTACGCTTCGCACCCGCGCTCGACGGCGACAACGCGGCGCCGGCCGGCAGAGCACTCCGCATCCCGGTCACCGTGCAGCAGCAGGCCGGTGCGACGCCAGCACAGGTACGGTCGCTGACCGTCGAGGTGTCGTACGACGACGGCCGGACCTGGCAGTCCGCATCGGTCCGCGAGTCCGGTGCTGGCTGGCTCGCCGACGTGCGTCATCCGGCCGGCGCTGGCTACGCCACGCTCCGCGCGTACGCGGTGGACCAGAGCGGCAACACGGTGCGCCAGACCATCACCCGCGCGTACCGCATCGAGGGCTGACCTCGGCGCACGCCCGCACCTGAGATGACCGACGCCCTGCTGGCCCCGATTCCACGTCGGGGCCAGCAAGGTCAGCCAGACCCTCGTCGCCGCTCCGGTGCCCGTAGGCGTCGCGTTGACCCGATCACGAGCAAGCGCCGACGATCGTCAAGCCGTGGTCACGAGCACGCTTGACCTCGCGTCGCACAGCGCCAGTGCTGAGGTGGGGTCGGAAGCACTAACTTCTAGCTATCCGGCCCGCTGACCCAGTGAGGAGGAGGATCGTGAAACGGGTCGAATAAGCCATCGAGCTAGCCGATAGCTTCGGGCGGTGTGAGGGACGACAGTCGGCTGAAGTCTAGCCGCACAACCATGTCGAGACCGTGGTCAGCACAGTAATGGTCGGTTGCGAGAAGGGTCATTCTCGTGGCCGTCTCGGTGCTTTGGTCACTTTGGCTGCGGAACCAAATCAGTAGGTCCTCGTCATCCCCTACAATCTCCCCTTGGGTGGGTTCGTGTACCGCGTTCCTTTTAATGGCATGGATTCCCAGCGAACCGACGTTCCTGAAGATTTCAAGGATTTCGGCCTTAGGTAGTCCTGTCATTCGGCGCAAGTAGTCGAGAGAGATGTGAACTCCGCTCGGCAGTTCTGCCCCGCACCCAAAGGCGAACGCCCCGAGAACTGCTTTGCGCTCTTCTTCGGTCATGCGTTGCAGCCGCTGGTAGAACTCCATTGCCGTCTCTGCAGCGTGTTGCTTGCCTTGTTCATCGTGCTCACTACCTTCAATGCTTCGTAGAGCCGGTCCGGATTGAGCGGCAAATTCTGCCGGACTCGTCGAGGTCCAAGCTTCTTCCGGATTAGCTCCACAAGGCTTTCGGGGCTTAGCTGCCTAAGGTCGAGGTAAGCGACAGTTGGGCGAATGCCCGGGATGTCTGTGCTATCGAACCGAACGGGCAGAACGTACTCGTCATTCTCGTTAAGCGCTCGGGCTTGGGCGCTCTGTCGCTCGTGGTTCGTCCAAACTTTTCGTGCGTAGTGCTCGGAAATGAACACAATGCAATACCGGGCGGCTTTTCGGTAGACGAAATCCAGATGCGAATAGAGGTCCTTGCCCCAGAGGCTGACCTGTTCGTAATTGTCGTAGAAGACTTTTACCTCAGCTGATCTTAAGCCGTTCGCGACCACGTCGACATACTCTCTGTCTTCGCCTGCGAATGAGAGCGCCACATCATATTGTGATTCTGAATGGATGTCAGACATGCGCAGATTGTAGGCGGCCACAGGTGTCTCTAGGGGGTCACATAGCTCTCAAATCGGCCATTAGACGAAAATCCGGTTGACGATGAGAAGCGTCAGTCAGCTAGGCGACTGTTCTGGGTCAAGCACCGAGGTGGAGGCTTAAGGATCGCGAGTGGGCGAGCGCTGCTGCATTCCTAAGCCCCGTGTGAAGGTGGCAAGGCAACGCACTCCGGTTTGGCTCCGGACTGCTGGTGACCTACGGCCAACATCGGCCGGGGTCGGCCCGCCAGGCGTTCGAGGGCGCAACGTGCCAGATCTGCCCGAGGTCAATAAGTCGCGGTCAGTGATCGACGCCGACTGGCGGGACGAGCGACCGCCCAGCCGTAGGTTACGACCCGGCGCAGGCCGGGCGATTCTGAGAGCCGCTGGCAGTGTAGGGCAGAACGGGGCACAAGACACCGTCAAACGTCGTCAACCAGCCAGAGAGGATGGCAGCCCGCGACGAGGCGTGAGCAGCTGTCGAGCGCCGTTGCCACTGGTGAGCCGATCGCACATCTTGGTTCCGCTTCATCTCTACGGGTTGCGGGCAGCGGTGTCACCAGTCGGGTCCATGTCAAGTCTGTGGGCGGCGGCGTATGCATTGACGGTCTCGGTGGCGAGCCGACCTCTCACCCCCACTGGCAGTCCGTTGGCTCGGGCCCACGCACGTATCGTGGGGCCGGGAGCCGGAAGGGTGGAAACTGTTGTAGTTGCGGCCATTGGTGCGGTGGTCGTTGGGGTGGGTGAGGGCGCAGTTTCCGCTGGGGTGCGATCCGTTCCAGTCTTTGCCGGCTGGACGTAGTGGACCAGTTCGGCAAAGACCTCTGGAGCCACGATCCGCGTCTTGAACTCGCGGGCTGCCTGGGCCTTGGTCGTGTATGGGTCTACCCCGTCGGTTACGAGAACGGCGGTCTTGCGGGACACCGAGCCGGTTACGCGGAGGCCGAAAGCTTGTGCTCGGCCTTCTAGACGAGCGCGCAGCAACTCGTCGCAACCGGTGAAGGCGACGCCCTCGCCGATTCGTAGAGGATCGCCGTGCAGCCATAGATCTGGCAGCGGCAAGCAACCCTTCCCCCGTTGTTCGGCGAGAGCGGTGCGAGCTTCGTCCAGAACGGCTTTGACGATCCCGTCGGTGAAGCCGATGGCCTGAGCGGCGGCGAGCAACTCTCGGCGCTCATCGCGAGTGACCTTGCCGTCTTCGATGGCCTTGTGCGCCAACGCCAAGAGGAAGCCACGGTGAGCCGCATGGACCTGCTCTCGGCTCAGTGAGTAAGTCCTCGCAAGGCTCGCGAGGGAAGCTGCTTCATCGTCCGTCAGCACCCCGTCTTCCAGTACCTCTGCCAACAGCTCCAGGTAACCGGTTGTGTTGGTGGGAGCGCCTTCTTCCATTGCGGATGACATGGGCAGATCGTCGAGAAGGGCTGCGAGGCCGCCAGGCTCGGCCGGTACGGGCGTAGGACCAGCAGGGCCTCGCAGGGTCACGTTGAGAGCTTGACGCGGGATTACTGGCCACGTGACCTGGGCAGCGTGGGCGGGCAGGTGGAGGTGGTCGGGCTCCGGGGGTCGACCAAAGTTCCGATCGAGATAAGACATCAGCAGGCTGGCGGTTGCGCGTGCATCCCCGAGTGCTGAGTGAGCGTTGTCGAGCCGAATTCCAGTGGCCCAGCAGCAGTCGGACAGGCGACGACGGTCTAGGTGCGGGAGGTAGATCCAGCTCGCTTCCAAGGTGCAGAGGTGTGGACTAGTGGGCATGGCCCAACCTGCTCGCTCATACTCATTGCCAAGGAAGCCAAGGTCGAAGCGGGCGTTGTGAGCGACTAGAGCGCGGCCGGCTAGACGGGCGTTCATCTCGCCGATGAGTTCGCCGAACCGGGGTGCTCTCCTGACCTCGCCGGCGGTGATCCCATGGATCTTGGTGGCACCCACGGGGCCGCCCGGGTTCACTAGTGTCGTCCACTCGTCCACGACCCGCCCGAACGGGTCGGTAGCGATGACGGCGACCTCGACCACACGATCTCTAGACGCCACCAAGCCGGTGGTCTCTACGTCGACAACAGCAAAGCCGCCCACAGGTGGGGCGAAGGAAGCAGTGGGCTGGCCAGCATCCGAGGGCTGCCTAGGTAGAGGTGGAACGTTGGTCGTGCTCAATCGCCCGCGAATTCGTTCCAAGATTCCCACAGCACCCCGCCTTCAGCGCGAAGCCGTATGCTCTGACAGCGCATGGCGGAGCGCAAGTAAGATCAGCTTCTCCGTCGGCTTTCGGACAGATGCGTGGTCTGAAGGGCGGCGCCTTTGCCAGCGATGACGACCACGAGTGGCCATCTCTCACCGCTGCAGGGCCCTTCGTGAGTTTCTCGGCCAGCACGCGTCGAGCGCCGATTAGCGCTCACCGAAGGCGGCTCTCAGTCTGCCGACAGCATCGGTGACAGCCCGACCTCGAACGAGGAACTCCGCCGACGGGGGAGTGCGGATCGTCGCCCGAGGTCGCGAGCGAGGACGCATGTCGCCGCAAGACGCGCCCCAAACTTACAAGCGAGGAGTTCATGGCTTTGGATATCGGCGTGGTAGGCGGCGCGCCGCGTGTGAGAGGTTGTAAGGCGGCAGCAGGCCGGTAGCGTTGGGTGGCGGCGGCCTGGGCGCCGACGGTGCGTCAGGCGCTACGAGGAGGTCCGGAATGGATTCCTTGCCGGAGCTGACTTTCGGCCAGCGGTTGAAGGTCTACCGGGAGCGGTCCGGGAAGACCCGTGCGGTGCTCGGGGGTTTGGTGGGGCGCAGCGCTGAGTGGGTCAAGGCGGTGGAGAACGATCGCATCCTGCCGCCGCGCGTTCACATGCTGGATCGCATCGCGCGTGCCCTCAAGGTCGAGGTATCGGCCATGGTTGGAGAGTTGAGCGCCCGGTCTGCGGTGGTCAACGGGCCGGAGCATCCGGCGCTGGCGTCGGTCCGGGATGCGGTGAACCGCTTCGCAATCTCCGACGAGGCGTCCCCGGAGTCGTTGACGAGCCTGAGGGAGCGGCTCGCGATGGCGTGGCGGGCACGCCATCAGGCGGCGGATCACCGTACGGTGCTGGGCGGGTTGTTGCCGGGCCTGCTGCGCGACGTTCAGCGTGCCGCGTTGGCGTACGAGGGTGATGAGCGTCGGCAGGCGCAGGCCCTGTTGGCGGAGACGTTCGGGCTGACGCAGATGTTCCTTGCCTATCAACCCGCTGCCGAGTTGCTGTGGCGGGTCGCGGACCGCGCGATGGTGGCGGCGCGGGAGTCCGGCGACCCGGAGGCGGTGGCGTGCGCGGGATGGTTCCTGTGCCAGGTGCATCGGGATGCGGGCGACTGGGACACCGCGATGACGCTGAACCTGGACCTTCTGTCGGCGCTGGAGCCGCGTACGACCGAGGGGAACACGAACATGTTGGCGCTCTGGGGCGCGTTGAACTTCGAGGCTGCCTACACCGCCGCCCGTGCTGGCGAGGAAGGTCGGGCCTGGCGGTACTGGGATCGCTCCGACCGGGTGGCACGGCGCCTGCCCCCGGGCTTCTATCAGCCGCAGACTTCGTTCTCACAGATCATCATGGGCGCACACGCGGTGACCGTGGCGGTGGAGTTGCAGAAGTCCGGTGAGGCGGTGCGGCAGGCACGCCGTCATGATTCCGCGGCGATTCCGTCGCGGCCGCGCCGGGCACGCCATCTCATCGAGGCCGCACGGGCGCACTACGGCAAGGACGACAAGGAAGCTGCCGTGATGACCCTCCGGCAGGCGTACGAGTCGGCCCCGGAGACGATCCGCTTCAACGGGTACGCCCGCCAGATCACCCTAGACCTGCTCGACGGCCCGCGTTCCACTCGTGACGACGCCCGTGATCTTGCGCTCAAGGTCGGGCTGCTCTCGTGATCCAGGGGTAGGAACCTTACCCATTTGGCTCCGCGACCCACCGTAGCTTCTTGCTCACAGGATGCGGCGGGCGGTGCGGGAGTCGCCCGGTCGCCGCGTCCCTCAGCTTCGAGGGCAGGAGCCGTCCTCGTGCTCGAACGAGGGAGGGTCCGTGCGGCGCGTCTCGTATGACGAATACCTCTCGGCAACCGCGCTGACTCTCGCCCGCTGGCATCGTCCTTTGTGGTCGTTGCGTATCTGCTGCTGCGGAGCCGTCCTGCCATGCCGTGCCCGGCACCGGATTCCGATCAGTCGGGACCACTGGCCGCAGGAAGGTGAGCAGTGAATATCGGGCAGCAGGAGGTAACCATCGCGGTGCACGTCCGCGGGCGGGACGGCATGTGCGGCGGCTGTCGCACGTGGTGGGGACGGCTCACGCCGTACCCATGCTGGCAGGTCGCATGGGCGACCAGCCTGCATGCCCGGCCCATCACTGCTCGCGTCCTGACGGGTGTGCGGTGACTGTCCACGGCCCGGTCATGCCGATCTGGACCTGCAGTGGCTGCTCCCTGCCCTGGCCCTGCCCGACAAAGAAGCGCGAGCTGCGGGCGGAGTATGCGGATGCTTCGGTATCGCTGACTCTCTACCTCGGGTCCTACCTCGTCCAGGCAACCGAGGACATGCCGTGGACATCGGCAGGGTTGCTGCACCGCCGGTTCCTCGGATGGACCAGGGAGGCCGAGCTGTCGAAGCCGGCAGTACAGCAGCCAGGTACAGCAACCGCACCAGCCGGACCGAGCCGATACACCCGTCGGTAGACCGCCTGACCTCGCATCATCCGCGCACGTTCACGCTCGACACGCGGGTCGAAGTAGCTAGGCCGACGCCGGCAACGCACCGCGGCGGTGTGCGGTGGGGCTGGTGCCGCGAACTCGTTTGAAGGCGACCGAGAGGGCGAAGGCGTTCGCGTAGCCGACCCGGCGTGCGATCGCCTCGACCGTGTCGGTCGTCTCGCGCAGCATGTCTGCGGCCAGGGCGATCCGCCAGCCGGTGAGGTACGCCATCGGCGCTTCGCCCACCAGTGGGCTGAACCGCCGGGCCAGGCTGGCGCGGGAGACGCCGGTCCGCTCGGCCAACTCGACAATGCTCCATGGGTACGCCGGGTCCTCGTGCATCAGCCTGAGTGCGAGGCCGACGACCTGGTCGCTCTGCGCCCGATACCACCCTGGGGTGTGGGAGCCCGGCCGGGCGAACCACGCACGTATCGCGGTGATCAGTGCCAGGTCCAGCCAGCGGTCGAGGACGCTCTGCTGGCCCGGCTCGTCGCGCTGGATCTCGCCGCGCACCATCGACATCACGTGTCCGGCGACCTCAGCCGCCGGAACGACGAGGACCGACGGCAGGGCCGCGAGCAGTCGCCGGCTGACGTCACTCTCCAGCTGATAGGTGCCGCTGACGACCATCGCCTCGCCGTCGGGGTGACCGCCGTAGGTCCGCACGCCGAGCCGGGTGCTGTAGTCGGTGGGCGCGCCGGGCAACGGTTCGCAGATACCGCCGGGATGGATCCGAAGCTGTGGGGCGGTGCCGGGCTGATCGGCCACGACGTACGGCGCGGGGCCGGTGAAGATGGCGACGTCACCCTCGTGCATCCGGGCCGGTGCGATTCCATCGCGCACCACCCAGGCGGATCCGCGCACCAAGGTCGCGAGGGTCAGTGGTGCCTTCTCGCGGATCTCGAGCGCCCACGGTGTGTCCATGATCGTCAGGTTGAAGACCCCACCGCGTGCGCGGGTGCCGGCCAGCAGGTCGTCGAGCACATCCATGTCGCAAGACCCTAGCTGCCAGGGTGAGACGCACAAACATGAAATCGCGCGGAACAACCATGGTTTGCCTCATCGATCGGCGGTGAGATCGAACCATGACCAACACACCGATCCTCATTCTCGGCGGGCAGGGCAAGACCGGTCGCCGGGTGGCAGAGCAGCTCACCTCCCAGCAGGTCCCGGTCCGGCTGGCCTCGCGTTCGAGTGAACAGCGTTTCGACTGGTACGACGACAGCACCTGGTCGGCTGCGGTTGCCGGCGTCGACACGGCGTACCTGGCCCCGCCGGTCGGGCCAACCGGACTCGCTCAGGCTGGCACGTTCGTCAAGCAGGCCGCGGCGGAGGGCCTGCGCAGGGTGGTCCTGCTCTCCGGCCGCGGTGTCGGCGCTCCGGGCCGCGAGTTCGCGGTCTACCAGGGCAGCCTCGACCTTGAGAACGCCGTGAAGGTCAGCGGCGTCGACTGGACCATCGTGCGGCCGTCGTGGTTCGCGCAGAATTTCAGCGAGGACTTCCTCCACGAAGCTGTCCTGGCCGGCCAGATCCGGCTGCCGGCGGGCGACGGCGCCGAACCCTGGATCGACGTGAACGACGTCGCCGAGGTGATGGCGGCAGCTCTGCTTGACACCAGGCACGTCGGCCAGGGGTATTCCCTCTCCGGACCGCGCACCCTCACCCTGACCCAGGTCGCGGCCGAGCTGTCGCACGCTATCGGACGGCCCATCGGGTATGTCGCCCTCGAACCGGAGCAGTTCGTCGCCGAGCTCGTCGGGTACGGCGCACCTCAGGAGGACGCCGAGTCCCTCCGCGATCTGTTCGCAGTGATCCGCAACCACCGCTCCGAGTACACCTCCGATGGCGTTCAGCAGGTCCTCGGCCGGGCACCCCGCGATTTCAGTGACTGGGCGCGCACTGCCGCACGCACCGGGGCATGGTCTGCGTGAACACCGTCAAGATCCTCACCCTCGTGAGCCTGACCGGTACGGCGCTGATGGGCGGCGTGTTCTACGCCTTCGGCACCGCGATCATGGGCTCGCTGCAGCGGATGCCGGCCGGACAGGGCGCGGCCGCAATGAACCTGATCAACGTACGGATCCAGAACCCGCTCTTCCTGCTGATCTTCCTGGGTACCGCGCTGGTCTCTCTGGCGCTGGCGGTGCTCGCCTTCGTCAAGGACAGCCCGGGCGCGTGGTGGCTGGTGGGCGGAGCGGCACTGTACGTCGTCGGCGTGATGGTCATCAGCTTCAGTATCAACATCCCGCTGAACGACAGCCTGGCCGCGGTCGACCCGACCACCGCCGCAGGTCACACGGAGTGGGCGAACTACTTGGCCAAATGGAACCCGGCGAACAACGTCCGGGCCATCAGCTGCACGTTGGCCGTCGTCGCCTTCGGCCTCGCCCTGCACGCGGGCTCTACCACCACCGTGGCACCATCCCGACCCTCGCAGAACGCCCAGCCGAACCTCTCCACGGAACCCGACCGGTAGCAGACCCCACCGGACAGACCGCAGCCTGTTACCGGATAAATCGGAAAGGGCTTCTCCGCGTACGCCTTACCATTGCGATCAGCGGTCCGTAGCGCGGTGCGGCGGTCCTCGCGAGCACCGGGCGTGTAGTCCTGTGGGGGAACTGGCACCCAGAAGGGCGGGACAGTGGCCGTTGACCACATCGGTTCGCTGGCGGAGGCCGGCGTCACGGTGCGTCCCTACGCGGGTGCCGGTGACATTGCCAGCGTCCAGGCCGTCCGTGCCGAGGTGCGCCGGGCCGACGGCGATCTCTGGCTGCCCGGTCCCGATACCGGCGAGGAACCCGACGGCGTACACCCGTTCTGTCTGGTCGCCCAAGCCGACTCCGGGCGAACCGTGGGCTTCACCTGGATGGACTGGTGGTCCGAAGGGGCCGATACCCGGGTCTACCTGCTGAGTGGATGTGTGGCACCAGCGTGGCGCCGCCGGGGCATCGGCACCGCGATGCTGCGGTGGCTGGCGGAAGCGGGAGTCTCGACGGCCCGACTCAGCACGGTCGCGGAGAATCCGAACAACAGCGTTCGCTTGTACGAGAAGGCGGGATATCGGGTGACCGCGCGGCAACCCCGTTACCGAAAACCAGTCGAGGCGTGCTGAGCTGAGGCGGGCCTCACATCGAGGCCCCACCCCCGAACAGGTCGTCGACCACAGCACTCGGACCAACGCTGCTTGGGAGGCAACGATCGTCGTCCGGCGTGGTGCTCGGTCGGTGCTCAGTCCAGGCCGGTGCGGCCCTCGGCCCAATATGCCTTGCCCATGACCTGCCGGGGTTTGCGCGTCCACCCACGGCTGTCTCGCCGTACGGCGTGCACGGTCGCGGCGTCGCCGGTGACGACGAGGGTGTACGGCGCCTGGATGGCCGCCGCGCGGCAGTGGTGGAGAAGCGCGACCGGGTCGGCGTCCTTCGTGACGACCGTCAGTCGTTCGGTGATCCCCAGTTGGGCGAGCACGTCGGTGAGCGCGACGGGATCGCGTGCCTCGAAGACGTACGACGTCTCGGCGGGGAGGGTGCCCAACGCGCGGGCGAGCGCCACGCTTGTCTCGTCCCCGACGAAGAGCACGGGGCCCGTGGCCGCGCGCAGGTCGATCGAGCGCCGTGGCCCGAGGACCTCGCAGGTCTGGCCCTCTGTCACCCGCTCGAACCACTGCCTCGCGGGACCGTTGCCGTGCGTGTAGACGACCAGCTCCGTCACGCCCCGGGCGGCGTCCCAACTGGTGGGTGTGTAGGTGCGTAGGCTCATCGAGCCGCGCCGTGGCCGGAGCTGGAGTTTCGCTCCGGGCACCCAGGTCGCCTTCCGGAACGGCTCGGCGGACAGCGTCATCCGAACGAACTCGGATGAGAGCTGGCGGAGGCCTGTGACGCGGGCGTTGTCCAAGATCGCGCCACTGGCGAGGTCGGCCAGGCGTCCGGCGAGTCCGATCATCGTTCCTCACTCCAGGCTTCGTCGTTGTGCGGCAGCGATCCTCGGGGGTGCCCGCCGACGAGCACGACCTCCAGTCGGCGGGGGCCGTGCACGCCCTCGACCCGGTCGAGTTCGATGTCGCTTGTCGCGGACGGGCCCGAGATCCAGGTCTGGGGCGCGCGTGGGTCGAGCCGGGTCAGTGCCTCCGGCAGCAGGCCGACGACCTGGTCGGCGCGGACGACGCAGATGTGCCGGTCGGGCACCAGGGTGAGCGCTCGCCGCCCCTGCGTCGGGCCGGCGTCGAGGATGATGGTGCCGGTGTCGGCGACGGCCACGGCACAACCGGTCAGGACCGCGTCCATCGTGTCGAGCTCGGCCGGTGTCAGCGGGGGAGCGTCGTGGTGCGCCCGCCCGACGTGGCCGGTCAACCAGTCGGCGGGCACGTCGGTGGGGACGGCGAGCCGGTCGAGCTCGGCCAGCAGCCCGGCCAGGGCGTCGATGCCGCGGTGGACCGTCGCCCGGTAGTCCACCAGCCGGTCGACGAAGACCTCGACCAGGTCGGGGCGGTCGTCGGCCCGGCGGTATCGGCGGGGCACCCGTACCGGGGGCGGGTTGTCGGCCAGGGCCGTCCGCAGCCGCGCCAGGATCTCGTCACGCGCGGTCACTGCTGCTCCCACCACTCGCGGAAGGTCTGCGGCGCGGGCAGCGGCAGGTCCCGGGACCGGGTCCACGCCGAGGCGGGCCAGGGCAGCCGGCGCAGCGTCCGAGCGCCGGTGCGCCATTCGCGGTACGCGCCGAGCGGCCCCGCGCCCCGGCGGGCCAGCCGCAGGGCGGCGGCCCAGCGCCGGGGGCTGCGCATCACCCACGACAGGACGCGCATGGCGGCCCGTTCCGCACGTGGATGCGGCGCCTGCTGGCGGAGGTGGACGAGGATCTCCGGGATGTTGATCTTCACTGGGCACACGTCGTAGCAGGCGCCGCAGAGCGTCGACGCGTACGGCAGGGAGGCGTTGTCGGCCACCCCGGTCAACTGGGGCGACAGGATCGCCCCGATCGGCCCCGGATACACCGAGCCGTACGCGTGTCCGCCGGCCCGCTCGTACACCGGGCAGACGTTGAGGCACGCGGAGCAGCGGATGCAGGACAGCGCCGGCCGCCCGACCGGGTCGGCGAGCACCGCGGACCGGCCATTGTCGACGAGCACGACATGCACGTCCTGCGGGCCGTCCCCGGGGGTGACGCCGGTCCACATCGAGGTGTACGGGTTCATCCGCTCACCGGTCGAGGACCGCGGCAGCAGTTGCAGGAAGACCTCCAGGTCGGTGAAGGTCGGCAGCAGCTTCTCGACGCCCACGACGCTGATCAGCGTCTCCGGCAGCGTGAGGCACATCCGCCCGTTGCCCTCGGACTCCACGACCACGAGCGTGCCGGTGTCGGCGATGGCGAAGTTGGCGCCGGACACGGCGACCCGGGCCGCGAGGAAACGTCGCCGCAGGTGGGCGCGGGCCACCTCGGCCAGGGCGGCCGGCTCGTCGCTGAGGTCGGCCGGTGCGTCCGGCATGCGACGCTGGAAGATGTCCCGGATCTGGGTCCGGTTCTTGTGGATCGCCGGCACCAGGATGTGCGACGGGGTGTCGTCGCCGAGCTGCACGATCAGCTCCGCGAGGTCGGTCTCGTACGCGGCGATCCCGGCCGCCTCCAGGGCCTCGTTGAGCTCGATCTCCTGCGTGGCCATCGACTTGACCTTCACGACCTCGTCGGCGCCGGTGGCCCGGGTCAGCTCGACGACGATCCGGCAGGCCTCGGCCGCGTCCCGGGCCCAGTGCACGGTGGCGCCGGCGGCGGTGGCGGACGCCTCGAACTGCTCCAGCAGCTCCGGCAACCGGCGTTGGACGTCCGCCTTGATCGCGGCGCCGGCGTCGCGCAGAGCCTCCCAGTCGGGCACCTCGTCGACGACCCGGGCGCGCTTGCCGCGGATGGTGCGGGTGGCCCGGTGCAGGTTGGCCCGAAGCTGCGTGTCGGCGACGGCCGGCTTCGCCATCGTGGGGAAGGGCAGTGGGACGCGGATCCGCCCGCTCCCGGTGGCCGGTGCGACCGGCCCGTTCACGAGGTGCCCCCCGTCGCGGCGAGGATCTCGGCGTAGTGCAGGGCCCGCACGCCCGACCGGTGGCGGTCCAGGCCGCCACCGATGTGGGCCAGGCAGGAGTTGTCGGCGGCGGCGAGCACCCGTGCTCCGGTCTCGCCGACCCGGGCGCACTTGTCGGTGAGCATCGCGGTGGAGACGTCCGGGTTCTTCAGGGCGAACGTGCCGCCGAAGCCGCAGCACTCCTCGGCGTCGGCCAGCTCGACCAACCGGATGCCTCGCACCTGACGCAGCAGCCGCAGCGGCCGGTCACCCAGCCGCAGCAGTCGCAGCCCGTGGCAGGTGGGGTGGTAGGTCACCGTTTCCGGGAACTCGGCGCCGACGTCGGTGACGCCGAGGACGTCGACGAGCAGCTCGGACAGCTCGTAGGTGCGCTCGGCCACCGACGCGGCGGGCGCGTGCAGCCGTGGGTACTGGTCGCGGATCATCGCGGTGCACGACCCGGACGGCACGACGACGGCGTCGTAGGCGTCGAAGACGTCGACGTAGTTGCGCACCATCGGCATCGCCTCGGCCCGGTAGCCGGTGTTGGCGTGCATCTGCCCGCAGCAGGTCTGGCCCGTCGGGAAGTCGACGGTGTGGCCGAGCCGGCGCAGGATGCGGGTGACCGCGATGCCGGTGCCCGGATAGGCGATGTCGTTGACGCAGGTGATGAAGAGGGCTATCCGCATGGCGGCGTCGACCCGCCTTGACTGTGTTGGTGTGAGCGAGTACACACTGGCGAAGCAAGATCCTATCGGAAACGACTCTGCCGCCACCAGGCACCGGAGGATGGTTCGTGAGATTCATGCGCGTCGGGCCCGTCGGGCGGGAACGCCCCGTCCTGTCCGTCGACGGCCGGCACTTCGACCTCTCGTCGCTGACCGCCGACATCGACGCGGAGTTCCTCGGCGCGGACGGCGTCCGGCGCGTCCGCGAGGCCACCGACCTGCCCGAGATCGACGTCACCGGGCAGCGGGTCGGCGCACCGATCGCCCGTCCCGGTGTGGTCCTCTGCGTCGGGCAGAACTACGCCGCGCACGCCGCCGAGTCGGGCGCCGAGCCACCCACCGCCCCGATCATCTTCTACAAGGCGCCCAACACCGTCGTCGGCCCCTACGACGACGTCCTGATCCCACGGGGCTCGACGAAGACCGACTGGGAGGTGGAGCTGGCGGTGGTGATCGGCCGGCAGGCCCGCTACCTCGCCTCGCCGGCCGACGCTCTCGGGCACATCGCCGGGTACGCGCTGTCCAACGACGTCTCCGAGCGCGACTTCCAGCTCGCCGTGTCCGGTGGGCAGTGGTCGAAGGGCAAGTCCTGCGAGACGTTCCAACCGCTCGGCCCCTGGCTGGTCACCCCGGACGAGATCGACGACCCGCAGGCGCTGCGGCTGCGCTCCTGGGTCAACGGCGAGCCCCGGCAGGACTCCACGACGAAGGACATGATCTTCGACGTGGCGTACCTGATCTGGCACCTGTCCCAGTACACCGTCCTGGACCCGGGCGACGTCATCAACACCGGCACCCCGCAGGGCGTGGCGCTCTCCGGCCGGTTCCCGTACCTGGCCGCCGGCGACGTGATGGAGGTCGAGATCGAGGGCCTCGGCCGGCAGCGCAACACGCTGGAAGCCGCCTGAACGGCGGTGGGTGTCGACTCGGAGGACTGCTCGGGAGGGGAGCGAGGCATGCGGTGTGACGGTCTGGTGGCGGTGGTGACCGGAGGTGGCTCGGGGATCGGCCACGCCTGTGTGCGGGCGTTCCTGGCCGCCGGCGCCCGGGTGGGAGTGCTGGACCTGGACGTGTCGGGTCTCCCCGAGGACCCGCGCGTTCACGGCGTCCGGGCGGACGTGGCCGACAGGTCCTCCCTCGCCTCGGCCGTCGCCTCGGTCGCCGACACCTTCGGCGGCATCGACGTCCTGGTCAACAACGCCGCCATCTCCGCCGTGGGCACGGTGGAGGACAACGACGACGAGGCGTGGAGCCGGGTACTCGACGTCAACGTCGCCGGTGTGGCCCGGATGAGCGCCGTCGCCCTGCCGTACCTGCGCCGGTCGTCGTCCGCGGCGATCGTCACCATCTCCTCGATCGCGGCGACCGTCGGCCTGCCCCAGCGCGCCCTCTACTCGGCGTCGAAGGGCGCCGTGCACGCCCTCACCCTCGCCATGGCCGCCGACCTGGTCTCCGAGGGGGTCCGGGTCAACTGTGTCGCCCCCGGCACCGTGGACACGCCCTGGGTGGCCCGCCTGCTCGCCGGTGCGGCCGACCCGACGGCGGAGAAGCGGCAACTCGCGTCCCGCCAGCCGACGGGGCGGTTGGTGACCGCCGACGAGGTGGCCGCCGCCGTCGTCTATCTCGCGTCGCCGGCGACCGGGTCGGTGACCGGGTCGTCGCTTCCGGTGGACGGCGGCATGTCCGGCCTGCGGCTACCCGCCCGGGCCGCCTCCGCGCCGGCCCCGGCGCAGCCGGGAGCGGTCGCCTCCTGAGGGGGCCGGCGGCGCGTGACATGATTGCGCCATGGGGAAACAGCAGGACGTCGGCGAGCCCGACCGTCACAGCGGGTCCGACGTCGCCGACCACCGTCCGATCGGTGGCAGCGCTGACGCCCGGCTCGCCCTGGCCCAGGACCCCACCACGCCACAGATGACACTTATCGACCTGGCGTCCGATCCGTCGGCGGTGGTCCGCAAGGCGGTCGCCGCTCGGGCCGACGCGCCGGCGCAGGCACTGCGGCCGCTGACCCGCGACCATGACCGGCAGGTACGCGAGGCCGTGGCGAGCAACCCCTCGGCCTCGATCGCCAACCTCATGCGTCTCGTCAAGGACGCCGACCGGTGGATCCGCTGGGCGGTCGGCAGCAACCCCGCCTGTGACGAGTCGATCCGCCGGGTCATGTCCGAGGCATCGGACAAGGAGCTTCGCGGTCTCCTCGCGGAGCGCCGGGACCTGGAGCCGGAGCTGGCCGCCAAGCTTGTCGACGACGTCTCACCCGAGGTGCGGGAGCGACTCGCCAGCCACACCCACGACCCGGACGTGCTCACCGCCCTGTTGGCCGATCGCACCGCACGCGTCCGCAAGGGGTTGGCCCGTAACCCGCGGACCACCGCCGCGCAGCGCAGCGCGCTCGCCGCGGACCCGGTGGTCGACGTCCGCGTCGCGCTCGTGCGTGCCGTCGAGGTGGACGAGGCGGACCTGACGCGCCTGCTCGACGATCGCTCGGTGCAGGTCCGCCTGGCGATGGCGACCTCCGAGATCGTTCCGGCGCACATCCGGCAGGCCCTCACCCGCGATCCCGACGAGATGGTGGCCAGCGCGGCCCGGGACTTCCGCCCGGGGTCCGGCAACTCCTCGGCGGTGCGGGCTCCCCGCATCGCCCACCGGCCCTCCACCGCCGGCGCGGGTCGCCGCGGCGGCACGTCCCGGTAGGGCGGAGTCGGTCGCCTCGCCGGCGCGGCGGAGGTGGATCACCCTCGCGGAGGAAGCGACCCATGTACTCAGGACCGTTTCCAGACATTTACATCTGCCGTACCAATCCTCTCTAGGCTGCGAATACCCAGTTCCTGGGCGTATCTCGGCAGGAGAGGACCAGCGGTGCGTATCAGGAGATCCAGGTCAAGGTTCGTGGCGATGGCGGTGGCGGTCGTCGTCGCGGGGGGCACAGTTGGTGGCGGTGCGATTCGTACGGCGGCCGCCGACGCCACCGACACGAAGTTCAGCTTCGCCGTCCTGCCGGACACCCAGCAGGAGGTGATCAACAGCAGCGACACCCGCTTCCTCAACCGCACCAACTGGCTGGTGCGGAACCGGTCCGCGCTGGACCTGCGTTTCGTGACCTCCTCCGGTGACGTGGTCAACTGGGACACCCCGGACCACGCGCAGTACGTCACCGCCCGCAGCGCGATGCGCCCGATCGAAAACGCCGCCATCCCGTACGCCCTGGCCCTCGGCAACCACGACACCCAGGCCCCCGGCGTCGGCGGCCCGGTCCGCGACCCCGCCCGCGAACTCATCCGCGACACCACGGTGTTCAACCAGTACTTCACCGTCAGCCAGTACCGCGCGGTCAAGGGGCAGTTCGAGGCCGGCAAGGTCGACAACTCGTACTCGACATTCGAGGCCGGCGGCGCGCAGTGGTTGGTGCTGACCCTGGAACTCTGGCCCCGGGTCGCGGCCGTCAACTGGGCCAGGAACGTCGTCGCGGCAAACCCCCGGCACAACGTCATCGTGGTCACCCACGACTACATCGACGGCAACGGCGCCATCGAGCAGAGCGCCGGGTTCGGCGCGACCAGCCCGCAGTATCTCTTCGACAACCTGGTCAAGCAGTACGCCAACATCCGGTTCGTCTTCTCCGGTCACACCGGCATCGCCGGCAACCGGGTCGACACCGGAGTCAACGGCAACAAGATCTATTCGTTCCTCCAGACGTTCCACTCCAACTCCACGAACCCGGTCCGCCTGGTCGAGATCGACACCGCCGCCAACTCGCTGCGGACCTGGATCTACGCGCCGCACACCAACAGATCGTTCACCGAGTACGACAGGTCGTTCTCGGGTATCGGGGTGGTCCGCTGACGCGTACCCCGGTCAGTGTCGTGGTCCCGGCGGTTGGCGGCGGAACCGCCGCGTCAACCGCCGAGGCCCGGCAGTCGGACGGTGCAGAGCGTGCCCCGGCCCGGTTCGCTCTGCACCTCGATCGCGCCGCCGTGGGCCTCGGTCAGGTGGCGCGCGATCGCCAGGCCGAGCCCGCTGCCGCCCGTCACCCGGCTGCGCGACTCGTCGGCCCGCCAGAAACGGTCGAAGATCCTCGGCAGGTCGGCCGCGGCGATGCCGCTGCCGGTGTCCCGGACGGAGATGGTCGTGCCGCTCGCGCCGACCGTGACCGAGCCGCCGGACGGGGTGTGACGGATGGCGTTCGAGATCAGGTTGCCGACCACCTGTCGTAGGCGCACCTGATCGGCGTGCACCACCGGATCGCCCACGACGCCGAGTTCCAGGCGTACCCCGGCCGCGAGCGCGCTGCCCCGTTGGCTGTCGACCACGTGGGTGAGCACGTCCCGCAGGTCGGTCGGCTCCAGGTCGATCCGCAGCGTGCCCGCGTCGGCGGCTGCCAGGTCGCCGAGGTCGTCGATGATGTGCTGGAGCAGCAGCGCCTCCTCGTGCAGTAGCGCCAGCAGGTGGGCGTCGGTCGGGGCCAGGTCGTCCTGGGCCGCCTCCAGCCAGATACGGATGTTGCTCAGTGGGGTACGCAGCTCGTGCGCCACGTCGTCGACCATGGTGCGGCGTTGCGCCTCGGCCCGGTCCCGACGTCGCGCGGAGTCGTTCAGGGCGCGCGCCAACCGGCCGATCTCGTCGCGGCCGGCCACCGGTGCGGGCGTGCGCAGTTCGGCCGCGACGGCGAGGTCGCGCAGCGGCCGCACCAGGCGTCGCCCGACGAGTACGGTCGCCGCGACGGTGGCGAGCAGGATCGCGCCGGTGACCGCCACGATCCGTCCGATGCTGCCGCCGGACAGACTCAGCGTGGTGCGGCCGGTGCCGGGCGCGGTGACGAACAGCAGCGCGCGGGGCGCCACGTACGGTCGGAGTTGGGTCCGACGCGCTGATTCGACGCAGCCCTGCACGACGCCGACCGGCCCGGCCGGCTTGAGCAGTGACGGCGGCTTCACCTCGATGTCGTCGTGCGCGGTCCGGACGACAGCCGAATCGCTCAGATATGCCGTGAAGGTCGGCGTGATGCGTAACTGGGAGGCGCGGTCGCCCAGGCCGAGACAGCGGGCGGTCAGGGTGGCCAGCGTCTCGAGTGCCTTCTTCTCGGCGGCACTGACCAGGCTGTCGAGCGCGAACCCGCAGCTCTCGGTCACGGACCGGGTCAGGGGTCGCTCGGCCTCGGCGCGGACGGTGGTGAGCACGACACTCGGGCGGCCGGTCTTCGCGATCTCGATGGCACCGTCGTAGCCCACCTTGTTGAAGCAGGTCAGGGTGTTCTTGGCCACCTCGTTCAGCACGTACCGGTCGTCGGACGGCACGACGTAGGGCCCGACGGCCCGCTCGTCGATGTGCGCGTCGCCGCCGGTCAGGCCCAGGTCGACCGAGAGCGGGTCCACCACGGCCGAGGGGCGGGTGTTCCGCAGCGACGGCCCGGCCTGCGAGTCGAGGATGGCCCGGTGGTCGTCGGTGGTCAGCGTGATGCGGCGACCCAGCTCGGCGGCGCGCGCGTGCACCAGGTCGGCGGCCCCCGACCAGTCATGGTGGGTGGCCGCGTAACCGACGAGCGCCTGGTAGACGGCCTTGTCGTCGGCGACCGCGCCGCCCTGCTCGTGGTTGATCGCGCGGGTGGTCGTGGTCGCCGCCAGCCAGGCGGTGGCCGAGATCGCGGCCAGCGCGATCACCACGGAGGCGACCAGCAGCCGGGTCACCAGGCTGTGCCGCAGCGGCACCCGGTCCTTGCTCACGGCGTCGGGCCCGGAGTCAGCTTGTAGCCCACACCGTGCACGGTGAGCAACTGCTGGGGACGTCTCGGGTCATGTTCGATCTTGCGGCGCAGATTCACCACGTGCACGTCGATGGTGCGTTCGGTCGAGCTGCGGTCGAGGCCACGGGTGTGGTGCAGCAACTGGGCCCGGGTGAAGACCCGGTCCGGTTGCTCCGACATGGCGGCCAGGATGGCGAACTCGCCACGGGTGCACTCGACCCGCTCACCGTCGACGGTCACGTGGTGCCCGACCGGGTCGACGCTGATCCGACCGGTCTGCCGGATACCGCGGGCGGCGGGCTCGGGTGCGCCCCGGGACGCGCGGCGCAGCAGCGTACGGGTGCGGGCCACCAACTCCCGTGGGCTGAACGGCTTGGTCAGGTAGTCGTCGGCGCCGAGGTCCAGGCCGAGCAGCAGGTCACTCTCCGCGCTGCGCGCGGTGAGCATGAGCACCAGGACGTCCGACTCCTGCCGCAGCGTGCGGCATACCTGTAAGCCGTCCATTCCCGGCATCATCACGTCCAGGATCAGCAGGTCGGGCCGGTCCCGGCGGGCGGCGTCCAGCGCCGCCCGCCCGTCGTGCACCACGATCGTCTCGTGGCCGGCGGCCACCAGATAGCGGCGGATCCCCTCCGCGTGCCGCAGATCGTCGTCAGCAACCAGGACCATCGCACACATGCCGGCGATGATAGGTCGCCGCTGCGGCGCCGAACCGATTGCCGGCCCGACCTGACAGATTCCTAACGGCAGCTCAGACACTCGACAGTGACTCGGTGGGATCGAGCGAGGCCGCCCGCATGGCCGGGTAGACCCCCGCCAACACCCCGATGATCAGCGCGCCTCCCAGCCCGACGGCGGCGGCCGCCGCCGGGATGGTCACCGGCCAGTCCTGCAGGGTCGCGTAGCCGGCGACGGCCACCGCGCCGGCCAGCACTCCGGCCGCTCCGCCAAGGGCCGACAGCACGATCGACTCGGTCACGAACTGGATGCGCACCTGGCCCCGATTCGCGCCCAGGGCCCGGCGCAGGCCGATCTCGCGGCGTCGCTCCAGCACCGAGATGTACATCGTGTTGGCCACGCCGATGCCGCCGACGAGCAACGCGATCCCGGCCAGCCCCAACAGCAGCGAGTTGAAGGTCTGCCGCACCGCCTGCTTGGCGGCGAGCCCGTCGGAGGGACGACTGACGAGAACGTCGCTCGGATGCTCCGGGTTGGCCGTGGCGGCCAGCACCGAACGCACCGCCACGACCTGGGCGTCGGTGGTCTGCACGTAGATCCGGGTCGGGTGCCCGTCGAAGCGCAGCCAGCGGTTGGCCGCCTCCCAGCCGATCATCGCGGAGCGATCGATCTCGGGCGCGAGTGGCACCGCGTCGAGGATGCCGATCACGCTGAACCGCTGCCCGCCGAGGTGGACCTGCATCGGCTGGGCGAGGTCGACGGCGGCGAAGCCGAGCCGCTGGGCGGCCACCGAGCCGAGGACCACGGTCGGCAGGCGTTCCATCGCGGCATCCAGGAAGCGGCCGGAGCGTACCCGGCCGTCGATCGCCGCGAGCAGGTTCGCCCTGGTGGCGACGACCGCGATGGCGTTGTAGTCGCCGGCGCCGGTCCGGTCCGAGCGGGCGACGTTCAGCCCGAAGTCGGCGGTCGCGCTCGCCACCGTCACCGGCGCGATCCGGGACACCATGTCCACCGACTCGACGGGCAGCTGCACCGGTGGCTCGCGGTTGGGCGCCGGTGTGACCTGCAGCCGGTTGGTGCCCAGGGCGGCCAGCTTCTCCTCGAGCGCCCGCTGGCTCGACGCGGGAATCCCGGTGACCAGGACCAGGGTGGCGATGCCGATCGCGATGCCGAGCGCCGACAGCGCGGCCCGCGCCGGCCGCGTGCGGAGACCGAGCAGGCCCAGACCGACCAGGTCGGCAGGGGCCAACCGGACCGGTGCGGCGTCCCGGTCCACTCTCGCCGCTCGACGGGTACGCCTCATGCCGGCGCACCGCCCGCCGCGGAGTCGGACACCAGGCGGCCGTCCAGGATGCGGAGCTGTCGGGGCACCCGGGCGGCCACCTCGTGATCGTGGGTGATCAGCGCGATCGTGGTCCCCTCCCGGTTCAACTCGGTCAGCAGGTCCAGCACGGCCGAGCCGGTGGCCGCGTCGAGCGCCCCGGTCGGTTCGTCGGCCAACACGAGCGCGGGACGGTTGACGAGCGCCCGGGCAATCGCCACCCGTTGGCGTTCGCCACCCGAGAGCGCCTGGGGACGGTGGTCGGCGCGGTGGGCCAGACCGACCCGCTCCAGTGCCGCCAGGGCCAGCGCCCGGCGGTGCCGGCGGTGTACGCCGGCGTAGAGCAGGCCGGTCGCGACGTTCTCGGTCGCGCTCAGCCCGTCGGTGAGATGGAACTGCTGGAACACGAAACCCAGCCAGCGGCCACGCAGGCTGGACAACTGCCGGTCGGACATGGTGCTGAGGTCCCGCCCGCCGATCAGCACCCGGCCCTCGGTGGGCCGGTCCAGCGTGCCCATGATGTTGAGCAGGGTGGACTTTCCCGACCCGGACGGCCCCAGGATGGCCACGAACTCGCCCGCGTCGATCCGCAACGAGACGTCGCACAGCGCCGTCACGTCCCCGCCGTAGCGCCGGCTGGCGCCATCGATCTCCAGCACCGTCGTCACGACGTCGTCACCACCCGGGTGCCGGCGGTGATGCCCGTACCGGTGATCTGCACCATGCCGTCGGCGAACAGGCCCACCTTCACCGCGACCAGAGCGCCGTCGGAGATCTGGACGCCGTAGCCGCCGCCGCTGAGCGCGAGCAGCGCGCCGACCGGGACGGCGAGCACGTCGCGCTCGGTGGTGCCGGTGAACCGGACCTCGACGGCGGCCGAGCTGATGTTCTGGATCGCCGCGGCATCGTCCACCGCGATCACGACCTGCACCTTCGGACCCTCCGAGCCCGGATTGTCGCCGTCCGACGAGCTGGCCTGGACGTTGCTGCTCACCGAGGTGATGGTGCCGCTGGTGTGCGAGCTGTCCGGAAGGGTGATCTGCACCTTCTGGCCCGCACCGAGGTCGTCGGCCCGACTGGCGTCGATCTCGACGGAGACCGCCTTGGCCTGGTCGCTGATCGCCATCAGGTTGCCGGTGGCGTCGTCGCCGAGTTGGGCCGAAGCCACGCCCACCCGCACCGCACCGGGCAGCACCAGGACGTCGCCGAGGGTCACGGTGCCGGTCGCCGGACGTACGCCCTTGGCCGTCTGCCAGCGTTTCACGGCGTCCTTGAGCGATCGGGTGAAGACGGCGTCCTGGCTGGTCACGACGGTCTGGTACGCCCCCGCGCCGGAGGCCGCCGGCGTCGAACCCGGCTTGTTCGCCTCCCCGTTCGCGCCCTGGTCGCCGGTGGCCGGGCTCGACAGGCCCTGGTCGCCGGCGGCCGGTGTCGACAGGCCCTGGACGGTCACCCGGGTGCCCGGCGCGGGTTGGGACCCGATCCGGTAGCCGAGCGCCCGCAGGTTGTCGGCCAGCACCTTGACGTCGCGGCCGACCATGCCGATCACGTCGATGTCGCGGAACATCGGCGACGACCCGTAGAAGAGGATCACCGGCCGGTCACCGGAGCGATACATGATGTCACCGCGGGCGATCGTGGCGCCGGGCTTCGGCAGCCAGGTGAGCACCCCGGGCGCGACACCCCGCAGGGTGCGCTGCTTGCGGTAGCCGACCGTGCCGCTCTCGGCCCAGTAGTCGGAGAGGTCGGTCCGGACCACCTCGACCGTGGCCACCCTGGCCGCGGCCGGCTGCGCGGCCGGAGAGTCGTCGCCGGCGCTGGCGTGGACGGCGTAGCCCGCGCCGCCCAGCGCGAGCACGCCGCACGTGATGGTGATGATGAGGGGTTTCGTTCGCATGATCGGCTACCGCTGCGTGAAGGCCGAGATCTCACACTGACGCTGGATCTCCATGCCCGCGTCGCTGTTCGCCTTCTCGAGGTTGGCCTTGGTCTCCGGCGCGACCCAGATGTCGGCGTTGTCGGTGCCCCCTTGTCGGATCTCCATCGACAGGCCGTGCTCCCGGACGCACTGCAGTTTCTCGCGGAGGTCGTCGGCGAAGTTCGGATTCTGGTGCGGGTCGAGTTCGGGAGCGCCCAGCGGCTCCTTGTCGGCGCACGCGTCCACGGCCGGCTGATACTTCTTCTCGTCCATCTTGTAACTGAGCAGCGGGCCGCCGTTGCCGTCCTTCGCCGGTGCCGAGGGCACGCCGTGCTGCGTCCAGCAGGCGTAATAGGCGCCGTAGAGGCGGTCGATCTCCTGCTTGCTCGCGCCCAGGGGGAGCTGGCGGTCGGCGTTGCTTGTCGAACCGGCCGGGCCGGCGCTCGCCGACGTGGTCGCGCCCGGGATCGCGGCCACCTCCGGCCCCGATCCCCTTGAGTCGCCGCCGCAGGCCGCGAGCGACAACAGCAGACCCGCCAAACCGATCATCTTCACGTTCGTTGTGCGCATGCCGGTCAGCCTGGTCGCCGCATGTCAGCAATGTGTTAGGTGCGCACACCGTTTTCCCAGCGCGGTCAGGTCCCGGGAACTTTCCCGGGCCCGCCGCCGACCACCAGAGTGCGCGGCTGAGCGGCGCGATCCGATGACGGCATCTCGGCATGGAGGAGCGCCCGTGGCACCCAGGACGGTGGTCTGTGCGCAACGGCGCCGCTGACGACGAGCAGGTGACCCGGTGGGCGCAGGAGGCGGGCCGGGGCGACCGGCAGGCCGCCACGGCGTTCGTCCGCGCACTGCAGGACCAGGTCTGGCGGTTCCTGTCGCACCTGGCCGGGCCGGGTGAGGCCGACGACCTGACCCAGGAGACGTTCCTGCGGGCGTTTCGCAACCTGCCCGGCTTCGCCGGCCGCTCGTCGGCGCGTACCTGGGTGTTCACGATCGCGCGCCGCGTCGCCGTGGATCACGTCCGGACGGCGGTCGTCCGGCCACGATTGGCGTCGGTGCCGGACTGGCAGGCGGCGGCCGAGGCCGCCGGCGCCATTACGGCCGGCGCCGACGAGGGTGTCACCCTCCAGCAGGTGATCGCGGGTCTGAGCCGCGAGCGTCGCGAGGCGTTCGTGGCCACGCACGTGCTCGGCCTGTCCTACGCCGAGGCCGCGGAAGTCTGCCAGTGTCCCGTCGGCACGATCCGCTCTCGCGTCGCCCGGGCCCGCGAGGATCTCGTCGCGGCCTGGCAGGCCGACGGGGGTCCGACCCGTAGTCGGCGAACCGGCTGAGGGCGCATCGAGGCACGGTGCGGCCGGCCGCCGACCGGCGGGCACCCGTCAGTCCGCCGCCATGCAGATGCCGAAGGCGCCGTCGCGGACGTCGGCGACCGGATGCCTCCGCAGCGACCGGAGCAGGTCCCGCCAGGGCTCCGCCCACCCGCGCGCCCGGCCCTCGTGCACCAGGGCCACCGCGAACAGGCCGGTGGTGGCATCGCCGCGCGCGGCGAGGGTGCGGGCCGCGGCGAGCACGAGGTCCGGATCGGGTGCCACCGGGGACCACCGCGCCGTCCGCTGGCTGAGGACGTCGGCCAGCCGGGCGGCGAGCGCCGGCCGACCGGCGACCAGCTCGGCGATCTCGACCACGTCGGTGGTGAGCTGCTCCGGTGTGGTGCCGCTGAGCCGCAGCAACGCGGTCAGCAGCGTGGCCGCCTCGGCGACGTACGCCGGGTGCTGTCCCAGTTCGCGGGCCGCCGCCTGCGCCGGAGCCCGGTCCCGGTGCGACTCGGCGGACCGCGCCCAGGTCCCCGCCTGGCCCAGGACGGCACTGATGCGCCGCCGGGCCGGGCGGTCGGCGAAGGGCCCACCGTCGTCCGGGTCGGCCTCGTCGATGCCGACGAGGGCGCGCAGGGCGGTGGAGAGCACGTCCCGTTCGGGTCGATCGGGGTGGTCGAGCATCGCGCCGACGATCGGATGCGCCGACGGCCAGGCGGAGTGGCCGCCGAGGTCGGTGAGCGCCGCCGTGACCAGGTCGCCGATATCCGGCCCCCAGGGCATCCACCGCGCCATCCGGGGCCAGGCCGACCGGGCGACGTCGTGGTGCGGGCTCGCGCAGGCGAGCGCCACGAGGGCGCCGTAGCGGGGCCGGTCCGGCCCGGCGACCTGCTCGGGCGACGTCGCCAGGACGCTCTGCGCCTCCTCGGGACCGCCGGCGGCCGCCTCTTCGAGGATCACCCAGCTCTCCGGTGCCGGTAGCCGCTGCCGGGCCGCGTCGACGACCGCCACCCGGACGTCGCGGTGCTGGTCGGGTTGCCGCCACGCCGCCAGCAGCACCGGCATCGTCGCCGGCGGGCCGAACTGGCCGAGCAGTCGCAGCGACGCCTTGCGGCTGGTCACCTTGCCCCGGCCGAGGGCCACCCGCGACAGGGGCGTCAGGAGGTCGGTCGGCCGGATGAACCGGGCCGCGCGGCTGGCGGCGTACAGGGCGACCCGGGCCCGATCGTCGTCGGCGTGCGCCAGCAGCACCGGCAGCGCCTCGTCCGGTCGGTCGGTCCACGGCAGCGCGCCCAGCGCCGCCTCGGCCAGGGTGACGTCCGCGGACCCGGCGTACCGCAGCACCAGGTCCCGCCCCGCGCCGGGGATCGGCGCGGCGGCCCGGATGGCGGCGGCGCGGCTGTGCCGCGGCGTGCCGGCATCGGCGGCGACCTGCGCCAGCAGGCGTACGTAGGCCTGCTGCTGCCGGGGCAGCCACCGCTCGGCGTGCTCGGGCGGGCCGGGAACCCAGCGGGCGCCGGCGGTCAGGAACGCCCCGCTGGGCGGTGGGCCGAGCAGCACCCGGTCGAGCAGGTCGGTGCGCCGTGTGCTGACCGTCCGCCACACCGTGGGGAACGTGATGGTGGACAGGTCGCGGGCCAGCACCTGCTCGACCCGCTGCGCCCGGGTCGTCGGGTCGGCCAGCCACAGCTCGACGGCTTGGCGGACGACCCCGGCGACAGTGCCCGGCGTGCCCGCCCGGCGCAGCAACTCCTGGAGCTGGGGCAACCGCCAGGCCCGCCGTCCGAGGGCCCGGGTCACCGCGAACAGCTCGGTGCGCGACCCACGGGTCATGCCCGCCTCGATCCAGGGCCGCAGCCGGGCGAAGACCATCTCCTCCTGGCCGTGGCGCAGCGTCTTGTCGAGCCGGGGCAACGGGGGGAGCCGGTGGCCGCCGAAGAGTCGGTCGAGGGTCTTCAGTGCCCATCCCAACAGGGCCGGGTCGTCGTGGTGCTGGCCCAGCACGCCGACGGCGAGGCTGCCGAGCGCGGTCAGGGTACGGCTCGACGCGTCGCGCGTGGTCGTCGCGTCGACGGTGAGCTGGGTCAGCGCCTCGACCGAGTCCGCGCGCAGCAACCGGGACAGCTCGGCCAGGGCGGTCAGGGCCGCGGCACGGACCGGGTCCTGCTCGTTGCGCAGCCGAACCAGCCGGGCCACCGCCTCGGCCACCACCGCCGGGTCTGCGCTGCGCCGCGCGGCGGCCAGCAGCAGCTCGTACGCGACGGCACGGTCCTGCGCGTCGGCCGCGCCCAGCGCCGGACCGAGCACCGCGGACGCCTCCGGCCAGGGCAGGAACGCACTCCACGACCGCACCGCCGCCGCGTCGTGGCGGACCCGGTCCAGTGCCAGCACCCGGCGAGCCTCCCGCGCTCGCCAGGCGCGGGGCAGCACCTCGATCAGCGGCGGGTCCGGGATCTCGGCGGCGGTCTCCACGCCGGCGTGCACCGCGTCGTAGAGGACGCCCCGCCGAGACGGTGCGACGGCCGCCAACAGCCGGTCCAACGAGTTGTTGTGGCCCCGCACCCGCCGACCCAACTCGACCAGCTCCGCGTCCGGCAGGCGACCCAGCCGGCGCAGCAGCGCCGGAGGTAGCCACTCGTAGGGCACCCAGCCCGCCCGGGAGGGGGCGACAAGCATCGCCAGGACCCGTTCCGGCGACGCGGCGGCGAGCGGGCCGTAGGCGGTCAGGTCGCCGGGGAGGTAATCGGTCGGGGCGTAGCGTTCCAGCAGCGTCAGCGCGTGTCGCGGCCGATCCCGGCCGGCCAGCAGGACGCCACGGGAATGCGTCGTCCACCAGGTGACGCGCTGGCGCGGGCCGAGACCTGCCAACACCGCCTCGGCGTGCTCCAGCAGCACATCGGAGTGGCGACGGGCCAGTGGCGCCCACCCCGGCACCGTGTGCTCGACGGCCGGCAGCAGCCGGCGGACCGTGTCCGGACCGCAGGCCGGCAGCAGCGCGGCCACCTCCGTGGCGCCGAAGCGATCCCACAGGCCGTCGACCAGCCCGTCGGCGATCGACGGGCGGCGCAGGTGCCGCAGCGAGCGGTAGACCAGGCTGCGCAGGTCGGCCGGCGCGTCGTGCACGAGCGCCAGCAGGTCGTCGCCGGCGAGCCACCCGGCGCGTAGGCCGGCCTTCACCGCGACGGACCGGATCACGCGGTCCGGGTCGTCGAGCGCCAGCCGCACCGCCGCGTGGTCACCGACGATCTGGCTGGCGGTGACCGCCAGCAACCTGTGGTACGTCGTCCCGGCGCGCAGGTCCGCCAGCACCACCGGCAGGTCACCTGTGGTGGCGAGGTCACCGACTCGACGCGCGAGCGTCGCCATCCGCTGCGGGTACGGCAGCACGTCGAGGTCGTCGAGCAGGTGCTGTGTCGGTCTCTGCACGGCGCCCATTGTGGCCGGTACGACCCCGAACCGTCGCCCCGGTTTCGGCCCGCCGCCCTGACCCGAGGGCTCAACTCTGGACGTAGCGGGTCCCGTTCCAGCGATAGGTGTGATCCACCGGCACCTCGGGCTCGGCGTACTTCTTGAACGAGGAGATGACCAGTCGCCCGCCGGTGATCCGCACGTCGTTGCCCGCCTCGGCCACCGGCCCGACCCAGCTGCCGACCAGTTGACCGGTGCGCCCGGTGACGACCAGCACCTGACCGGAGGCGTCCTCGTCACCGGCGCCGGCCAGACAAGACCCGTACACGACCGCCTCGTCGCGGCCGTCGCCGTTCAGGTCACCGAACGTCGCGGGGCCCTCGTCGTACGCGGAGGAGATCGAGATGTGCGCGGCGTCGCCCGACGGGCCGCCCCTGCCGTCGACGAATCGGATCCTGCCGGTCAGGCACTCGTCGCCCGTCGACGCCGTCATGGTGATCGTGGCGTTCGCCAGGTCGACACCGCGCACGCTCACCGGCGTCGGAGCGCTACCGGTCGCGCTCGGTGTGGCCGACGGTGACGTCGACCGCGACGGGGTCCGCCGGTCGGGCGGTGTGGAGGGGGACGTCGTCGCCGGTGTGGGCGGTGGCGCGGGCCACGATTACCCGGCGCTGCCGCTCCGGCAGCGTACGCAGGGCGGCGACGAGCGCCACATGGTCCGGCTGGACCGCCGGCACGGGCGCCACGAGGGGTTGGCGGCGTAACGCGCGGGCCGCGACGGTGAGCCGGCGCAGCCGGTTGGTGGCGAGGTTCCAGGCCACCCGGCGTACCCACGCCACCGGATCGTCGTACGAGGAGATGACGCGCCACCTCTGCCAGGCCCGCAGGAACGCCTCCTGGCTGATGTCCTCGGCCTCGGCCCGGTCGCCGAGATAGGCGTGGACCTGGGCGCTGATCCGGCCGTAACAGGTCTGAAAGAACCGTTCGAAGGCGGCACGGTCATCCGGCTGGTCGCCTCGCACGGCACCTCCTGCGGTCGCGGATCTCCCACCACAGACACACCCGGGGCCGCCCGCCGATTGCATCTGACCGGGGTGCAATCGCCGGGAGCGCCACGGCATGTCCTGGGTGGAGTATTCCCACTCGCCACCCTGGAGGAACCCGTGTCGCGTACCGGCCTCGTCACGACCGTCACCGCACTCACGCTCGGCGCGGCCCGCGACGCCGGCGGGCCGCCGGCCCTCGTGGTCACCGGCTTCGCGGTGGTCGACCGGGGACCAGCCTGATCAGGCTGGTCCCTGGTCGGCGTCACCTCGGCGTCAGCCCAGACGGGTCTCGATGGCCTCGATGATGCGCGGACGCAGTTCGGCGGCCCGGACGACGGCGTCGACCGACCCGACCTCGACGGCGCGCTGGATGTTGTGCACCCGGTCGAACTCCGTGGCCACCTCGCCGAGCTTCTCCGCGCGCACCGACGAACGCAGCTCGTCCAGCTCGGCGGTCAACGCGGCGCGTTCGGTGCCGGCCGCGGCGGCGGCGCGCGCCTCCAGGTCCCGCACCCGCGGGTCGGCTGCCGTGCGGGCATTGACGTCGGCGGAGAACACCACCGCGGCGGCGGGCGCGCCACCGAGCACCGACGCGAACGAACCCTCCAGGGCGAGCACTGTCATGTTCGGGTTCAGCGCCTTCGAGAACACCACGAAGGCGCCGCCGTGGTAGCGCGAGATCACACAGAAGACGATCGGCCCCCGGAAGTTGACGATCGCCCGGCCGATCTCGGCGCCGTACTCCAGTTGCAGCTTGCGCATCGACTCCGGTGAGCCGTCGAAGCCGGACAGGTTGGCCAGCACCACGAGGGGCCGGTTGCCGCTGGCCGCGTTGATCGCCCGCGCCGCCTTCTTCGACGAACGGGGGAACAGCGTGCCCGCCGTGTAGGTGTCCGGACCGTCGGTGGGCGGGAAGCCGTGCCGAGGCACCGACCGGGACTCGATGCCGAGCAGGCACACCGGGATGCCACCGAGGTGGATGTCCTGCACGACAGCGGTGTCCGCGTCCGCCATGCCCGCCCAACGCTCCAGCACCGGGTGGTCCTGGTCGGAGAGGGCCCGCATCACCGTACGGATGTCGAACGGCTTCTTACGGTCCGGGTTGTGCGCGACGGAGAAGATCTCCCCGACCGTGGCGAAGGCACTACCCGCCACGTCGTGCGGGAAGTCGGAGATGTCGCGGTCGGTCGGGTCGACGGTGACCGCCCGTCGGGGCGCGTCCTCACCGGGCGCGACGTACGTGTGGTCGTAGTGCGACATCACCACGTCCCGCGCGGCCGTCAGGTTCGGCGCCCAGTACTGCGCCTGCCCGTTCGGCCCCATCACCCGGTCGTAGCCGCCGATGCCGAAGTTGTCCTCGGCGGACACGCCACCGGAGAAGTCGAGCGACTGCTTGCCGGTGAGCACCATCGCCGATTCGGGTGTCATCACCAGGATGCCCTTGGTGTGCATGAGCATCGTCGCCTCGGCGTTCCAGTACGGCTGCGCGCCGACGTTGATGCCCGCGACCACGATGTTGATCTCACCACCGGCCTGGGTGAACTCGACGATCCGCTTCAGCGCCGCGGCCACCCAGTCCATGTTCTCCGTACCGGTGGTCATCGAGATGCGCGCCCCGGCGGACAGCGCCCACCACTCCAGGGGCACGTTCATCCGCTCCGCGAGGTCCAGTGCGGCGATCACGCGCCGGCACTCCGGCTCCGACAGGGCGCCCAGCGCCTTTGTCGGGTCGCCGAGCAGCACCACCCGGGTCACGCCCTGCGGGTGCCGCTCGGTGGGCGTGGTGACCACCCCGGCCACGATGGCGGCGCTGTTGCGCCCCTTCGGCCGCCGCACCGGCACCAACACGTGCTGGTCGTCGAGGTCGTGCTCGACGAAGTCACCGAGCCGGCCGGTCAGCTCGTACGGGTACACGGTGTTGCGGCTGCTCGCCCGCAGCACCTTCAGCCGGTACTCGTCGAGCGGCTCGATCGGCTCGACCGGCGGCTCACCGACGGCCAGCTCCGCGCCCCCCGCGGCGTCGAACGAGATCCGTACGGCGATCTTGGTCAGCTCGCCGGTCCGACGGTCGCGCTGCCGCGCGATGAACAGGATCTCCTCCAGTCCGGCGCCCACTGTCGTCGGGCGGACGCGCCCGGCGATCATCTCCATCTCCTCGCGGGTCAGCTCGCTCGGCGGCCAGACGTAGACCACGATCCGGTTGGTGTTGAACCGGGTCTTCGACGGTCGCCGTGACTGGGCGCGACGGATCGAGTCGAGGCAGGCGGCGATGGCGTCCTCGGCCGTCGGCAGCGCCACCAGGCGGCCGTCCTGCTCGCGAAGCTCGGTCAGGTCACGCACCTGCGCGAACGCGACGAGGCGTTCGTCCGCCCGGTTGTCCCATGCCACGCACTGGAAGAGGTAGACCTCCTCGTCCGACGACGGCAGGCGGGTCAGGTCGAACTTGTGCAGCCGCTCCAGCTGCATCCGCTGCGCGATGTAGGGGTGCAGGCCCCGGATCAACCGGTCCTCGGTCAGCGCGTCGTCCGACGGGCGGAAGGTGAAGTGGTGGTGCATGACCGCCCCGCCGCGACCCGCGACGGTAGTGGTCACCCGCCGGACCTGCGGTGGCAGCGGGTGCGCGGCGATGACCTCCGCCAGTGCCGCCGCCATCGCGTCGAAGTCCTCCGGCTGGTTCTCCCACCCGAGGTAGATGTCGGCGTCGACGGAGTCCTCGTCGGTGGCCAGCTCGGCCAGGCCGCGCAGCGCGCCGCCCAGCGCGTCGAAGCGCACCGCGGCGGAGACCACACTCGAATCGGCGCGCTCGGCCACCACGAACGTGCAGCCCGAGACCTCCTGGGTCCGCACGCCGGTGAGCGCCCGGTTGCCGTAGTAGCGCCGGGTCAGCACCTCCAGCACGACCGCGTTGTCGAGGTGGTCGCGGACGAGCCGCTGGCCGAGCAGCCGGACCAGTGGTTCGGTGCTGCGTACCATCTCGGCGACGCGTTCGGCGCGGTCGGCCGCGTCCGGGTGGGCGTCCAGGTGCCGCAGGTGCCCACGGACCTGGGCGTAGACGCGGGCGCGGTTGCGGCGCAGCAGCGGCTGGGCGAACCAGGCGAACACCACGCCGCGGGCGAGGTCGGCGATCGCGGGGAAACGGACCTGTGTGGCGGCGATCAGCCGTTCCAGCGCGAGACCGGCGGGCTCGCGCAGCGCCTCGTCCGGCGGGGTTTCCCCCAGCCAGGCGCGCAGCAGCGTCGCGACGACGGTTGCGTCGGCGGACGCCCGTTGCTGGGCGAGGAAGATCCGGAAGACGGCGGCTTCGAGCGCGGGGGAGCGCTCCAGGTCGGTGACACCGTAGTGGCCGAGCGCCTTGGCGAGCTTGGTCTGGAAGGCGTCCGGCAGCCCGGCCCGCTCGACGTCGAGGCTCTGCAGGTAGGTGTGGAAGTACTCACGGGCGCTGTGTACGTGTGCGGCGCCGCCGTCCTCGCCCGTCGGCCGGTTGCGGCTCAACTCGGCGAGGTCGGCGAACACCTCGATGAGGTCGAGTTCCGCGGCCAGTTGCCGCGGACCGGCCTCGCTGGCGGCCCGGCGGGCCGTGAGGTAGCCGTCGAGCACCCGACTGTCGTCGTGCGGGTCGACGTCGAAGCCGAGCAGCAGGCCCCGCAGGTCCTCCTGGCCGCGCCTGCTGCGCGCGGACGCCGGAACCTCCCCGGCGGCGGTGGGCAGGTCCAGCTCGACGGCCTCGCTCGTCGGGTCGGCCGCGGTGTCGTCGGCCTCGTCCGCGAGCGGCTCCAGGCGCAGCAGCGGCGCACCCGCCTCGACCTGGCTGCCCACCGAGACGGCGCACTCCTTGAGCCGCGCCTTGAACGGCGCCCGCAGCACCGTCTCCATCTTCATCGCTTCCAGCACCAGCACCGGCGCGCCGGCCTCGACCTCGGCACCGATCTCCAGTGGCGTGGCGACGACGAGCGCCGGCATCGGGGAGCGCAGGACGCCGCCCTCGTCGCGGCTGATCCGGTGGGTCACGCCGTCCACCTCGACCAGGTGGGTCGGCCCGTGGGTGCCGGTGAGCAGGCGGTACCGGATGCCGTTGACGACGATCTGACCGGTGTGCCGGTCGAAGCGGTCCAGCTCGACGTCGGCGGTGCGCACGGCGGCGCCCGCCTCGATGCCGACGCGGAACCGGTGCGCGCCGACCCGCGCCACGCGCGTGCGGTAGCCGACACCGCGCAACTTGAGGTCCAACGGTCGACCGCTGGCGTGCTGCACCTGCGGGCGGCCACCGGACGCCGTCGACAGCAGTCGCTGCCGCTCGATGCGCTCGTCCTCCTCGTACGCCTCGATGGCGGCGGCGGCCAACGCGACCGCGGAGTGCCGGTGCGTGACCAGCCGGCCCTCACCGCGGACGCGGTCGATCCAGCCGGTGTCCGCGCTGGCGTCGATCACCTCGGGCTGGTCGAGCAGGTCGAGCACGAAGCTCTTGTTCGTCGCGCCGCCCTCGATGATCACCGTGGTGTTCGCCATCGCCCGACGGAGCTTGCCGAGCGCCTCGTCGCGATCGCGGCCGTACGCGATGATCTTGGCAATCATCGAGTCGAAGTCGGCCGGGATGGTGTCGCCCTCGCTGACGCCGGTGTCCACCCGGATGCCGGGGCCGCTGGGCAGGTCCAGCCGTGCGATCCGGCCCGGCGACGGCGCGAAGTCGCGGTCGGGGTCCTCGGCGTTCAGCCGGGCCTCGATGGCGTGCCCGCGCTCGGCGGGCGGCGCGCCCTCGAGGCGCCCGCCGAAGGCGACGTGCAGTTGCGCCTTGACCAGGTCGAACCCGGTGGTCAACTCGGTGATCGGGTGCTCCACCTGGAGGCGGGTGTTGACCTCGAGGAACGCGAAGAGTCGATCGCCGGGGTGGTACAGGAACTCGACTGTCGCCGCGCCCCGGTAACCGACAGCGATGGCCAGTCGCTCGGCCGACGTCTTCAGCTCGGCGGCCTGTGCCGGGTCGAGCACCGGCGACGCCGACTCCTCGATGACCTTCTGGTTGCGCCGCTGCACCGAGCAGTCCCGGACGCCGAGCGCCCAGGCCGTGCCCTGCCCGTCGGCGATCACCTGGACCTCGACATGCCGAGCGCCGGTGACCAGGCGCTCCAGGAACACGATGCCGCTGCCGAACGCGCGCGCGGCCTCCTGGCTGGTGCGCTCGTACGCGTCGTCGAGTTCGGCCTCGTTGCGGATCACGCGGATGCCGCGCCCGCCGCCGCCCGCGGTCGCCTTCAGCATCAGCGGGTAGCCGACCTCGGCCGCCGAGGCACGTGCGGCGTCCAGGGTCTCGACGGCGCCACGGCTCCACGGGGCGACCGGCACGCCGACCTTCTCCGCGATCAGCTTCGAGCCGATCTTGTCGCCGAGTTGGCGCATGGCGTCCGCGCTCGGCCCGACGAATGTGACGCCGATCTTCTCGCACAGCTCGGCGAACGCCGGATCCTCGGCGACGAAGCCCCAGCCGACCCACGCGGCGTCGGCCCCGGTCTCGGTCAGCGCGCGCTCCAGCAGCGCCAGATTGAGGTACGGGCGGGCGGCTGCCGGACCGAGATCGTAGGCGACGTCCGCTTCGCGGACGAATGTGGCGGTGCGGTCGACGTCGGTGTAGAGAGCTACGGTTTCGATCCGTCTGCCGGTTTCCGCAGCCAGCTCGCGGACCGCGTGGATGAGCCGCATGGCGGCTTCACCTCGGTTGACGATGGCGACACGGTTGAACACCCGACTGACCCCTTAGCTAGACCTCGGACTGCGTGCCGCGAGACGACGGCTCCCAGCAGTGATCACCCTTCCGGCTGGCGGCGGCCAGCGCTATGGCGCAACCACCGAACCCACCGTCCCCCAGTTGTAGGAAGTGCACAAAAGTTTTTGGCGCCCCGGCCTGCTGTCGCAGTTGATCGAGAAGGGCGCGACGGGTTCGCGTCGCCCCGCCTCCGCTGTTCACCCGCGCCAGATCGGCTGGTCGAGACGATCATCGCCGGTCCAGTCAAGCGCCGGTCCGGCTCGACCATCCCGGCGCAGGCGGTACGGAGTGTGCGGTCGCCAACGGTATCGGGATCTTCGGGGCAGGCGCTGATCGGTGCCCCACTCGATTTCGTCCGCCCGGTGCTCGATCCGCGCGGCGGTGCTCGATCCGCACGGCCTGGCATGCCGGTGCTCGATCCGCGCGGCCTGGCATGCGGCCGGCGGGCCACGCCTGGCACGCGCGAACCGGCGTTGCGGGCGGTCAGCCTCAGTGCCTGGCAGTGCCAGCGGAGCGCCGCTGCGCAATCGATCTTGACCACCGAAAATTGTCGTACACCTGTTCTAGTGTTTGGTCATGGTCGAGGAGTTGGCGCAGGCAGACGAGGCGGTCGCCGCCTGCGTCGACGACGCCGCCTGGGCCCTCACCGAGGATGAGCTGGTCGCCGCCCTCGACGCCGCGCACCGCCTGGAGCAGCGGCTCGCCGCAGTCACGCTCGCCCTGGTCCGCGAGATCGACGGTCGGGGCACCGCCCGCGCGCAGGGCGCCTCCAGCACAGCGGTCTGGCTGCGTGAGCGACTCCGCCTCACCGTCCCGGCCGCCCGCCGGCTCGTCGACCTCGCCGCCGCCCTGGACACCGGCAACCCCGGAGTACGTGCCGCCCTGGCCAACGGGGACATCACCGTCGACCAGGCCCGGGTCATCGCCGACACCGTCGCCACCGTGCACACGACCGCCGGCGCGCAGGCGGCCGACAAGGCCGTCGGTGTGCTCACCGACTGGTCCGGCCAGTTCGACCCCACCCTCCTGCGCAAACTCGGCACCCGCATCCTCGACCACGTCGCCCCCGACATCGCCGACGCCGCCGCCCACGCCGCCCTGGAAGCCGAAGCCCGCCGAGCCAGCCGCGACCGCCACCTCACCCTCTCCACGCTGAGCGACGGCCGCCTGCGACTCACCGGCGTCCTCGACAGCGAAACCGCCGGCCTGCTCCGCGCCGCCATCGACCCACTGACCGCACCCAACGGCCCCGACGACCCACGCACCCCCGGGCAGCGCCGCCACGACGCCCTCGCCGACCTCTGCCGACTCACCCTGCGCACCACCGACCTACCCGAACACGGCGGCGACCCCGCACAAATCGTCGTCACCACCAGCTTCGACGCACTCGCCCGCCAGCTCGACGCAGGCACCCTGGACACCGGCTTCCACCTCACCGCGGAAACGGTGCGCCGACTCGCCTGCGACGCCACGATCCTCCCGGCCGTCCTCGGCGGCACCGGCCAGGTCCTCGACGTCGGCCGGCAACGCCGCCTCATCACCGGCCCCCTGCGACGCGCCCTCGTCCTACGCGACCGCGGCTGCGCCTTCCCCGGCTGCGACCGCCCACCACGCTGGTGCGACGCCCACCACATCCACCACTGGGCCGACGGAGGCACCACCACCCTCACCAACGCCGTCCTGCTCTGCGGCCACCACCACCGACACCTCCATCACAACGACTGGACAGTGCGGTTGGCAGGCGACGGCCACCCCGAATTCATCCCACCCGCCTGGCTCGACCCCAACCAGATCCCCCGCCGCAACCACTACCACCACCGAACCTGAGCACAGCCAACCGCCGCCAACCCGCGCACCCCGAAGCCAGATCCGCCGGCATCAGAGGCCAGATCCGCTCGGCTTCCTGGTGCACACACACGACCCGAAGCCCAGGACAGCGGCCTACTCCCACGCCACCAAGCCCGGCCCGCCACCACCGCGATCAGCCTCGGCCGGCTCCTCCGCGACCAGGGCTCGGCCCGCCTCACTGACGTCAGGCTCGGCCCGCCTCACTGACGTCAGGCTCGGCCCGCCTCACTGACGTCAGGCTCGGCCCGCCTCACTGACGTCAGGCTCGGCCCGCCCTCGCTGCGATCAAGCTCGGGCCGCCTTCACTGTGACCAGGCCCGGCGAACTTCCCACCGTGACCGCCGGACGGGGCGCGTTCGGGTCCTGCCCGGAGAGGGGCGATCCGCCCTCGCCCGAAACTGTCACCACCGGTCCGACACGTGGTGCGTACCCACCTCATGCGTCGCACCGTCCACCTGCTCGTCGCCGACGACGCCGTGGCCTGGCGCCCCCGTCACGACGCCATGCTGCGCCAACGTGTGCTCGGGGTCTACCGCGGCGAGCTCGACGGGGTGGACCTCGACGATCTCGCCGCTGCCGCGCGGGCGGTGGTGGCCGACGGTGAGCCCCGCTCGATGCCCGAGATCGGGCGGGCGCTCGGCGAGCGCTGGCCGACGCCGGAGCCGCGGGTGCTGGGCGAGATGGCGGTCGCGCTGCTCCCGATGACACAGGTGCCGCCGCGCGGGGTGTGGCGGGCGAAGGGAGGCGCGCGCTACGTCCTGCTCTCCACGTGGCTCGGCCGGGAGATCGCGTCGCTCGGCCGGGAGATCGCCCCGCCGACCGCGGTGGGCGCCGATCCGGTCGGGCGGCTGTTCGTACGCCGCTATCTGGCCGCGTTCGGCCCGGCGGCCACGGCCGACCTGCGGGCGTGGTGCGGCCTTGCCGGGCTGCCGGCCGCGGTGACCGCGATGCGGGACGAGCTGGTGACCTTCCGCGACGAACGAGGCCGCAAGCTGATCGACCTTCCCGACGCGCCGCGCCCGGACCCGCAGACACCCGCCCCGGTGCGGTTCCTCCCGGCGTTCGACAACGCGATCCTCGGCTACGACGACCGCAGCCGCATCATCGACGACGCCCACCGTGGCCTCTCGGTGGCCGGCGAGCGTGTGGTGCTCGTCGACGGGCGGGTCGCGGCGACCTGGAGCGTCGATTCGGGCACGGTAACCGTCAGCCCACTACGCGGCTTCTCCCCAGCGGAACGGGCCGCCGTGACCGAGCAGGGGCAGGCCCTGGCGTCCTTCCTCTCGGACAACGAGAGCGACCGGGTACGGGTCGGTTCGTCGACGCGGTGACGGACCACGACGGTCCGACCCCGGGTAGACGAAGAGATCAGGCGACGGTCGGCGGAGCACGGGTTCGCCCCACCCCTGGTCCCGACGGGCGGGGCGAAAGCGTGCCCCTACGGCCGAGGCGGGACGGATAGGGTGCGCGGCGATGGTGATTGGGCACGTTTCACGGGAGGCGATCACATGACATCGATGGGACGACGCGCGGCTCTACGCGCTGGCCTGGCCGCGACGGCGCTGGCGGGCGGAGCCGCTCTGGCGGCCGAGCCGGCTGCGGCCGTGCTGCCCGCCACCGACGACGGCTGGGTCTCGGTGCTGACGCACGGAGCGGTCGGCGACGGGGTCACCGACGACACCGCGGCGATCCAGGCGGCGTTCAACACCGCGCGGGCGGCCACTCCGAACCTGGGTGTGCTGTTCCCGGCCGGCCGGACGTACCGGGTCAGCAACCGGGTGACACTCTCGGGACTGACCGACACCGCGCTGCGGGGTCACGGGGCGACGTTGGCGCTTGTCGGCGCCAGCCCGGTGACGGTGAAGGATCAGGTCCGCGGTGTGCTCCAGATCCAGGACTGCCACCGGCTGAAGGTGCTCGGGCTCAACCTCGTCGACAACACCGCCGCGTACTGGTACAGCGGCCTGATCATCACGGCGTCGACCGGCATCGTCGTCGACGGGGTGGTGTCCCGCGGGTTCCGCCACACCGGCATCAGCGTGTGGGACAACACCCCCGGCACGTCCAACGACATCCTCATCACGAACTGCACCACCGAGGACGTCCGGTTCGGCATCGCCAGCAACGGCCACGACGTGCGGATCACCAACAACCACGTGGCGATGGACTGGCTGTCGTCGCAGGAAGCCGAGGACTGGGGCGGCGTCTGGCGGGCCGAGTCCAAGTACTACGACGGCATCAACGTCTGGTTCGGCGCCGACCGCACCGTCATCTCCGGTAACACCATCACCGAGTGTGGCCAGGCCGGCGTCTACACGCAGCAGGTGACGAACCTGGTGGTCGCCGACAACACCGTGTCGGGCTGCCAACTGCGCGGCATCGAGGTCGACGGCAGCGCCCGTGGTTCCCTGCCCCGGTCCGGGCAGGCCGTGGGTGTCTCCATCACCGGCAACGTGGCGACCAACTGTGTCGGCCACATCAACGTCCTGTCCGCCCGGGACGTCACGGTGGTCGGCAACCGGGTGGAGAATCCGAACGCGAGCCGGGCCGTCAGCTGCGTCGCCGTGCACCAGGGCTCCACGAAGGCCGTCGTGGTGGGCAACCACCTGCGTCAGGCGCACCCCTCGCATCCCGCCGTCTTCGTGGACACCGCCTCGGTCGACGTCACGCTGGCGTGGAACGCCGTGGAAGCGGCCGTTCCCTACCAGGCGCCGGCGGACACGGTGATCATCCGGCGAAGTGGCGCCGGGCAGATCCGCACCGACGGCAAGCTCATCGCCGTCGGCGGGATCGGAGTCGGCAACAGCGTCGCCGCCACCACGCCGGGTGCGGTGGTTCGCAAGATCGAGGTGTTCTCCTCCACCGGTCAGAGCCTGGGCTGGGTCCCGGTCTACAACTCGATCACCTGATGCCGTAGCCCGACGTGACGGTGCGCGCTTGTATCGATGCTCGTCGACTGCCATGCTGGGGTTCGGTCGTGCTCGGGAGCCAGCGCGCACCACACCTTCTCCGGTCCACGGGGCGCACGCGGTGGTCACGTCACCCGTGCCGGGCAGTCCTCGTCGGTGACCGGACACCCGAGCGCGGCACCGGCCACCACCTCGGTCCTCGGTGCCTGCCAAACCACGGAGGCACCGATGCTTCGCACGTTCCTCGCCGTCACGACCATGGCGCTGGCCGCCTGGGCCGGGACCGCCGTCGCCGAGGCGACGCCAGCACCGACACCGTCGGCCACGGCGCTACCCACCGCGGTACCCACGCCCACTCCGATACGCACGCCCACACCCACCGCGGCACCCACACCCACTGCCGCACCCACGCCCACTCCGATAGCCACGCCCACGCTCGCCTGCCCGCCGGCCCTGCCGATCGGCGCCAGCGTCACCGCCGTCACCACCACGAGCGTGACCATCTCGTACTCGATATTCTTCCGGCCGCCCTGCGGCTACGACCCGCCGCTGACCGTCAGCCTCTTCGCCAGTCGCGAGGACGCCCAGCAGTGGCGGGCGCCGGTGGCGACGGCCGTGTCCGGGCCGGAGCGCTTCGGCGCGGTGACGATCGACGGGCTGACGCCCAACACCGAGTACTGGTACCGGTTCACCGCTCCCGACGGCAAGCGGGATCCGTTCATCATCTGGTCGGCCCGGACCGCCCCGCTGACGTCGTGCCGTGCGACGGCCTCGATCGACGCCAAATGGGGCAGCGGTTTCCTCGTCACGGCCACCGTGGAGAACACCGGCAGCCAGCCGCTGGACCGGTGGCGTGTCTCCTGGCGGTGGTCCGGCGACGAGCGGGCCGAGCACGTCTGGGGTGGGGTGCTGGAGACGGTCGGCGCCGACATCACGGTCCGCAACGCCACGTTCAACGGGACGCTGGCGCCGGGTGGTGTGGCGAGGTTCGGCCTGCTCGTGTCGACGAGCGTGGTGCCCGACGGGTTGACGCTGACGTGTGACGGGTGAGTGACGTCCGCCCCGCTGCCGCACCCACGGCGGCGGCGGGGCGGCGTCAGGCTGGTCAGGGCTTGCGGGCCACCGCGCCGTAGGCGTCGATCCCGACCGCGTCGGGATCTTCCGGTCGCCACAGGGGGATCGGCACCAGGCCCGGCTCCACGATCGTCAGCCCGTCGAAGCAACTCGCGAGTTCCTCCGGGCTGCGCAGGATGTACGGGACCCCGCCGCTCTGCGCCAGTCGTTCCGCGCCGGAGACCACCGCCGGGCTGGTGTTGGTGCCGTCCCACAGCACCAGGTGCGAGCCGGAGGGCACCGCGTCCATCGTCCGCCCGACGATGGAACGCACCACGTCCAGGTCCGGCTCGTAGCCGAGCACACCCATGTACATGACGGCGATCGGCTTGTCGAAGTCGAGCGTCTGCGCCGCCTCGGCGAGGATCTTCTCCGGGTCGTGGTAGTCGGCCGGGACGTAGGTGGTGACACCCTCCGAGGTCGTGCTGGCCAGCAGTGCCCGCGCGTGCACCAGCACCATCGGGTCGTTGTCCACGTAGACGATCCGCGACTCGGGCGCGACGCCCTGCGCGACCGCGTGCGTGTTCTGCATGGTGGGCAGGCCGGTGCCGATGTCCAGGAACTGCCGGATGCCCGCCTCGGCCGCGAGGTGACGCACCGCCCGCACCAGGAACACGCGCGACTGCTGCGCCATGAGGACGATCTCCGGGTAGACCTCGGCGACGGCGTCGCCGGCCGCCCGGTCGGACTGGAAGTTGTCCTTGCCGCCCATCCAGTAGTTCCAGATCCGCGCCGCGTGCGGCACGTCGGGCTCGAGTTTCGCGGCGAGTTCGGCGTCCGGACCGGCCATGCCAGCCTCCTATCGAGGGGTCGTCGGCGGAAGATCACCACCGCGGTGCGCAGCGGGATCGTACTCCGCCGACGTCCACAGTCGACGTCGGACCGGATGGACCAACGATGTCTCGTTCGACCCGGGGACTTGAATTCCTACTGCATTGGTAGGAAACTCGATGGCATGCCGCTGGTTCGGTTGTTCACCTCCCGCCGGGTCGTCGACCTGATGCGGGTCGCCGCACAGCTCTGTCCCGGCGCGCCCATCCCGGCCTGAACGGGCTGCCCAGCCCTCGCCGGCCCCCTCTTGTCGTCGCCGGCGCAGGGTCGCGCCCGTCATCCCCGCATCCCGCACGTGTGGCGGTGCATCTCGTCGAGGAGGACCCTGTCATGACCAACGAGGCCGTCCTGCCGCCCGTCGTGGACCCCCGGCTCGACTTCCAGGCGGCCTGGCGGGAGTGGCACCGACGCCACGAGGAGGTTCGGGCCGACCCGCACGGCTTCCTCGCCGTCACCGGTCTGCACTGGCTGACCTCGGTGCCGCAGCGGTTCCCCGACGTGCCGGGGGAGTGGCACACCGGCGACGACGGCCCGGTGGTGGCTCTCGGCGAGGACGAGTTGCTCGTCGTCGACGGCCGGCAGGGTCGGGGCCGGCATGAGTTCGGGCCGATCGCCGAGCGTGCCGGCGTCACCGTCGGTCTCGACGCCGGGGTGCTGGAGGTGGCCCGCCGAGGTGGGCACGACATTCTCCGTCCCCGGCGGCCGGACCATCCGCTGCGCGTCGGCTACCGGGGCACCTCCAGCTATCCGGCCGATCACCGGTGGGTCGTGAGCGGGCGCTTCGTACCCTTCGACAGCCCGCGCCCCACCACCGTCGGCGCGGCCGTGGAGGGGCTCGCGCACGTCTACGACGCACCCGGTCAGATCGAGTTCGCCGTCGACGGAGTGCCGCTGCGCCTGACCGCGTTCAACGGCGTCGCCCCCGGGAGCCTGTCGGTGCTGTTCACCGACGCCACCTCCGGCGTCACGACCTATCCGGCCAACCGGTCCCTGGCCGTCGCCGCTCCGGACGAGCGGGGTCGGGTGACGCTCGACTTCAACCGGGCCACGAATCTGCCGTGCGCGTACACCGACTTCGCGACCTGCCCGCTGCCCCCGGCGGAGAACCGGCTGCCGATCGCCGTCGAGGCCGGCGAGAAGACCCCGTACGAGCGGCTGTCGGCCGATTCCGCCGCCCGCTCGTAGCCCTCTGCGCACCCCACCCCTCGGGAGGATCGTCATGACCCAGTCCACGGACACCCCGATCGACGCCGACAGCGACGCGCTGCGGACGTTGCTGCGCCACCAGGCCAGCACCGTCACGGTGGTCACCGCTCCCGGCTCGCCCGCGGTCGGCTTCACCGCCACCTCGTTCACCTCGGTGTCGCTGGCGCCACCGATCGTCTCCTTCTGCCTGAACCTCGGGTCGTCGAGCTGGCCCGCGGTGGCCCGTGCCCGGCACGTGGCCGTTCATCTGCTCGCCCACCACCAGCAGGAGCTGGCCCGGACCTTCGCGACGAGCGGCATCGACAGGTTCGCCGCTCCCACCCGCTGGCGGAGCGGCCCGGAGGAGGTGCCGATCCTGGACGACACCCTGGCCTGGCTGCTCTGCCGGGTCGTCGAGCGGGTGACCGTCGGCGATCACGCCGTCGTGCTGGCCGAGCCGGAGGTGCTCCGGCACGCCGACGTCGGCTCGCCGCTGCTGTACCACCGGGGGCGCTACGCCGGACTGGCCGGCGACCAGCCCGGGCTGTCCCGCCGTCCCGCCGCCTGAGTGGGCGTACGCCAATCCACACGAAGGAGGATGCCGTGCGCGCGATCGTCGCCGCTCCGGACACCCGCGCGGGGTTCCGGGTGACGGACCTGCCCGATCCCACTCCTGGGCCGGGGCAGGTGCTCGTCGAGGTGCGTCACGTCGGCGTCAACGCCGGCGAGATCCGTCACCTCGACGTCTGGCCGGCCGGGGCCGTGCTCGGGCACGACGCCGCGGGACACGTGGTGCGGGGCGGCATCGACGGGCCCGGGCCCCGCGAGGGGGACCGGGTGGTCGCCTTCGGGCCGGGGGCCTGGGCCCGCCTGGCGGTGTTCGACGTGGACAGTGTGGCGGTGGTGCCCGCCGCGGCCGACCTGGCGGAGTTGGCCGTGCTGCCCACCGTCGGCCTCACCGCCCTGCGCACACTGCGGACGTCGGGGCCGCTGCTCGGCCGCAAGGTGCTCATCACCGGTGCGTCCGGGGGAGTGGGTCGGGTCGCCGTCCAACTCGCCAGGCACGGCGGCGCGTACGTGGTCGCGGTGGTCGGCTCGCCGGCTCGTGGCGCGGGGCTGGCAGACCTCGGGGCCGACGAGGTCGTGGTTGGCCTCGACGCGGTCACCGACCCGGTCGACGTGGTGCTGGAGACCGTCGGTGGCGCCCACCTGGTGGCCGCCTGGGGCCTGCTGGCCCCGGGTGGGGTGCTGCACAGCATCGGCTGGGCCTCCGGCGAGCCGGCCGTCCTTCCGGTGAACTCCACGTTCACGCCGGGCGCGGCACGGACACTGCGGTCCTTCGGCGACGCCAGCGCCCCGGGGTCGGATCTCGGTCTGCTCGCGGACCTGGTGGCGCGGGGAGCCCTGCGCGCGCCGATCGGGTGGCGCGGCTCGTGGCAGCGCCTCGGGGAGGCGGCCGACGCGCTGCGGGAGCGTCGGGTGGCCGGGAAGATCCTGCTCGACCTGGACTGAGCCGGAGTGGCCGGCTGACTCCTCGGTCAGGCAAAATCCCTGCAAACCCTATAGCCTTAGTAGGGTATGCGTCAACGGATCGACGTCCACACGTGCGATAGCCGACATCCGGCGACGGATTCGTTGACACCACCACCGCCCTGAAGGTGGACTCGGCTCATGTCCAGCGAGCTGCGGCTGACGATCCGCGGCCACATCGACTTCGGTCGGGTGTGGTCGAGTTCCTGTCTGGCCTGACCCGGCACCTCGTCCGTGACCCGGCCCGCCACACCGGCCCGCCGGGGTGGGGCGCACCGCCGCGCCACCACCGCACCGACACCGCCACCGGCCCACGCCCACGCGTCGGGCCCGTTGTCGGCACCCCGCTTCCGCCTGCCTGGACAGGAGATCTCCGCATGCCCGCGTACCGTCTGCGTACCCTGGCCGCCGCCTCGCTCGCCGCACTGCTCGCCGTCGTCGCCGGCTGCTCCACCGGCTCCACCCCCGCCGCCGAGGCGGCCGGCCAGCCCCGCTCCGGCGGCACCCTCACCTGGGCCGTGGAGACCGAGCCGGTCACCCTCAACCCGCACCAGTACGCCCAGGCCAAGGCCCGCCTGCTGGTCTGGAACACCTTCGAGTCCCTGCTCACCTACGACCAGCAGGGCAAGCTCGTGCCCTGGCTGGCGACCGGCTGGACTGTCGCACCGGACGGGCTGTCCTACACCCTGACGCTGCGCGACCGGGTCACCTTCACCGACGGCACCCCCTTCGACTCGGCGGCCGTCAAGGCCAACATCGACAAACTCCGGGAACCCGGGTACGCCCCGGGCGTCGCCGCCGTCCAACTGCGCAACCTCAGGGCCGTCGAGACCGTCGACCCACGCACCGTACGACTCGTCCTCAGCGCGCCGGACGTGCTGATCCTCGACTTCCTGGCCTCCCCGCAGGGCGCGCAGGTCTCCCCGACGTCGCTGCGGCAGGCGAAGAACCTCAAGGCCGGTGGCACCGACGTGGTCGGCACCGGGCCGTTCGTACTGGACCGCTACGTCCCCGGTCAGGAGCTGCGCTACCGGCGCAACCCCGGCTACGACTGGGCGCCGCCCACCGCCACACACACCGGTCCGGCCCACCTCGACGGGATCACCTACCGGTTCCTCAAGGAGTCGGCGGTGCGCGTCGGGGCCCTCACGTCCAACCAGGTGCAGCTCATCGAGGGGGTGCCGGCCACCGACCAGCCGCTGGTCACCGGCAACCGGGCGCTGCGCCTGACCCGCGAGCTGAACTCCGGTTCCGCGTACTCCTACTACTTCAACACCTCGCACGCGCCCTTCGACGACCTGCGGGTCAGGCAGGCGTTCCGGGAGGCCGTCGACGTCGACACCGTGTTGAGGTCGGTCTACCGCGACACCGCCACCCGGGCCTGGAGCGTGATCAGCCCGTCCAGCCCGCTCTACGACAAGCGCCTCGAAGGCGGCTACGGCGGTGACAGCGCCAAGGCCAACACCCTGCTCGACCAGGCCGGTTGGGCGGCCCGGGACGCCGACGGCTACCGGGTCAAGGCTGGCAAGCGGCTCACCGTACGCCTCGTGCAGTCCGCACCCTTCGTCCGGGACCGCCGCGACGTCCTCGCCCAGGCCGTGCAGGCCGCGGTGAAGCAGAGCGCCGGCATCGACCTCAAGGTGTCGCTTGTCGACCAGGGCACCGCCACGGAGGCGTTCCAGCGCAACGAGTACGAGGTCTTCGACAACTCCCGCGCCGACACCGACGCCGGTGCCGCCCTCAACCTGCTGCTGCACTCGTTGGGCGGCATCAACCGCACCCAGGTCAACGACCCGCGCATCGACAGGCTCCTGGAAGCCGGCCAGGCCGCCGCCGACCCGACGAAGCGCGCCGGCATCTACGCCGACGTGCAACAGCAGGTCGTCGCCGAGCAGGCGCTGGCGCTGCCGCTGTACGCGCCGGCCGACCAGATCGCCGCCAGCACCGGAGTCGGCGGGGTGCGCTTCGAGCCCACCGCCGGGGTTCCCGCGAGCGCCTACGACCTGTGGATCGGGAAATGAGATGAGCAGCCCACCCGTACGTGCCGTGGCCCGCCGGCTCGGTGCCGGCCTGATCGTGCTCTGGGTCGCGGCCACCGCCGCCTACCTGGCGCTGCTGGCCGCCCCCGGTGACACCGTGGACAACATCGTCGGCGACGGAGCCGACACCCCGCAGATCCGTGCCGAGATCATCGCCGAGTGGGGTCTGGAACGGCCGGCCGTCGTGCAGTACCTCGACTACCTCCGGAGGCTCGTCGGCGGCGACCTCGGACGCTCGTACCTGCTGCAACGCCCCGTCGCCGAGGTCATCGGCGAGCAGGTCGCCCCCACCCTCACCCTCGCGGTCGCCGCCGCCGGTCTCGGGGTGCTCCTCGCCCTGCTCATCGCGGTGGCCACCGCCGGGGACCGGCGCCCGTGGCTGCGCCGGGCCAGCTCCGGCACCGAACTGCTGCTGGTCTCCACCCCGTCGTTCCTGATCGGGCTCCTGCTGCTCAGTGTGCTGTCGTTCCGGTTCGGGATCTTCCCGGTCTCCGGCGACCAGGGGATGGCCGCGTTGGTGCTACCCGCCGTCACCCTCGCGCTGCCCATCGCCGGGCTGCTGGCCCAGGTGCTGCGCGACGGCATCGACCGGGCTCTCGACGAACCGTTCGTGCTCACCGCCCGGTCCCGGGGCGTACGGGAGCGCACCGTGCTGCTGCGCCACGCGTTGCGGCACGCGCTCCTGCCGGCCGTCACCCTGGCCGGTTGGCTCTTCGGCATCCTGCTCGGCGGCACCGTGATCGTCGAACAGGTCTTCGGTCGGCCCGGCCTCGGCCAGGTCACCCTCACCGCGGTCACCGGCGGGGACATGCCCGTGGTGCTGGCCGTCGTCACGCTCTCGGCCGCCGTCTACGTGGTGGTCAACACCGCCGCCGACCTGGCGTACCTGCTGGTCGACCCGCGTCTGCGAAGGAGCTGACCGATGACCGTCACCCTGGGCCCACCGCTCACCGACGCCTCGGCGCTGACAGTCGCCGACCCCGCCCGTCCGGCCGTACGCCGACGGCCCCGGCCGCGACCCGGCCCGCTCGTCGCCGGGGCGTACCTGCTCCTGCTTGTCGTCGCCGCCGCCTGGCCCGCCGTGCTCGCCCCCGGCGACCCCCTCGCGGCCGACCCGTTGGCCGTGCTCGCGCCGCCGGACGCGGCGCACTGGTTCGGCACCGACCACCTCGGCCGCGATGTCTGGACCCGGGTGCTGCACGGCGCCGGGCACTCCCTCACCATCGGGGTGGCCGCCACCGCGATCGCGGTGAGCGGCGGCGTGCTGCTCGGGCTGCTCGCCGGCCTGGCGCACCGGGTCGCCGACGAGGCGCTCAGCCGCACGCTCGACGCGCTGTCGGCGTTCCCGATGCTGCTGCTGGCGCTGCTGTTCATCGCCATCGCCGGTCCCGGCACCGTCAGCCTGATCGTGGCGATCGGCATCGCCACCCTGCCGCACCACGCCCGGGTGGTCCGCGGTCAGACGCTTGTCGTGCGCCGTTCCGGCTACGTCGAGCAGGCCGTCACCTTCGGCCAGTCCCGGCCTCGACTCGTGGTGCGGCACGTGCTGCCGAACGTGGTCGGCCCGGTGCCGGTGCTCGCCGTGATCGGGCTCGGCGAGGCCATCCTGGCCGCCGCCGGGCTCAGTTTCCTCGGCATGGGCCCGCAGCCACCGTCACCGGAGTGGGGGGCGATGCTCTCCGAGGGTCGCAACTACCTCCAGGTGGCCTGGTGGATCAGCATCCTGCCCGGCCTGGCGGTCACCGCCACCGTGGTGTCGCTGACCGTCGTCGGCCGGCACTGGCAGGCCCGCTTCGACGGGCGGCGGCGCTGATGGCCGCCCTGGTCACGGTCGAGGACCTGCACGTCGACTTCGACACCCCGACCGGCCCGGTGGCCGCGGTGCGGGGGATCAGCTTCACCGTCGAGCGCGGCGAGTGCGTGGCGGTCGTCGGCGAGTCCGGCTCCGGCAAGAGCGTCACCGCTCGTACCCTCGTCGGTCTCGCCGGGCCGGGCGCGCGGGTCCGCGCGGCCCGGCTGGAACTGGCCGACCAGGACGTGCGGGGGCACCGGCCACGGGACTGGCGGCGGGTCCGTGGCCGGCTCGCCGGGCTGGTCCTGCAGGACGCGCTGGTCTCGCTCGACCCGCTGCGAACGGTGGGCGCCGAGATCGGCGAGGTGCTGACCACCCACGGCATCGTCGGTCGCCGGGAACGAGCCGGCCGGGTCGGCCACCTGCTCGACCAGGTCCACCTACCGGAGCCGGAGCGCCGCGCCCGCCAGTACCCGCACCAGCTCTCCGGAGGGCTGCGGCAGCGGGCGCTCATCGCCTCGGCGATCGCCGGGGAACCGGCCCTGCTCATCGCCGACGAGCCCACCACCGCGCTGGACGTCACCGTGCAGGCGCAGATCCTGCGGCTGCTCGCCGAGCGGCGGGCCACCGGGGTGAGTCTTCTGCTGATCAGCCACGACCTGGCGGTGGTCGCCCAGATCGCCGACCGGGTCCTGGTGCTGCGTGACGGTCGGATCGTCGAGCAGGGTCCCACCGCCACGCTGCTGCGGGCCCCCACGCATCCGTACACCCGGCAGTTGCTGGACGCGGTGCCCTCGGCGACGTCGCGGGGACGCCGGCTCGGGGTGTCCCGGTCCGGGAAGGCACGGGCGGCCCTGCCCGCCCGGCCCGAGGTCCGTGCCGACGACACCGTGCTCGACGCGGCCGGGCTGACCAAGAGCTACGGCGAGCAGACCGTCGTGCGGGACGTCTCCTTCACCATCGCCCAGGGCGAGACGCTCGGCCTGGTCGGGGAATCCGGCTCCGGCAAGAGCACCGTCGCCCGGATCGTCGCCGGTCTGCTCGACGCCGACGCGGGCGCCGTCACCTTCGAGGGCGCCGCGTGGACCGGCGTGCGGGAGCGGACCCGCCGCCCGCTGCGACGCCGGTTGCAGCTCATCTCCCAGGACCCGCTGAGTTCCTTCGACCCCCGCTACACCGTCGGGCGGGTCGTCGCGGAGAACCTCGACGGCGACGTCAGCCGGTCGGACCGGCGCGACCGCGTCGTCGACCTGCTGCGCCGGGTCGGTCTCGGCGCGGACCTGGTCGACAGGCACCCCCGGCACCTCTCCGGCGGCCAACGGCAGCGGGTCGCCATCGCCCGCGCGATCGCTCCCCGACCCAGCGTGATCGTCTGCGACGAGCCCGTCTCCGCCCTCGACGTCTCCGTGCAGGCGCAGGTCCTCGACCTGCTGGCCGACCTCCGTGCCACCGACGGCACCGCCCTGCTCTTCATCTCCCACGACCTGGGCGTGGTGCACCACCTCAGCGACCGGGTGCTCGTCATGCACGACGGCGCGGTGGTCGAACAGGGCCCGGTCGGCGACGTCTTCAGCTATCCCCGACACGACTACACCAGGTCCCTGCTGGACGCGCTGCCCACGCTGGTCACCGCCGGCCGACCGTAGGAGGAGACACCATGACCGACAAGAGCCTGCACCTGGCCGTGGCGCTCGACGGTCTCGGCTGGCACCCCGCCGCGTGGCGGCTCTCGCGCGCCGACGCGACAGCCCCACTGACCGCCCGCTACTGGAACGCCCTCGCGGGCGAGGCCGAACACGGCGCACTCGACCTGCTGACCATCGAGGACAGCCTCGACCTCCAGACGTCCCGGCCGGACGGCCCCGACGACCGCACCGACCAGCTCCGGGGACGGCTCGACGCGGTGCAGGTCGCCGCCCGGCTCGCCCCGCTGACCCGGCACATCGGGCTGGTCCCGACCACAAGCACCACCCACACCGAGCCGTTCCACGTCTCCACGGCGATCGCCACGCTCGACCACGTCAGCGGCGGGCGGGCCGGTTGGCGGCCCCGGATCTCCGCCCGTAGGGCCGAGGCCGGGCACTTCGGTCGCCGTGACATCCCACCGCTGGACCCGGCCCGGCTCGACGAACCGGAGGTCGTCCGGCGCGTCGGTGACCTCATCGCCGAGGCCGGCGACGCGGTGGAGGTGGTCCGCCGGCTCTGGGACAGCTGGCAGGACGACGCCGTGATTCGAGACGTGCCGACCGGCCGCTTCGTCGACCGCGAGCGGCTGCACTACGTCGACTTCACCGGCCCGTGGTTCTCGGTCCGGGGCCCCTCCATCGTGCCCCGGTCACCGCAGGGGCAACCTGTCGTCGCCGCGCTGGCCCACGCTGCGGTGACGTACGCGTTCGCCGCCCGGCACGCCGACGTCGTCTTCGTCACCCCGACCGATGCCGGGCACGCCGCCGCGATCGTGGCGGAGGTGCGGGCGGCCGAGGAGACCGTCGGCCGGAGCGACGGGCGACTGCGCGTCCTCGCCGACCTGGTCGTGCTGATCGACGACACGTCGGCGCTGGCCCGACACCGTGGGGCCCGCCTGGACGAGCTGCACGGCGCGGAGTTCACGTCCGACGCGGCGGTCTTCGCCGGCACGCCGGGGCAGTTGGCCGATGTGCTCGCCGAGTGGCACCGGGCTGGGGTGGACGGTTTCCGGCTGCGACCGGCCGTGCTCCCCGACGACCTGACCGCGGTCACCCGGGCGGTGGTGCCCGCGCTGCGGGACCGCGGCCTGTTCCGCGCCGACTATCCGGCCGGATCGCTGCGTGACCTGCTCGGCCTGCCCCGACCGGCCAGCCGGTACGCCGTCGCGGCGACCGCCTGAGCACTGGAGACCCGTCATGCCCAAGCAGATCATCCTGGCCGCGCACTTTCCCGGCGTGAACAACACCACCGTGTGGCGCGACCCGGCGTCCGGCAGCCAGATCGACTTCGCCTCCTTCGTCCACCTGGCCCGCACCGCGGAACGGGGCAAGTTCGACTTCTTCTTCCTCGCCGAGGGGCTGCGACTACGCGAGCAGCGGGGCCGCATCCACGACCTGGACGTCGTCGGCCGCCCGGACACGTTGACAGTGCTCGCCGCCCTCGCGGCGGTCACCACACACCTGGGTCTCGCCGGCACGCTCAACGCCACGTTCCGCGAGCCGTACGAGTTGGCCCGGCAGTTGGCCAGCCTCGACCACCTCTCCGGTGGGCGGGCGGCCTGGAACGTCGTCACCACCTCCGACGCGTTCACCGGGGAGAACTTCCGCCGGGGCGGCTACCTGGACCGCTCGCTGCGCTACGACCGGGCCGCCGAGTTCGTGCGTACGGCACGGGAGTTGTGGGAGTCGTGGCCGGCGGACGCGATCGTGGGCGACCGGGACGCTGGCCGCTTCGTCACCGAGGCCGCCCCCGGCGGCTTCGCCCACCACGGCGACCAGTTCGACATCGCGGGGCACTTCACGGTGCCCCGCAGTCCGCAGGTGCACCCGGTGATCCTGCAGGCAGGCGACTCGCCGGACGGGCGCGAGTTCGCGGCGTCCAGCGCCGACGCGATCTTCTCCCGGCACGGCACCCTGGAGGACGGCCAGGACTTCTACCGGGACGTGAAGTCCCGGCTGGTCCGCTACGGCCGCCGACCCGAGGACCTGTTGGTCATCCCGGGTGTCACGTTCGTGCTCGGCGACACCGACGCCGAGGCGCAGGAACGCGCGCACCACATCCGCCGCCAGCAGGTCAGCCCGCAGACCGCGATCCTGCTGCTGGAACAACTGTGGAACCGGGACCTGTCCGGGTACGACCCGGAGGGACCACTGCCCGCCGAGGACCCGGACGTCTCCGGCGACGCGATCAGCCGAGGTCGCGCCGGCATGTATCCCGACCCGGTCGACACCGCGCGGCGGTGGCGGGCGCTGGCCGAGGAGAAGGGGCTCGGCATCCGCGATCTGATCATCGAGGTCACCGGCCGGCAGTCCTTCGTCGGCACCGCGCGGCAGGTCGCCGAGCGGATGAACCACTTCGTGCAGTCGGACGCCGCCGACGGGTTCATCCTGGTGCCGCACCTGACCCCCGGTGGGCTCGACGAGTTCGTCGACCAGGTCGTGCCGCTGTTGCAGGAACGCGGTGTCTTCCGCAGCGAGTACACCGGCACCACCCTGCGCGACCACCTCGGTCTCGCCCCCGCCCGTCCGGTCGCCCCGCTCGCCAGCCGAAAGTGATGGTCGCCGCGTGAAGTTCCTGCTGATAACGCTCATCACCCACCTGCCCGACCCGGTCACCGGCCAGCGCAGGAGCACCACCGACCGGTTCCGGGACGTGGTCGACACGGCAGTCCTTGCCGAGGAACTCGGGTTCGACGGGTACGGCGTCGGTGAACGGCACGAGCGCCCGTTCATCTCGTCGTCGCCGCCCGTGGTGCTGAGCCACATCGCGGCCCGCACCTCCACCATCCGGCTGTTCACCGCGGTCACCACGCTCAGCCTGCTGGACCCGGTCCGCGCCTACGAGGACTACGCCACCCTGGATCACCTCTCCGACGGCCGACTCGAACTGATCATCGGCAAGGGCAACGGCGCCGCGCAGGCGCACCTGTTCCACGTCACCGCCGAGGACCAGTGGGACCGCAACCGGGAGGGCTACGAGCTGTTCCGCAGGCTCTGGCGGGAGGACACGGTCACCTGGTCCGGGACGTACCGGCCGTCGCTCACCGAGGCCGAGACCTGGCCACGCCCGCTGCAACAGCCCATCCGGGTCTGGCACGGCAGTGCCACCAGCAGGGACTCCGTCGACCTCGCCGCCCGGTACGGCGACCCGATCTTCTCCGCCAACGTCACGAACCCCATCGAGCCGTACGCCGACCTCATCAGTTACTACCGCGAACGGTGGGTCCACTACGGGCACGACCCGGCGGACGCCCTCGTCGGTGCCGGCACCGCCGGCTTCTACGTGGCCCGCACCTCGCAGGAGGCCATCGAGCGGTACCGGCCGATCTTCGACGCCCGGCTGGTCGCGTTCCGGCGGCTCGGCATCCAGCCGGTCTTCGCGACCCTGGAGGACGCCATCGAGCGCAGCTCGATCCTGGTCGGCAGCCCGCAACAGCTCGTGGACAAGGTGCTGCGCTACCACGAGCGGTTCGGCCACGAGGTCATCCACCTCCAGGCCGACCACGACGGGCTGACCGACAAGCAGCACCGGGAGAGCCTGGAACTCTTCCAGGCCGAGGTGGCCCCGGTGCTGCGCCGGGAGATCCCCAGCCGCCCCTTCGCGCCGCCGGCGACCGCCGCCGCGGCGGCCTGACCAGAAACGGGGACCACGATGCCGTCCACGCCACTGTCCATCCTCGACCTGTCCCCGGTGCCCGCCGGCGGCACCGTCACCGACGCCCTGCGTAACACCGTCGACCTGGCCCGCCGGGCCGAGCAGTCCGGCTACCACCGCTACTGGCTGGCCGAGCACCACCTCGCCGCCGGTGTCGCCAGTTCCGCGCCGGCCGTGCTGATCGGGCAGATCGCCGCGGCCACCAGCGTGCTCCGCGTCGGCTCCGGGGCCGTCCAGGTCGGGCACCGGACCGCCCTGTCGGTGGTCGAGGAGTTCGGCACCCTCGCCGCCCTGCACCCCGGCCGCATCGACCTCGGGCTGGGTCGCTCCGGCCAGCGGCGCATCGAGGCGGCCCGGGAGAGCGCCGCGCCCGCCCCGCCGCCGGTGGCGGCTCGGGTGGTCGACGGGCTGCTCATCCCGCCACCGTTCTCGTACGCCCAGGTGCTCGCCTCGCCACGCTTCGCCCTGAGCACCGCACTGCTGCACCAGCCGGGTGCCCAGCCACCGCCCTTCGCCGAGCAGGTGGCCGACGTGCTGGCCCTGCTGCGCGGCGACTACGCCGACGCCGACGGCCTGGACGCGCACGCCGTGCCGGGAGAGGGCACCGACCTGCAGGTGTGGCTGTTGGGCAGCAGCGGAGGGGAGAGCGCGCAACTCGCTGGCGCGCTGGGCCTGCCCTTCGCCGCCAACTACCACGTCAGCCCCTCGTCGATCCTCGACGCGGTCGCCGCCTACCGGGCGGCGTTCCAACCCTCTCCCACGCTCGCCGAGCCGTACGTGGTGGTCTCCGCCGACGTGGTCGTCGCCGAGACCGACGACACGGCCCGCCGGTTGGCCGCACCGTACGGGCCGTGGGTGCGCAGCATCCGCAGCGGCGCGGGCGCGATGCCCTTCCCGAGCCCCGAGCAGGCCGCCGCGCTGCCGTGGACCGACGACGACCGCGATCTCGTCGCCGACCGGGTGGACACCCAGTTCGTCGGATCACCACCGACGGTGGTCGAGCGGCTGCGCACCCTGCGGGACGTCACCGCGGCCGACGAGCTGCTCGTCACCACGATCACCCACGCGCACGCCGACCGGGTCAGCTCCTACGAGCTGCTCGCCAAGGAGTGGAACGACTGAGGCGGTGCGCCCGTCAGGGGCGGGCCACCCCGTTCTGGTACGCCCACACGACGGTCTGCAGCCGGTCCCGTGCGCCGATCTTGCCCATCGCGCGCCCGAGGTGCGACTTGACGGTGCTGGTCTCGATGAACAGCCGGTCGGCGATCTCGACGTTCGACAGCCCTTGCGCGAGCAACTGCACGATCTCGGTCTCCCGAGCGGTGAGCTGGTGGGCCGTCGCGGCGTCCGAGCGGGGCGCGGGGGTGCGCCTGGCGAACTCCGAGATCACCCGGCGGGTGACGGCCTGGTCGACGAGGCCGTAACCGTCGGCGAGGCGACGGACCGCCTCGACGAGGTCCTCCGGTTCGCAGTCCTTGAGGATGAATCCGCTGGCGCCGGCCTCCAGCGCGCCGAAGACGTACTCGTCGAGGTCGAACGTCGTCACCACGAGCACCGCCGGTGGCGTTCCGGCGGCGTCCGCGAGGATCTGCCGGGTCGCGGTGAGCCCGTCGCCGTGTGGCATCCGGACGTCCATGCAGATCACGTCGGGTTGCAGTCGACGGGCCAGGTCGGCGGCGGCCGTACCGCTGGACGCCTCCGCGACGACCTCGATGTCGCCGACCTCTTCGAGGATGACGCGGAAGCCGGCGCGGACGACCGCCTGGTCGTCGACGAGCATCACTCTGATCATGCCGGGGCCTCTCCCTCTGCCGGCGACGCGACGGGGTCGTTCGTCGGTAGCGTCGTGGTGACCGACCAACCGCCGGAGGTGGTCGGGCCGGCCGCGAAACTCGCGCCGATGAGCTGTGCGCGCTCGCGCATGCCGACCAGGCCGACACCGCCGGTGCGCGGCGCCGGCACGGTACGCCGGGCGGCGGGTTCGTTCACCACCTCCAGTGACACCGAGCGGGGCCGGAAGCGGAGCACCACCCGCGCCGCCGCGCCCGGGGCGTGCTGACGGGCGTTGCTGAGCGACTCCTGCGCGATCCGGTAGAGCGCGACGTCGGCGATCGGCGGCACCGCACGCTGCTGCCCCTCGCGGACGAACTCGACCGGACCGGCGAGGGTGCCGACGGTGCGGACCAGGTCGTCGAGCATGCCCAGGCCCGGCACCGGTGTGGCGCCGTCGCCGCCCTCGTGTCCCGGGCGGCCGCGCAGCACGCCGACGACCAGCCGCAGGTTGTCCAGGGTCTCCTTGCCCTGGCTCCGGATCCAGGCCACCCCGGCCTTCGCGGCTGCCGGGTCCCGGTCGATCAACCGCTCGACCGCCGCCGCCTGCACGACCATGCCGGAGAGGTGGTGGGCCGCCACGTCGTGCAGCTCCCGGGCCATCCGGGTGCGCTCCGCGCCGATCGCCCCCTGGATCTTCGTCTGCTGTTCCCGGACCGCCTCCTCCGCCCGCACCCGGACCAGCTCCACGTAGCGCCGGGACGTGGCCACGTAGGTGCCGACGAATGTCGCGCCGAGGTAGGTCAGCGCGCTGGCGGCGACGTACGCGACGCCCGTCAGGAGATTGGGGGTCACCACGAAGGCCGCCCCGACCGACTCCACCAGCACGGCCGCGCCGACGGCCAGCAGCGCGCGCCGGGACGGCAGCACCGACCCGATGGTGTACGCCACGACGAACGGCGCGACGCCCCGGACGGTCGCCTCGGGCAGCGAGACGCCGATGACGGGCAGTTGGAGGCCGACGACGAGCGCGAGGCAGAGCAGCGGGCGGACCCGACGCAGGCACAGCAGCATCGCCTGGACGCAGCAGACGGCGATGAGCAGCCACGCCCGCGTCGGGTCGAAGGACACCCCGTCCTCCGGTGCCACGAACCAGATCAGCACCGTCAACAGGACGAACGTCAGGACGGTCAGGGCCGCCGCGAGCAGGCAGTCCCGGGGGAACACCCCGGTCACGCCGAGTCGGGTGAGGCGTTCGTCGAGCCACCTCGTCAGTCGCGGCGAGCCGGGTTCGGTGCCGGTGTGGTCCCTCATGCGGTGCGCATCCTCGCTCCGGATCGTCCCGGGTCGGGCGGGTCAGTAGGAGATGCTAGGCGCGAGCAGCCGGAACTCCACGGCGAACCAGCCCGCACCGGCGAGGGCGAGCAGGAGCAGGGCGCTGCCGGCGATCCTGCGCCAGCCGAGGTGGCGTCGGACGTCGTCGGCCAGCCGCACGGCGGCGGGCAGCACACCGAGCAGACCGACAAGTTGCAGCACCTGAACGGCGCGCAGGACACCACCGGGGATTTCCCGCAGGCTCATGATGCTGCTGATGGCCAGCACCCACCCGGCCAGGGCGAGGATCGTGCCGGCGACGGCGACGCGGCTCAGGATCCGCGCGGTGCGCCCGGCCCGCTCGCGCGGGGCGCGGCCGAGCCGGCGGCGGACGAGCGCGCCGACCGGCCAGGACAGCACGGTGAGCAGCAGCACGACAGTCGAGACGGCGAGCACCGGGACGGCCACCGTCGAGGCGCGGGCGGGCTCGACGGGCAGCAACGCGAACGCGGAGTCGAAACCGATCGCCTCGACCCGGTCGTCGGTTGCCCGCATGGCGATCGTGCGCTGCCCGCCGACCTCCCGCCAGACCCAGGGGGCCACCTCCTCGTAGCGGGCGGGGGAGTCGGACAGTGGCCCGGGCTCGAACAGCAACCGGTCGCCGTCGGTGACGCTCACCGTCGTCCGCCCGACCAGGCCGATCGCCGTCAGGAAGTTGCTCCGTATCGCTCGCGAGGACTCGTACGTGCCGGCTGCCAGCGCGGCGTGCTCGGCGGTGGTCGCCGGGTCGACGCCGGCGGTCGGCTGCCCGTCGCGGGCGGGGAAGTAGCGGTCGGCGAAACCGTTCACGACCGACTCGCGGAGTTCGTGGCTGGCGAGCGCCCCCGAGCCGTTGCTGTTGAGTGAGAGGAAGATGCCGGTCCGGTCGTCGGGGTAGATCTGCAGGTGGGTGTGGAAGTACGCGGTGTCGCCGCCGTGGCCGAGGATCCGGTGGCCGTTGCGGCTCTCGTCGAAGAAGCCGAGGGTCATCCGGGGTCCGTCGGCCAGCGTGCCGAGCGATGTCGCGTCGAGCGCCGGGCGCTGCATCAGCTCGCGGGTCGGCGGGTCCAGCAGGGCCCCGAAACCGACGGGCTCCCCGAGTTGGGCGAGCATGAACCGTGCCATGTCCGTCGCCGGGGCGCTCAGCGCGCCGGGCGGGGGAGTGCCGATGATCTCGAAGGGCGCGGCGGGCGCGCCGGAGGTGTCGTACCCCTTGGACATCCGCTCGCGCAGCGGCGTCGGCAGCGGCTGCTCGAAGCTCGACGACGGCATGCCCGCCCGGTCCAGGATGTTGCGCTGCACGTACTCCTCGAAGCGCGTCCCCGTGACGCGCTCGACGACGTAACCCGCGACCGCGTTGCCGTAGTTGGAGTACGCCGGGACCGTGCCCGGCTCGTAGATCTGCTCCGGCGGGTCGGTCACCAGCGCCCGGCGCAGGTTGACGGTGCCGCCGCCGGTGCCGATGAGGCCGGCGACCCGCTCCTCGAAACCGGCGGTGTGCGTCAGGAGGTGCCGCAGGGTGACGGCTCGCTCGAAGCCGCGCGGCAGGCGGAAATCGAGGTACGTCTGGACGTCGGCGTCGAGATCCAGCTTGCCGCTCTGCACGAGTTGCAGGACGGCGGTGGCGGTGACGAGCTTCGACACCGATCCCATCCGGAACAGATGCCGGTCCGGGTCGACAGGCACCGCCCCGACGCCACCGTCACCGGTGTCGGCGTGGCCGTACCCCCGGGTGGTGACGATGCGGCCATTGTGGACGACGGCGGCGGTGGCCCCGGCGATGCCGGTGCGGTCCAGCGCGGCCGGCAACAGACCGTCGAGCCAGGCGTTGACGTCGGCGTCGGTCAGGGCGGAGGCCGCCCCGTTCGCGGCAGCCGGTGCCGCCGGAGCGTCGACTGGTGGCGCGGGAGCGCTCTGCCCCGCGCCACAACCCGCGGTGCTCACGGCGATGACGACAGCGGTCGCCACCACCGCGCCGAGGCGGACGACGGGCCGTGCGATTCGGGCGGAGCGGGATGGGGAAGAGGAAGAAGATCGCATCGTCGGTTACTGCCTTTCCAGGCGAACGGGTGTCCGGAGCAGGTCCGTACGGCGTCACCCGACGCCCTGGGCCAAGCCTGTTCCAGCGATCGCACCCCGCCATCTGGCGCAGGACGGCAATGCGCCTACGACCTGAGGAGGAGGGGCGTGCGCACCGGCGGTGGAAAGATCCTCGCTCGTTGCGTGAACCGCCTCCCGCGCCGGGGCATCAAATGTGGTGACGGATCCCGCAGAGGAAAGGACCACCCATGCACGGCAAACTGCTCGTCGGTGTGGCACTCGGCGTCACGCTCGGCGCTGGCTGCACCCCATCGGTAGACCGGCAAGACGGTGACGCGGTGCCCGCCGGCTCTTCCGCGGGCAGCGCGAGCCCGTCGGCGTCGAGCGCCCCGACGCCCGCCAGCTCCGGCCCGGGTACGCCGGCCACCGCCGGCGCCACCCAGGGTGCTCCGGTCTCCGGCACCTCCGGGCCGGCCACCCAGGTGAGCGAGATCAGGCAGACCGACTGGCCCAACGCGGTGATTCGCAAGCTGACCTTCTGCAGCGAGTCCGACGACGCCGTGGTGTTCCGCAACGGGTCGAACGGGTTCGACGTGCCGTGCCGGATCCTGCCCGGCGGCGCGCAGCCGGTGTACGGCGAGTTCATCGTCGAGGAACCGGCGAACGCACCGTCGACCGAGGACGCGCTCGTCCTCGTCGAACTGGGCAACGCGAACGCCTCACGACGCCAGGCGCTCGTGCCCGTGCAGCTCTCGGACAACGGCCGGGGACGCCAGGCGTGGCCGGCCATCAGGGGAGACCAGCCCGGTTCCGGAGTTGACCAGGTCATGACGTTCGTCTCGTACCGGCTGGTGGGCCAGAACGTGGAGGCCACCGTCCGCACGATCGACGGCGGCACCGAGACCCGCCGGTGGCGCAAGGCCGACGGCAGCGGCACCTGGGAGCGGTACTAAGGCTCGGCCGTGGTGCCGGTCACGCGCAGCGTGTCCAGGATCTCGTCGGTGCGATCCGCGCCCGCGGTCTGTCTGACCTGGACCCAGACGTCGAGGGTGCCGTTGGCCGCGGTCAGGATGGCCTCGCTGAAGGTCGTCGTGGTGTTGGCGCACCGCGTCCAGCGCCGGACGGTCCCGCTGAGGCTGCCGACCGTGATCGTGCGGTCGGCAGCACGGGAGCAACGGTTGTGGCCGGTCAGGGTGGGCGGGACCGTCGCGGTGGTGCGAGTCCGGCTCACCCCGACGAACACGCCGGGCGTGGGACTGTTCGCGTTGGACCACTCGGTGAGGTCGGGCCCGACGACCAGGCCCGGGTAGTGTGCGCCGGGCGGGCCGATCACTCCCGGTTTCCAGCCGCCGTCGCGGAGGTGCCGGGCCCAGTCGTCGGGCACGGCGACGGAGATGGTGCCGGTCGCGTCGCGTACCCGGGTCCAGCCCGGCGGCGTGGCGGAGGCGGCCGACGAACCGGCCAGGACCAGCGTCGTGACCACCGTGCCGAGGGTGGTGAGGGCCCGGCGGGCGCGCCGTGGCGACGGCCGGGCCGGACCCGTTCGTGGGGCCAGTAGGCCCTCCAGCGCGGCGGCGTACGCGGCAGCGCTGGGCCAGCGGCGGTCCGGATCACGGTGCAGGGCGCGGCGGACGACGCGCTCGACCACGGCGGGTACGGCCGACGCGGTCTGCCCCTCCTGCCCCGGCGGCGCTCCGGTCATCATGTGCTGGGTCAGGGCGCCCATCGCGTAGACGTCGGCGCGCGCGTCCAGCGTGCCGCCCGCGACGAGCTGTTCCGGTGCCATGTAACCGGGCGTGCCGGCGACGAGCGTGAACCCGGACGCGTGCGCGAGGGCCTTGGCCAGTCCCAGGTCGGCGACCAGCACCCGGGCTCCGGCGGCGGTGGTGTCGAAGAGGACGTTCGAGGGTTTGAGGTCCCGGTGCAGCACTCCCTTGTCGTGCAGGACCGCCACGGCCCGGGCGATGTCGGCGGCGGTCCGTAGCGCCTCGCGTACCGGCATCGGGCCGTCGGCCAGCCGATCGGCGAGCGTGCCGCCTCCGGCGTACGTCATCACCAGGTACGGCCGGCCGTCGGGCAGCTCGCCGATGTCCAACACCCGGACCAGGTGGTCGGAGTCCACCTGCCGCATGAACCGGGCCTCCTGGCGGAAACGCGCCCGGATGTCGGCCCGTTGCGACCAGTTCTCGGCGAGCACCTTCACGGCCACCGGGGCCTGCAACTCGTCGTCGTACGCCAGCCACACGGTGGCGAACGCGCCGGCACCGACCGGGCGTGCGACGCGGTACCGGCCGATCTGCGGCGGAATGGACACCGCCGTATTATCCGGCACCGCGGCAACGGTGTCGCACGAGCGGGGGAGCGCCGGTGGTGGAGGAGTCGTCGACCGAGGAGCTGGCACGCCGGGCGGCGACCGGCGACAGCGCGGCACGTGACGAATTGCTGGCGGCGATCGGTCCGCGGGTCCTCGAGCAGTGTGGCCGGTTCCTGCCCTGTCAGCAGGACGCGGAGGAGGCGGCGCAGGACGCGTTGCTGCAGGTGGCCAGGAACATCGAGCGATTCGAGGGTCGGTCGCTCTTCTCGACCTGGTTGCATGTCGTGGTCGCCAACTGTGCCCGCCAGACCTATCGGTCGCTGCGGCGACGGGCAGCCGAGCGGCCGAGTCCGCTGCTGCCCGTCGAGATTGCCGATCCCCGTACGACGAGCGTCATCGCCGGGTCGCGTCTCGATCTGCTCGACGCGTTGGACCGGCTGGAGGCCCACCGGCCGGAGTTGGTGACGGCGCTCGTGCTGCGGGACCTGTGCCAGCTGGACTACCAGGAGATGGCCGAGCAGTTGGGCGTGCCGGTCGGCACGCTGAAGTCGCGGATCCATCACGCCCGCCGGCACGTCCGGGAGTCGTTGCGGGGCGGGGAGTAGGGCGGCGGCCCCTGCCGGACATCGCATCGATCTGGGGTTTTGTCGCCGATCACCTGACATCGTTTGACATGCGCCGGCGACCCATCTTTGATGTTCGATGTTCACAGTTCGACTTGGTCGGGCGCCGGGCCATCCGGTGCCGGGGGCGGTCCGGTCGACGCCCCGACCCTGGAGGACTGATGGCAGCCTTCGCGCGGCCCAACCCACGCCACGCACGACGACGACGGCTACTGCCGGCGGCGATGGCAGCGGTGACGCTGCTGACCGTCGCGATCGGCGTACCCGCATCGGCCGCGGTGGCCTCGACGGTGGTCGGCGTGGCCTCGGGCCGCTGCCTGGACGTCGTCGGCAACGTCCGGACGGCCGGCGCCGGCGTCAACATCTACGACTGCAACGGTCAGGCCAACCAGGCCTGGACGTTCACCTCGGCCGGCGAGCTGCGGGTCTACGACGAGACGATGTGCCTGGACGTGGTCGGTCAGGACACCACCGCGCCGGCCACCCTGCAGATCAACACCTGCACCGGTGGCGCCAACCAGCGCTGGCGGATCAACACCAACGGGACCATCGTCGGCGTCCAGTCCAGCCTGTGCCTGGACGTCAACGGCGCCGGCACCGCCAACAGCACCCTGGTGGGTCTCTGGACCTGCAACGGGCAGGCCAACCAGCGCTGGACGACGGCGCTGGGCAGCTCCGACGCCCAGCCGCCCACGGCGCCGGGCAGCCCGCGGGTCAGCGGCCTGACGTGCAACTCCGTGACCTTCGCCTGGAACGCCTCGACGGACAACGTCGCGGTGGCCTTCTACGACATCTACCACGACGGTCAGCTGATGACGTCGGTGAGCGGCTCGACGCTGTCCGCAAGCCTCACCGTGGTCGCCGGAGCGACCTGGGGCCTGTACGTCAACGCCCGCGACGCCGCCGGCAACGTGTCCCAGGCGAGCAGCACCGTGTCGATCACGCCCCCGCAGTGTCAGGCCGACACCCAGGCGCCGACCGCGCCGCAGCAGCTCACCGGCAGCGCCTCGGGCACCACCGTGACCCTGCGCTGGACCGCGTCCACCGACAACGTCGGCGTCCGGGCGTACGACGTCTTCCGGGGTGGCGTGAAGGTCGGCACGGTCACCGGCACGCCCCCGGCGACCACCTTCACCGACAGCGGGCTGGCGGCGAACACCGCGTACCAGTACTACGTGGTGGCCCGGGACGCGCAGGACAACACCTCCTCGCGCAGCGCCACCACGACGGTGACCACGGGCGCGGGCTGCGGCAACCCGGTGTGCGGGGTGCGCCAGGTCACCACCGACACCGACATCCCGTGGGGGCTCGTCACGCTGTCGGACGGCACCGTGCTCTACAACCGCCGCGACGCGCACGACGTCATCCAGCTCAACCCCACCACCGGGGTCAAGACCAACCTGGGCACGGTGCCGAACGTGCAGAGCACCGACGGTGAGGGCGGCCTGCTCGGGCTCGCCGTGTCGGCCAGCTTCGCCAGCGACCGCTGGCTGTACATCATGCACACCTCGCCCAGCGACAACCGGATCGTGCGGATCAAGTTCGAGAACGGCCGCCTCAACACCTCCAGCGAGCAGGTGCTGGTCAGCGGCATCCGACGCAACAAGTACCACGACGGTGGTCGGCTGCGCTTCGGCCCGGACGGCAAGCTGTACGCCAGCACGGGCGACGCGCAGAACGGCAACTACGCGCAGGACCGCTCGGCCCTCGAAGGCAAGATCCTGCGCCTCAACCCGGACGGCACCGTCCCCTCGGACAACCCGTTCGGCAACTACGTGTGGAGCTACGGCCACCGCAACCCGCAGGGGCTGGCGTTCGACTCGCAGGGCCGGCTGTGGGAGCAGGAATTCGGCAACTCGATCATGGATGAGACCAACCTGATCACGAAGGGCGGCAACTACGGCTGGCCGGCGTGTGAGGGCACCAGCGGCACCTGCGGCACCGCCGGGTTCATCGCACCGGCGCGCACCTATCCGACCGCGGACGGGTCCTGCTCCGGGATCACGATCGTGCGGGACGCGCTCTACGTGGCCTGCGCCCGGGGTGCCCGGATGTACCGCGCGGTGATCAGCGGCAGCAGCCTGACGAACGTGCAGACGTACTTCAGTGGCACCTACGGTCGCCTGCGGACGGTGGAGCCGGCTCCGGACGGCGGGCTGTGGCTGACCACCACGACCACCGGCGACAAGGACAGCACCCCGAACAACAGCAACGAGAGGATCCTGCACGTCACGTTGGGCAACTGACAGCCGTGGGCCGGGCGGCTCAGCACCTCGTCAGGATGACGAGCTGCTGGGTCGCTCGGGTCATCGCGACGTAACGGTCCACCGCCCCCTCGACGCCGGTGCCGAACGCCTCCGGGTCGATCAGCACGACCAGGTCGAACTCGAGACCCTTGGCCTGCTCCGGGCTCAGCGACCGGACCCGCGACGTCGGCGCGAACGTCGGGTCGCCGATCACGCAGGCGGTCCCGTCGGTGTGCGCGGTGAGCCAGGCGTCCAGGATCGCGCCCAGCTCGGCCACCGAGCCGCGCACGACGGGAAGCCCGTTGCCGCGGATGGAGGTCGGCACGTTGGCGTCCGGGAGCACGGCCCGGATGACCGGCTCGGCCTCCGCCATGACCTCCTCCGGGGTCCGGTAGTTGATGCTCAGCGAGGCCAGGGTGATCCGGTCGAACCCGACCCGCTCAAGGCGCTCCTGCCACGACTCGGTGAACCCGTGTCGGGCCTGGGCGCGGTCCCCGACGATCGTGAGACTGCGCGACGGGCACCGCGCCAGCACCATCTGCCACTCGGCGTCGGTCAACTCCTGGGCCTCGTCCACGACGATGTGCGCGAACGGGCCGGCCAGCAGGTCCGGCTCCGCGGTGCGCACCGCGGACTCGCCGGCCAGGACGTCGTGCAGGTCGGGCTGGCGCAGCATCGTCAGCAGCCCCTCACCGTCGTCGTAGGCGTCGGCCGCGAGCAGTTCGTCGACGACCCGGGCGCGGTGTTCGCGTTCCACCTCGGCGGCCGGGTCGTGTCGCTGCGTGTGCCCCGACGCGACGCCGAGGCGCCGCCGGGCCGCGTCCAGCAGCGGCAGGTCGGACACGGTCCAGGCCCGGGGGTCGTCACGCTGGAGCTTCCGTACCTCCGCCGGGCTGAGCCAGGGCGCGCACGTGCGCAGGTACGCGGGCACCGACCACAGGTCTCCCACCAGGTCGGCCGCGTCGAGCAACGGCCAGGCCCGGTTGACGGCGGAGCGCAGCTCGCGGTTGCGCGACAGCGACAGGCGCAGCACGTCGTCCGGCTCGTCGCCGTCGTACCTGTCCACGAGGATCGTGAGCAACTCCGCCCAGATCTCGTCGCGCGCCTCGTTGTGCGGGGTGCCCGGCCCCGCCGCCTGGAACGCGTCGGCCCAGTCGTCGGCGCTCAGCCGGATGTCGGCCTCGTCGGTAGTGACGGTCATCGGTGTGCCGGGCGGGTCCTCGTAGAACCGGACGGCCGCCTCGATCGCCCCGACCAGGTCCGCCGAGGACTTCAGCCGGGCCACCTCCGGGTCGGGCTCGACGATGGCCGCGCCGCCCTCCTCGACGAGGTCGCGCAGGGTGCAGGTCTGTACGTCCTCCTCGCCGAGACTGGGCAGGACGTCGGATACGTAGGCCAGGTAGGGCTGGTGCGGCCCGACGAAGAGCACGCCGCCTCGGCGTTGGCCCAGGCGTGGGTCGGAGTAGAGCAGGTAGGCGGTGCGGTGCAGCGCGACGACCGTCTTCCCGGTGCCCGGACCGCCGTCCACGACGAGCGCGCCGGCAGATCCCGCCCGGATGATGGCGTCCTGGTCGGCCTGGATGGTGCTGAGCACGTCCCGCATCCGGGCGGATCGGGCGCTGCCCAGGCTGGCGATGAACGCGGACTGGTCGTCGAGCGCGACGGCGTGCTCCACGAAACCGTCCGAGGTGAACACCTCGTCCCAGTAGTCACTGATCCGGCCGCGCGTCCACCGGTACCGGCGACGGCTGGCCAGACCCATGGGGTTGGCGTGGGTCGCGCCGAAGAACGGCTCGGCGGCGGGTGAGCGCCAGTCGAGCAGCAGCCGCCGACCCGTGTTGTCGGTGAGGCCGCGCCGCCCGACGTACGCGGGCTCGGGCTCGTCCGCACCGACCACGTGGCCGAGACACAGGTCCAGGCCGTAGCGACTGAGCGCACGCAGGCGGTCGGTCAGCCGGCGGATCTCCTCGTCCCGGTCCATCGCCTGCCGGCCCCTGCCGCCGGGCGCCCGGCGCTCGGCGGCAAGGCGTTCGGAGAGTTCGGCGTTCAGCCGGTCCAGGTGCTGCGCCATCGTGGCGAAGTGCTGCTCGTCCCGGGCGATGAGCGTCGGGTCGGCCTTGGGGGAGAGGTGCGCGGGGAGATCGAACACGGAGGTAGGCAGGGAACTCAAATGACGTCCAATTCGGCAGATTCTGGTCTCGGCCGACGAATTCTGCGGCACGACCCGGGTCTTGCCGCAAGCCCCCCAGTGCGCTATATGTTAGAAGTGGCGGGGACCGAGGGTCCCCGTTTTCCAAGCTCAGGGCGTGTCCACGACCTCGCGGCCGAGGGGCCAGAACGCCGCCGGCACGAGCTTGAAGTTGGCGATGCCGAACGGGATCCCGATGATCGTCACGCAGAGGGCGATGCCCGCGACGACGTGGGACAACGCGAGCCACCAGCCCGCCAGCACCAGCCAGAGGATGTTCGCCACCCCGGAGGCCACGCCCGCGCCGGGCTTCGGCACCAGGGTGCGGCCGAAGGGCCACAGCGAGTAGACGGCGAGGCGCAGCGACGCCACGCCGAACGGGATGGTGACGACCAGGACGAAGCAGATGAGTGCGGCGACGCCGTACCCGACCGCCAGCACGATGCCACCGCCGAAGATGAGCCACAGCACATTCAGTACGAAACGAATCACCCCTCCAGCATGAGCGATGCTCGCCACCCGACCGTCGCCGCACGCCGCCCCGCCGATCTGGCGCGCCTGAGGGGCGAGGGCGCACCGAGGGTCTGCTGGGTGGGAAACCTGAGGCGGAACCCAGGGCCGGGCGAGGGATCTTCCCGGAGGCTGGCGGGGCGCCGACGACCAGATGATGATCGGCATGAAACGCGCAGCGCTCTACGTGATCGCCGGACCGGTCGGCATCGCCGCCTACGGCCTGGTCCGCCTGTGGGCACGATCCGACGGTGTGTACGGCCCGGGGATCGACTGGCAGGCCGCCCATCTGGTCGCGCTCGCCGGCATGGTGTGCTTCGTCCCGGGTGTGCTCGCGCTGTCCCGCCTCCTGCCGCGCAGCCCCTGGCGCACCGGGGTGGTGACCCTCACGATGGTGGGGCTCGCCGCGACGATGGTGCAGTTCGGCGCCGACATCGTGGAGGGTCTCCTGGCCGCGGACCGGGCGGAGATGTCGGCGCTCGGCGCGGACTTCAAGGACATCCCCGGCGTCGAGGTGGCCTTCTACGACGTCGTACCCCAGTTCTTCTTCCTCGGCCTGGTCATCCTCGCGGGCATGCTCGCCGCGAGACGGCGGCTGCCGTGGTGGAGCGTGCCGCTCCTGGTCGCCGGCATCGTCCTACCGGTCGTCACCCTCGACCTGCTGCCCGTCGCCGGCCTGGCCATGCTGGTGGCGCTCGCGCCGGCGCTGCCGGCCCTCCGAAGGGAATTCGGATAGTACGTGATCCGACAGTAACCGCGGAGTTGGCCGTATAGCGTCTGACCTGGGCAAACGTTCTGATTGGACCGATCGGGACGACCCACTCCGATGCCACTGCCGGGCATTTCCCGTATTCCGCGCAAGGAAGGCCCGCCCATGCATCGCACGATCCATCGAGGACTGCTCCTGACCGGCACAGCCGTCGTCATCGCACTGCTGACGACCTCGACGGGCGCCGCGGCCCGGCCGGACCGCGTCGCGTCGGCGCGTACCTCGTCCCCCGCTCTGGCGTTGTTGGACGCCGGCCCCTGCACGATTCTGTGGGACCTGCTCAACGCCGGTGGCCGCAACGGTCGGGTGGCGGTCGGTCTGACCGAGGACCAGCAGTTGTTGAAGTTCGCCGCCAACCGACCGGAGCTGCCCTGCGTGATCGGCACCGTGGACCTGCCCGGCGCGGAGAACCTCGTGGGCATCGACTACCGGGTCCAGGACGGCCGGCTCTACGGCGTCGGGAACAACGGCGGCATCTTCACCCTGTCCACGAGCACCGCCGCCGCCACCAAGGTCAGCCAGTTGACCGTCCCCCTCAGCGGGTCGTTCTTCGGCGTCGACTTCAACCCGGCCGCCGACCGCCTGCGCATCATCAGCGACGTGGGCCAGAATCTGCGGCACAACGTCAACGTCGGCGGCGTCACACTCGCCGACGGCACCCTCACCTACCCGCCCGCGGTCGCCGCCGCCCCCGGCCTGACCGCGGCGGCCTACACGAACAACGACCTCGATCCGCTCACCGCGACCACGTTGTTCGACATCGACACCAACCTCGACCAGGTCGCGCTGCAGTCCCCGGCCAACTCCGGCCAACTCGTCGCCACCGGCAGCCTGGGCGTGGCCGCCAACCCACGGGCCGGCCTCGACATCCACAGCACCCTGCGCGGCGGACGAGCGGTGAGCAACAACGCCTACGCCGTCCTCAACGGCGGCTTCCCCAGCCAGGTCTACCAGATCGACCTGCTCACCGGCGCGGCGCAGCTGACCGGCGCGTTCGCCGTGAAATACCTGGTCATCGATATCGCCCTGCACCTCAACCAGCAGTAGCCCGGGTTCCGGCAGGGGGTGGCCCACCGTCGGGTGGGTCACCCCCGGGCCGTGCTCCGGCCGGCGCGTGCCGGTCAGTTCGGCAGACCGGTGCAGGCGGCCCCGTCGATGGCGCACGCGTCGGGGGCGGCGCCGGCGGGCGTGCCGTTGACCCGGAACGCCACCCGGACCGACGCGTTGCCGAGCGCCGGACCGGTGCTGCCGTCCGGCACGAACGTCCACACCGCGCCGTCGCGGCTGGCCCGCGCGCCCTCGACCGCGCTGACCCGCAGCGACTCCCGGGGAAACGTGAGCACCAGCGTCCACTGTGCCGCCGGTGCCGGGCCGGGGTTGGTGATCGTCACGGCCGCACCGTAACTGAGCAGGGCGGTGTCCTCGATGGCGAAGGCGGCGGTCCGGGCGGCCGGCGTGGGTGCGCCTGTCGAACCCGTCGGCACGGGCCTGGTCGTGACCCCGACGGTCGGTGGGCCCGCGGTGACCGAGGCGGACGGCGGGGGAGCGGCCGCCGCCGGGCTGGTGGCCGCCGGGCGTGCCCGCGCCTGGGGAGTGCCGGCCGGCGGAGTGCCCGCCTGATCCACCGACAGTGGCGGGTCGAGCGTCACCGGTGCCAGCTTCCCCGGCGTACGCAGCACCCCGGCGACGAGTACGGCTGTCGTGACCAGCACCCCGAGCACCGCGACCACCGCCACCCAGATGACCCGCGAGGCGTCGTCCCGGCCGGTGAGCACCCGCCGGGCGGCGGTGGCGAAGGCCACGATCCGGTCCAGCAGGATGATCGCCACGGTACGGCGTGGCTGGGGTGGTGTTGCCGGCACTGCCTGTCTCCCCTTCGGTTCGTCGCCGGAGGCCCGTCCACGATCGGTCCGGGTCGCGGCTGGCCGGTGTCCTGTCACAGGGCGCGGAGCCCGACGAGTATCGCCTCGAGCAGATCCTCGGTCGGCAGCTCCGACAGCACGGGCGGGTCGTGCGTCTCGATCAGCCCGGCCGCGAGGAGGTCGCCGAGCAGCACCCGGACGGTGCCCAGCGGCAGGTCCAGCTCGGCGCCGACCTCGGCGACCGACACCGGATGGTGGCACAGCTCGACGATTCGCGCCTGTTCGGGAAAGAGGGGTGTGGCAGGCGTGACCCCCCGCCGGGCGACGACAAGTGAGATCAGGTCGAATTGGCCGCGCGCGGGAGCGGTACGCCCGCCGGTCATCGTGTACGGCCGGGCGACCGGGCCCGCGTCGTCGTCGTACCACGCCTCGTCAGCCGTGCCGCCGGTGCGCACCGGTGTCCCCGATCGTCGCGGAGGAGGCCGGACCCAGTGTGATCGGCAGGTGCCGCTCGGCCTGCCCGACGAAGAGCGCCACCTCGTACGCCATGTCGCCGACCTTGACGTCGTCACCGGCGATCCGCACGGTGAGGATGGTCCCGTTCGGGACGGTGGCGACGAACAGGAAGGCGCGCGTCATCTGCACCACGACCTGACGCAGAGCGCCCGCGTCGCAGGTCCGGGTGGCGGCGAGCCCCAACGCGATCAGGCCGGCGACGACACCGGAGATCTGCTCGGCCAGCTTCGTCTCCACCTGCCGGGAGCCGCCGAGGAGCAAGCCGTCCGGGGAGAGCACGAGGGCGAACTCCGCGCCGTGCACTCGGTCGACCAGGCGGTCCAGGGCGCCGGTCAGGTCGTCGCTGACCACTGCGGAGGTCATGGGTGTCTCCTCGCTGCTCTGGCGACCGGCATCTCGACCGTGTCGAGGGCGGCCCTGCCGTGTTCGGGGTGTGCCGGCCCGGTCTGCCGGACCCGGGTCGGCAGCGCGCCGTTGCCGCCCGCGTCGGGTGGGCCGGTGCCGTGGTGCGCTGGCGGGGCCGGGGTGGTGGGTGGTGCGGTGGAGGGCCCCCGGCCGGTGTCGTTCACCGGGACCAGGTGGGCCGGCAGGAGCACGACCGCCGCCGTCCCACCGCGCCGGCTGGGACGCAGCGAGACGTGGATGCCACACCTGTGGGCCAGCACGGCGACTGTGTACAGACCGCTGGGACCCGTGGGTGGAGCGGCCGGCGGGCTGGCGAGCCCGTGGTTCGCCTCGGCCAGCGCGGTGGCGTCCAGGCCGGACCCGTCGTCGACGACGAGGACCACGCACCCCTGTGGCCGGTGCTCACCGCTGATCCGGACGGTGGTGTCGGGCGGGGAGAAGGCGAGGGCGTTCTCGATCAGCTCCGCCAGCAGGTGGACGACGTCGGTGACGGCCGGACCCGCGAGTGACCACGGCCAGTGCGGCGCGATCAGGACCCGGTGGTAGTCCGGCACCTCGGCGACGGCGCCGCGTGCGACGTCGAGCAGCGGCACCGCGCCCCGCCAGCGACGGGCCGGCCGTGCGCCGGCCAGGGCGATCAGCTTCTCCACGTTGCGCCGAACCCGGGTGGTCAGGTGGTCGAGTTGGAACAGCTCGCCGCTCTCCTCGGCGGACCGCTCCCGGCGCTGCATCCCGTCCAGCAGATTGAGCTGATCACGCAGCAGGACCTGGTTGCGACGGGTGATCCGCAGGAACAACTCCCGGTCGGGGCCGTCGGGCGCCGCCACGACATCCGGTGCGGTCACGACATCCGGGGTCGGGACCGGCGCGTCGACGACCGGCCGGGTCAGCGCGTCGGTGAGCCGTCGGACGGTGCTCGCCCAGCTCACCAGGAGCACGAGCACGACGATGAGGCCCAGCCCCACCACGGCGCCGGTCCGGGCGACGAGCACGGCGGCGCCCGGCGTGGCCCGCTCGACGCTGCCGCGGGCGGTGCTCGTCACCAGGGTCTGCAGCGCGCCGAGGGCGGAGTCCGCGGCGGCCCGCCAGCCCGCCAATGTCGTCCCGGCCAGGGCGTTCGCGGTGTCCGCCCGCAACAACCTGTCCTCCAGGGCGATCAGCCCCGCGAACTCGGGGCCGCTCGTGATGCGCTGGTGCTCACCCGGGCCGTCGTCGGGCAATCCGGCCGCCGCCTCGGCCCGCGCGAACCGCTGGTTGTTGACGAGTTCGGTCAGACGGCGTCGATCGTCGGGGCCGAGCCGGTGGGCGGTCAGGGCCGCGCTGACCAGGGTGTCCTCGCGCGCCAGCAACTCCCGGGCGCGGGCCAGCGCGATCACCGCACGGGTGTCGGCGGCCAACGTGCTCTCGTACGCGCCCCACTCCGGGCCGTACACCCGGAAGGCGACGTCGACGACCTGGTCGTACCCGTCGACCGCCTCGGCCTGGTCGAGTTGCCCGGCGTCCACCTGGGACCGGATCGTGCCCAGGCCGTCGAGGCGGCGGACCAGCTCGTCGGCCCGCTCGCGTACCTCGCCGGCGCTGAGCAACCGGACGTCGCGGCCCACCGTGAACCGGCGAATCTCGGCGGCGGCCCGGTCGGTGAGCTCGCGCGCCCCGCCCAGCGGGGTCGCCGTCGCCCCGGCCCCGGCCCCGGCGATCGTCTCGGCGCTGGCCCGGCGTTCGGTCTGCAGACTCAGGATCAGCCTGTCGATGGGCTGGCCCAGGGTGTCCGCGAGGGCCCGCACACGCAGCAGGTCGATGGCGTCCTGGCTGGTCAGGTAGGCCGCGTACGACCAGAGTGTGACCAGGACGGCGGCCAGCACGACGAGCCTGGTCCGGATCAGCCGGACCTCGCCGGGCGTCACGCCCCACTCCGCCAGGCGCGGCGGCGTCCCCGGCGCGAGCCCCTCATCGGGTCGTCCGCTGCGGCCACGGCTGCCCGGCCGTGTCGCTGGCCCGGTCGGCGACGACGGTGCGCAGCAGAGCCAACAACTCGGTGCGGTTGGCGCAGTTCAGCCGGTTACGCATCCGCGCCACGTGGTGTTCCACGGTCTTCGCCGAGATGAAGAGCCGGTCGCCGATCTCGCGGTAGGTCAACCCGGCGAGCACCAGCTCGGCAACCTCGTACTCGCGGTCGCTGAGCCCCTGCGGGGTGGGGCCGGCGACCCGCGTGGTGCTCTCGGTGGTGCTCGTCGGCGCCTGCTCGCCGTGGCCGCCGGCCGGCCGCCCCTGCAGTGCCCGCGCGCACTCCAGCAGCGTGGTCATCGCCCGCCGGTCCGCGGTGCGGATGGCGGCCTGGCCGGCGAGGCGAGCACCGTCCCAGCGCAGTCCGGTGTCGTGCAGCGCCCGGGCGGCGGCCTCCACGCGGGCCGGGTCGACGACACCCCGGAGCACCTCCACCCAGCACTCCGCGGCGGCGGCGACCACCGCCGCGTACCGGCTGTGCTCGGCCGCGGCCAGCAGGGCCGCGACGTGGTCGTCGGCGACGTCCGGCGCGCCGGTGAGGATCGCGGCGTGCAGGCCGCTCCAGTGCAACGGCACACTCCACAGTGGCGGATCGCCGAGTCGGCCGAGCAGCGCACGCGCCTCCCGCAGGTACGGTTCGAGTCGGGCCAGGTCACCGAGGCGCGCGCCGGCGATGGCCAGCTCACCCAGCGGCAGGAGCGTGAACAGGTCGACGGGGTGCCGGACCACCGCCTCCAGCGCCTGCCCCCAGCCACTCTTGAGCGCCCCGATGTCGCTGGTGCGGCGGCCGACTCCCATCCGGATCGCGGCGGCGAAGAGCAGGTCGCGTGACTCCAACTGCCGTCCGTCGAGCGTCACCGCGGCGAGGTGTTCGGTCGCGGCGCGGGTCTCGCCCCGGACCATCAGGATCCAGGCCTGCAACAGCCGGTGGCGGCGAGCCATCAGCGGGCCACCCACGCCGGCGTCCAGGGCGCGGTGCAGCACCTGCTCGGCGATCTCCAGCTCACCGCAGTGCACTGCCGTCAGCGCGGCGAGCGCCGCCGGGCTGTCCGGGAGGAGAGCGGCCCGCCCGTCCGGTTCCAGCAGCGCGGCGGCCTGCACCAGCGCGGAGAGCGCGGCGGTCGGCGGGCCGCTGACGCTCTCGCGTACCCCCTCGGCCATCAGTCGGGCGGCGCTGGCGTGCAGGGTCGGTGGTTCGCCCAGCCGGTCACCCGCCGGTGCCGCGGCGGTGGCGTCCAGCTCTCCGGTGGCGAGCCCACCGACGACGGCGAAGGCCAACGCCGAGGCGGTGCCCGACCACCGGTACAGCTCCACGCTGCGGCCGACGTGGCCCCGGTGCGCCAGGGCGGTCGCCGCCACCACGGCCGCCTCGCGGCGGTCGGACGGGGCGGCGGTGGCCAGCAGTCGGTCCGCCAAGCGCAGGGCGTCGTCGAGGTTGCCGGCGAGCGCGGCGGCGAGCGCCTGCTGCGCGCTGGCCGGCTGCCCGGCCGCGGTGGCGGCGGCGAACAACTCGGCGGCGAACGCCGGCTCGTCGGCCAGGGCCTCACCCGCCGCGGCGGCCAGCGTCGAGGCCGGGCAGTCGCCGAGCGCGCCGACCGCGAGCAGGGAGCGGACCAGCGGCAGCACCGCTCCGCCCCGCGCGAGCTGCACCTCGGTGAGCCGACGCCAGACCGCGGTCCGGTCGGTGGCGGGGCTGAGCGTCGTGACCGCCCGCCGGACGATCGGCGCGAGCCGGCCGTCGGCGCCGAGCAGCCCGGCCGCCCGCGTCGTGGCGATCAACTCGTCCACCGCCGCCGGGCCCACGCCCAGGAGCGCGGCGAGCATGTTCGCCGGCAGCGACCCGCCGGCCGCGACGGCGAGCAGCAGTCGTCGTACCTCGGCGGGCTGCACGTCCAGGTCCGGCCCGAACTCGGCGACGACGGCCCGGGGTGGGTTGACCACCGCGCCGGTCCGGCTCTCCGCGCCGGTCAGGCCGCGGGCCAACCGCTCGACGTCCCGGGGTACGCCGGACGTCTGCGTGTGGACGAAGTCGACGAGGTCGTCGCGGCGGCCCAGCTCCGGCGCGGCGGTGAGATAGCTGGCGGTCTGCTCCCGCGTGAACGGGGTGAGGAGCACGGCCTGCCCGTCCCGCCGCAGGGAGTCGACGAGCTCGCTGAGCGCCGCGGACCGGGGCCACGGGCGGTGGGCGACCACCAGGCGGTGCCGGCGGGCGCCGAGCAGGCGCAGGAGCACCTCGATCCGGGCGTCGTCGAGCAGGTGCGCGTCGTCGACGAGCACGAGTGTGTCGGGGTCGACCGGTTCGTCGGGCTCCGGGACGGCCGTGCGTACGGGGATCCCGGCCCGCTGGTGGACCCGGGCCAGCTCGGTGAGGAGCGCGGTCTTGCCGTGCCCGCCGGGGCCGGCGATGCCGACGGCCAGTGGGCCGGTCGGGTCCTGCGCGACCGTGTCCAGCAGTGCCTGTGGCCCCCGGTCCAGCGTCAGCCCCGGTGCGTCGACGTCATTCATGATCATTGAGGTCATCCTTCGCGTCCCCGGCTGCGGGCCAGCGCCAGGCGGGACGGCTTCGGCAGGTCCAGTGGGAGGACCCGGACCGGCGGCCGCGGTGGCGGGTCGCCCGGAACGGTGTCGTGGTGGGGGCGGCGCGACGCCGGGATGGCGGCCCGCCCGGCGCTGCGCACCGGGTCGCGGACCGGCGCGGGCCGGCGAGCGCGCGGCGACACCACCTGGGCGGCGGCCAACGCCGCCCCGGCGGCGGCGGTCAGTTGCGAGTCCGGTTCGACCTCGACGGGCACCGGAAGGGCCGCGCTGATCAGCTCGACGACGAGCGGTACGCGGGTCGAGCCGCCCGCCAGCAGGACGCCGTCGAGCTGCGCCGACGTCAGGTCCGCGCTGCGCACGGCCTGCAGCAGCAGGTCGACTGTGGTCTGCACCATCGGGCGGATCATGTGCTCGAACTGCGCCCGGGTCACCGGTATCCGGGCGGGTCCGCTCGGCAGGGTCACCACCACGTCGGCCGTCAGGTCGACGGTCAGCGCCCGCTTGGCCCGGTCGCACTCCGCGCGCAGCCCGCGCAGGGCGGCCTGGGTGCCGCGGCGTGCGGTGCTGGCCAGCTCCCGGGCCAGCATCGTACGGGTATGCCCGGCCAGCGCCTCGTCGAAGTCGACGCCGCCAACCGAGTCGAGACCCTGCGGCGTGCCGAACGTCTCGTAGGTGCCGCGCGCGGTGCGGCGCACCAGCGCGGCCTCGAAGCTGTTGCCCCCCAGGGCGTAGACGGCGGCCGTGGTGCCCGCGAACCCGCGAGCCGCGTGGCTCTCGGCCACCGTGACCGTGCGCGGCAGCAACGTCACGTGCCGCAGGCCGAAGTCGGACAGCGCCCGGTGCAGCACCTCCCGCCGGTACGGACGCCACCCCGCCGGGTGACTGAGCACGACCGCCTCGGCCGGGCCGCCCTCCAGGGCGTGCACCCGCTCCACCACCCAGGTCGCGAGTTCCGCGGTGAGCGTCTGCGGTGTGCACGCCTCGCCGCCCAGCAGCAGGGGCACGTCGTCACCGATGCGGTGGACGAAGTCGCGGGTGGTGCGGCTGCCGTCGTCGGTCGTGGGCTCGCCGACGTGCAGCGAGCCGTCCTCCGCCAGGCACAGCACCGACGGCACGAGCGGGGAGCCGACCTGCAGTGGGACGGGCTCGGGACGCGTCCAGGTCGCGCCGGTGCGCCGTGCGACCGCGGCGGCGGTGTTGGTGCTCCCGATGTCTATCCCCAGGACGTACGGCATCGTCTCTTCTCCCCCCGTGAGTTGGCCGGCCGGTGGCGATGGTGTCGGTGCTGCCGACGACCCACCCCCGGCGAACCCCGCGGGCTCCTACGTTCGTACCAGAGATCAGCCCCTGGTCGGGACCCTAATCTCGCCGGGACGGTTTCCCCCTGTCCCCCTAACGTACGAGGTCGCGGAGCCCCTAGTTCAACCGGGCCGGTTGCGGGTTGAGCCCCGATGCCCGGGGCGAGCCCCGGCAATAGCGTCAGTGTCGACGTACGACACCCGGCGCCACTTCCGAGGAGAACCGGCACATGGACTCGCACCAGACGCTCCACGACTTCGTTCTCGACCTGCTGACGAACCCCGACGCGCGGTCGGCATTCGACCTCGACCCGGAGGGCGCGCTGCGGGGCGCCGGGCTCACCGACATCACCGCCGCGGATGTGCAGGACGTCGTGCCGCTTGTGGTCGACTACGCGCCGGGGGCGGGTCTCGCGCCGTTGACCGGACCGGTCGGGCAGCTCGGGCTCGACCCGCTGCTCACCGACACCACCGACGTGGTGGGTCAGTTGCAGAGCGTGGCGCAGCAGATCAGCGTCACGAGCTCGCCCACCGGCGTGGACGTCAAGGCCGGCGTGCTCGGCGCCATCGCGGTCGACCCCTCGACGGCCGCCGCCGGGGTGACCGTGCTGCCGGGGATCGGCCTGGGCGTCGGCCCGTACGGCCTGGACACCGACTTCGCCGGCGTCGCCGACGTGGCGCACACCCTCGACGCGGACGTGGTGCAGCCGGTGGACGCGATCGCGGACCCGGTGCTCGGTGACGTCACGGGCACCGTCGGCGACCCGACCGGTCTGCTCGGCGGCGCTGACCCGAATCTGATCGGCGGCGACCTGTCCGGTGGCGTCCTCCCCGGCGCCCACGGTCAGCTCGGCGGGGTCGTCAGCTCGCTCGGTGTCGGCGACACCCTCGGCGGGCTGGGCCTCGGGCACGGCGACGGTCTCGTCGGCGGCACGGTCCCGCCGCTCGACGTGCCGTCGACGGTGGGCGGCGTGACGCACCAGGTGGACAGCCTCCTCCCCGGTGTCACCGGCACTGTCGGTGACGTGACCGGTGGGGTCACCGATGGTGTGCTCGGCGGCGACTCGCACGCCTCGTCCGATCACGGGCTGCTGGGTATCACCGGCGGCCTGCTCTGACCCGGATCTCCGGTCGGAGCGGAGGGCCGGATCGTCTCGGGCGGTCCGGCCCTCTCCGGTTCCAGTTCCGGAACCTCTTGATAATTGAGCCGAAATCCGCACACTTGGTGCGGTGATGGCCGGGATCTGGTTGGACGTACTGGACGACATCGCCCGCACGTGCAGTGCACACGGTCGTGGTGACCTGCTCCAGACGGTCCGGCAGAAGCGCGCCCAACTGCTGGATCCGACGCTGCGCGTCCTGGTCATCGGTGAGCCGAACCAGGGCAAGAGCCAGTTGATCAACGCGATCATCAACGCGCCGGCCTGTCCGGTCGGCGACGGCCGCACGACTGTCCTTCCGACAGTGGTGTCGCATGCCGAGGCCCCGACCGTCGCGGTCGCCCAGGCGCCGCGGCCCGCCCGGGGCGGCGCCGCCGTCGCGGGGGCCGTCGAGCGGACCCCGATGGCACTGAACCAGGTCGCGGAGAGCGTCGCCGGCCTGGTCGGACGCCGGCCGGGTGGTGGCCCGGCGTACGTCGAGATCGGAGTGCCCCGCGCCCTGCTCGGCGCCGGGCTGGTGTTGGTGGACACTCCCGGCGCCGACGAGGTCTCCGCCATCGGCGGTGCGGCCTCGGTCGCCGCGCCCGCCCGCGCGGACACCGTGCTGCTGGTCTCCGACTCCACCCGGGACCTGTCGGTCGCCGAGTTGAACATGTTGCTGCACGTCATGCGCGCACACCCCAACGTGGTCGTGGTGCAGAGCAAGACCGATCTGGTGGCGGACTGGCGCGCGGTGGCCGACCGCAACAGGCAGCACCTGGCCGAGGCGGGCATCCCGGCGACGCTGATCCCGGTCTCGGCGACGTTGCGACTGCGCGCCGCCGGGGCCGACGACCGGGGTCTCAACGCCGAGTCCGGCTTTCCCGCGCTGATCGCCCGACTCCAGCGGGACCTGGCCGGCAAGGCCGACCAACTGGCCCGGGCCTCGGTGCAGACGGTGGCCCGGACGGTGGTGGAGCAGTTGGCCGCCCCGCTGCGCGCCGAGTTGGCGACCACCCAGGAGGCCGAGGAGCAGTCCGGGCCGATCTCCCGGCTGCACGCGGCGCAGCGTGAGGTCGACGAGCTGCGCCGGTGCTCCACCCGGTGGCAGAACACCCTCAGCGACGAGATCGCCGACCTGCTGTCCGACATCGAGTACGACCTGCGCGACCGGACCCGGGAGATCCTGCGGACCGTCGACGAGGCGTTCGACACGGCCGATCCGTTGGTCGCCTGGGACACCTTCCAGGACTGGCTGGAACGCAGCCTGGTGGAGGCGGCGGAGGCGAACCACGAGTGGCTGATCCAGCGCTGCGACTGGCTCGCCCGCCGGGTGGCCGCCAACTTCACCAGGTACGGCTACGACGTGCTGCCGCCCTGGTCAATGACGATGCCGGAGGACATCGGGCAGCGGCTGCCCGAGTTGCAGATGCCGACGATCGACAGGTTCACCCCGAGCCAGAAGCTGTTCACCGGCATGAAGGGCTCGTACGGCGGCATGCTGATGTTCGGTCTGGCGACCACCCTGGCCGGCATGCCGATGATCAACCCGGTCTCGGTCGGCATCGGGGCGCTCTTCGGCGGCAAGAGCATCCGCGACGAGAGCAAGCAGTTGCTCCGTCGCCGTCAGGCGACCGTCAAGACGGCCATCCAGCGGCATGTCGACGACGTCTTCGTCCGGATCATCCGCGACTGTCGGGACACCGCCCGGCAGGTGCAGCGCATGCTGCGGGACCACTTCACGGGCCTGACCGAGGAGCTTCAGGAGGCGATCGTCCAGTCGTTCCGCAGCGCCAAACAGGAGGCCGACACGGATGCGTCGCTGCGCGAGCAGCGGCAGCGCGAGATCCGGTTGAAGATGACCCGGTTGGCCGCGCTCTACGAACAGGCTCAGCAGTTGACCGGCACCCGTGCCGCCCCGCTGCTGTTGGAGCCGCAGGCATGACCGTGGGTCTGCGCCTGGACGAGGCGGCCTGGGGGTTGTTGCACCAGGCCATCGACCTCTATCAGGACCATCCGCGGGCCGTCGGGCAGTTGCGGCACCAGGTCGCCCGCCTGGAGCAACCGCTGCGGATCGCGGTCGCCGGCCCCTGGCGTTCCGGCAAGTCGACGGTGCTCAACGCCCTGATGGGTGAGGAGGTCGCACCCGTCGAGCGGGCCGACGGTGCGTTCACCTGGTACGAGGACGGCGCCGAGCCGCGCGCGACCGCCTATCCGGCCGGTCAGCCTCCGCAGGAGTTGACGGTGGTCAAGTCGGCGACCGGTCTGCGGGTGGACCTCGGCTGGGGCGCGGGCGACGTGCGCGACATCGTGGTGCGGTGGCCGACGCGGGCGCTGCGGCAGGTCACGCTCATCGACACCCCGGCGGTCACCGGCAGCGTCGAGCAGGGTCGGACGCCGGTGTGGGAGCGGGTGTTACGGGATTCGGACGCGGTGTTGTATCTGACCCGCGACGCTCGCGACAGTGATCTGCGGGTGCTGGAGTCCGGCCGGGACAGCGTGGTCGGGCAGGCCGCCCCGGTCAATGTGATCACGGTGTTGTCCCGGGCGGACGAGATCGGCGGAGGCCGGATCGACGGCCTGCTCACCGCCCGGCAGCTCGCCCGTCGGCACTACCGCGATCCACGGGTGAGCGCGGTCAGCGTGAACGTGGTGGCGTGCAGTGGAATGCTCGGCCTGGCGGGCCGGATGCTCGGCGAGTCAGACTTCGCCGCGCTCGCCGCCATCGCCCAGGTGCCCCGGGCCGAGCTGGACACCCACCTGATCTCCGCCGATCGTTTCCTCAGTGGTGAGCTGCCGGTACGCCTGGAAACCGAGGTACGTGCCGCGCTGCTGGACCGGTTCGGGCTCTTCGGCGTCCGGCTGGCGACCACGTTGGTGCGCAGCGGTTTCGACAGTCGGGTGAAGCTCTCGGCGGAACTCATCCGGCGCAGCGGTCTCACCGAGCTGCGCGAGTCGGTGACCCGCTGTTTCATCGACCGCGGCGACGCCCTCAAGGCCCGGTCCGCGCTGGCCGCGGTCGAGGCGCTGCTGCGGGCCGAGCCCGTCCCCGGTTCCGCGGAGCTGGCCGGAGCGGTCGAGCGGATCCTCGCCGGCGCGCACGAGTTCCGGGAGCTGCGCCTGCTTGTCGCGCTGCGCAACGCCCGGCTCGGCTTCGACGCGGAGGTGGCCGCCGAGGCGCAGCGGCTCGTCGGTGGTGACGGGGTGGGTCTCGCGGCCCGACTGGGTGTCGAGCACGAGGCGACCGTGCGACGGCTCTGGGAGGTGGCCACCGACGCGCAGTGGCGGTGGCGGGACCGGGCGGAGGACCCCCTGCTCCCGCTGGCGCAGCGGCGTGGAGCCCAGGTCGTCGTCCGCAGTTGCGAGGGGATGATCGCCGAACTGGTGGCGGGTGGTCGCTGAGCCGCGGCCTCTGCCGTCGCTGAGCCGCGGCCTCTGCCGTCGCTGAGCCGCGGCCTCTGCCGTCGCAGCGGTGCGGGCCTCCGGAGATCGTCAGCGGGCGCGTCGGGTTCGGCAGCCGTGCGACTGCCGCAGCAGGGCCTCGATCTGGGCGCCGAGTTGGTCGGGATGCCGCAGCGGCGTGCGGAAGCTCAGTCGGACGTCCCGGTCACCGCTGGCCAGTTCCAACCGGAGCACGACACCGTGGCGGTCCAGGCGTACCGGTCGGACCTGGCGAACTCCCTGGAGATGGCGACCGGGGACCAGTCGGCACAGCCGCTCGACGGTGCGCGGGTGGTGATGGTCGAGGTGGCACAACAGGTCGGCTTCGGCGTCCGCCAACGGATCGGGCTGGGCGGCCGCGAAGACCTCCGGGTCGACGCCTCTGGTGCGGCCGTCGACGGTCAGCTCCGCGGTGGCGAGGTCGAGGACCACCGCCAGGTCCTGATCGTTTCCGGTCGCGGCGGCCTCGGTCACCAGCCAGCCGGTGAGCCTGCCCCGCGCGCGTACCCGGTTGCGGACCGGGACGGGCGCCAGGTCGGTCACCTCGATCATCGCCACGGTCTCCGTGTGCTGCGCGAGGTGGTGGGTCAGGTGGGAGCCGGTCGGCAGGTCGATCCGCAGTCGCCCGTCGGGCGTCACGACGTGCCGGCCGGCGACGTACGCCTCGACCCCCGGGACGTGCAGGGTGAGGGAGTCGGTGGCGACCAGCATCGATCGTAGTCGGACACCTGCGTCGTCGGTGGAGTCCGTGTTAGTCGACGGCTTGCTCACGGCGATCATCTCCTAATAAGGTTAGGCTTACCTTACTTGAGAGGTGAAGGATGAATCAGACCCGCCCCAAGGTCAAGCGTTCCCGCGCTCTGGGCATCGCGCTGACCCCGAAGTGCGTGCGCTACTTCGAGCGCCGTCCGTTCCCGCCGGGACAGCACGGCCGTGCGCGACGTACGACAAGTGACTACAAGGTCCGGCTGTTGGAGAAGCAGCGGCTCAAGGCGCAGTACGACCTGCACGAGGGCCAGCTCCGGCGCGCCTTCGACCGGGCGGTGCGCCGGCCGGGCAAGACCGGTGAGGAGCTGATCGTCGAGTTGGAGAGCCGTCTCGACGCGCTGGTGCTGCGAGCCGGCTTCGCCCGCACCATCTACCAGGCCCGCCAGATGGTCACCCACCAGCACGTCACGGTGAACGGCCGCCGCCTGGACCGACCGTCGGCACGGCTGCAGCCCGGCGACGTCATCGCCGTGGCGGAACGCAGCCGGGGCAAGGCGCCGTTCGTCGTCGCGGCGGCCGGGGCGCACGCCGCGGAGCGCCGCGCACCCTACCTGGACGTCAGTCTGCCCGGCCTGACCGCGCGTCTGACCCGGCTTCCGGTGCGCGCGGAGGTCCCGGTGGTCTGCGACGAGCAGCTCGTCGTCGAGTACTACTCACGCTGAGCGGCGACCGGCCGTCGGGGGAGGGTTCCGAGCGCCTTCGTCGCGCGTCGGGACCCTCCAGGCGTCGATCGTGACCCGAAAACCGTTATTCGATCTTGCTGGCAACGGTCGCCCCTGACCTGCGGAGATAACGCTCTCACAGATGGCGGAAGAGGCTTGACGCGACCGTGACCCGGACGCAACGATGCATTCACATTCCTCGTTCCACTGCCAGGCGTGATCGGCGCACGCCGTCCTCGCACCACGAAAGGACAACCGTGCGCAGATCCCTGAGATCATGGCTCGGTGTCGCGCTGAGCGCGATCCTCGTGGCCGGCGGCATCGTCGCCGCGCCACCCACGGCCGGCGCCGCACCGTTCACCGTGCTGGTCTTCAGCAAGACCGCCGGATTCCGGCACGGGTCCATCACCCCCGGCATCGCCGCCATCCAGCAGCTCGGCGCCGCCAACGGCTTCACCGTCGAGGCCACCGAGGACGCCGCCCAGTTCACCGACGCCAACCTGGACCGGTTCGCCGCGGTGATCTGGTTGTCCACCACCGGCGACGTGCTCAACGCCGCCCAGCAGGCCGCGTTCGAGCGCTACATCACCGGCGGCGGCGGGTACGTGGGCGTGCACGCCGCCTCCGACACCGAGTACGACTGGCCCTGGTACGGCGGGCTGGTCGGGGCGTACTTCGCCTCGCACCCGGCCGAGCAGAACGTCACCGTCAAGGTCGCCGACCAGGTACACCCGTCCACCGCGACCCTGCCACAGCGGTGGAACCGGTTCGACGAGCTGTACAACTACCGCACCAACCCCCGGGGCGCCGCCCACGTGCTGGCCACCCTGGACGAGAGCACCTACACCGGCGGGAGCATGGGCGCCGACCACCCGATCTCCTGGTGCCAGAACTACTCCGGCGGCCGAGCCTGGTACACGGGCCTGGGCCACACCGACGCGTCGTACACCGAGGCGACCTTCCGCCAGCACCTGCTCGGCGGCATCCGGACCGCCGCCGGCGCGGTCGACGCCGACTGCGGCCCCACCGTCACCAGCAGCTTCCAACAGGTGGAGCTGGCCAAGGGCGCGGCCGAGACCGGTGAGCCGATGAGCCTCACCGTCCTGCCGGACCGGGGCGTGCTGCACACCTCCCGCAACGGCGTGATCCGGCACACCGACGCCGCCGGCAACACGAAGATCGCCGCCACCCTGCCCGTCTACACCGGCGACGAGGAGGGCCTGCAGGGCATCAAGGCCGACCCCAACTTCGCCACCAACCGCTGGGTGTACGCGTACTACGCCCCACCGCTCAACACTCCCGGTGGCGGCGCCCCGGCCACCGGCACCCCTGCCGACTTCGCCGTCTGGGACGGCGTCAACCGGCTGGCCCGGTTCACCGTCAACGCCGACAACACCATCAACCTGGCCAGCGAGACACTGATCCTGAACGTGCCGACCAGTCGGGGCATGTGCTGTCACGTCGGCGGCGACATGGACTTCGACGCGGCCGGCAACCTCTACCTGTCCACGGGTGACGACACCAACCCGTTCGACTCGGCCGGCTTCACCCCGATCGACGAGCGGGCCGGGCGCAACCCTGCCTCCGACGCCCAGCGCACCTCGGCGAACAGCAACGACCTGCGCGGCAAGGTGCTCCGGATCAAGCCGAGCGCGGCCGGCGGCTACACCATCCCGGCCGGCAACATGTTCGCACCGGGCACCGCGCGGACCCGCCCGGAGGTCTACGCGATGGGCTTCCGCAACCCGTTCCGGATGAGCGTGGACAAGGCCACCGGCATCGTCTACCTCGGCGACTACGGTCCGGACGCGGGCACCGCCGACCCGAACCGGGGACCGGCGGGCAACGTGGAGTTCGCCCGCGTCGACAGGCCCGGCTTCTACGGCTGGCCGTACTGCACCGCCCGCAACGACGCGTACAACGACTACACCTTCCCGTCCGGGCCGTCCGGGCCGAAGTTCGACTGCGCGGGCGGGCCGGTGAACAACTCGCCGAACAACACCGGCATCACCCAGCTGCCGCCGGCCGTCCCGGCGTGGCTGCCGTACGGCGGCTCCGGCTCGCCGCCGGAGTTCACCGGCGGCGGCCTGTCGCCGATGGGCGGCCCGGTCTACCGGTACGACCCGACCAACACCTCGCCGGTGGCGTTCCCGGAGTACTACGACGGGACCTACTTCGCCGGCGAGTTCGGTCGCCGCTGGATCAAGAACATCAAACTCGACGCGTCCGGCCAACCGTTGAAGATCAACCCGTTCCCGTGGACCGGCACGCAGGTCATGGATATGGAGTTCGGGCCGGACGGCGCGCTCTACGTGCTCGACTACGGCACCGGCTGGTTCAACGGCGACGCCAACTCGGCGCTCTACCGCATCGAGTACGCCCGCGAGGGCAGAGCGCCCGTCGCGAAGGTGTCGGCCACTCCGACCAGTGGCACCGCGCCGCTGACCGTGGCCTTCTCCTCGGCCGGCACCCTCGACCCGGACGGTGACCCGTTCACCTACGCCTGGGATTTCGACAACAACGGCAGCACCGACTCGACCGCCGCGAACCCGAGCTTCACCTACACCACGAACGGGACCCGCAGCCCGACACTGACGGTGCGGGACACCACCGGCAAGACGGCCACGGCGAGCGTGGTCGTCACCGTCGGCAACAGCGCACCGGTGGTCACCGTGAACACGCCGTCGAACGGGCAGACGTTCGCCTTCGGGGACGCCGTGCCGTTCAGCGTCACGGTCACCGACGCCCAGGACGGTGCGATCAACTGCGCGCGGGTGAAGGTGAACTACGTCCTCGGCCACGACTCGCACGGCCACCAACTCGGCAGCGCGCAGGGCTGCACCGGCGTCATCCAGACCACCGCCGACGGTGAGCACGACACGGCGGCGAACATCTTCGGCATCATCGACGCCGAGTACACCGACCTGGGCGGGGGCGGCCAACCGCCGCTGACCACGCACACCCAGGCGGTGCTGCAACCCCGGGTCCGCCAGGCCGAGCACTTCGGTGACTCGTCCGGCGTCCAGATCGTGTCCGGGGCGGCCGGGCACGGCGGCGCGGCGGTCGGCTACATCGACAACAACGACTGGATCTCGTTCCGCCCGTACAACCTGACCGGCGTCCAGTCGTTCAGCGCCCGGGTCGGTGCCCCGGCCGGCGGGGGCGGCACGGTGGAGCTGCGGGTCGACTCGCCCACCGGGCCGCTCGTCGGCTCGGCCACCGTGGTCCCCACCGGTGGGTACGCCAATTTCGCCACGGTCACCGGCGGCGTCACCGCCCCGACCGGCACCCGGACCCTGTTCCTGGTCTTCAAGGGCGCCGGCCCGTGGTTCGACATCGACGAGTTCACCCTCTCCGCCAGCCCCGGTGGGCCCGGTCCCGACCCGGACCCCGAACCGGGCGCCAACCTGGCTCGGGGCAAGCCGGCCCGCGCGTCCAGCTCCGAGGGGGCCTACACGCCGGCGAACGCGTTCGACGGCGCGACCGCCACCCGCTGGAGCAGCGCGTTCAGCGATCCGCAGTGGGTCGACGTGGACCTGGGCGCCACGTACGCCATCAACCGGGTCAAGCTGACCTGGGAGGCCGCGTACGGCAGCGGGTACCAGATCCAGACCTCGGCGGACGGCGTCACCTTCACCACGATCCGGACGGTGACCGGCGGCGACGGCGGCGTGGACGACCTGACCGGGCTCACCGGCTCCGGCCGGTACATCCGGCTGCTCGGCACCACTCGGGGCACCGCCTGGGGTTACTCGGTGTTCGAGTTCGAGGTGTACGGCGGCACCGGCGGCTCGACCGGCGGCAACCTGCTGCTGAACAAACCCACGTCGACGTCCAGCAACGAGGGGGCCGACGTGTCGGGCGCCCAGGCGGTCGACGGCAACCTCACCACCCGCTGGTCGAGCACGTTCTCCGATCCGCAGTGGATCCGGGTCGACCTCGGCAGCCCGACCGCGATCGGCCGGGTCAAGCTGAGCTGGGAGGCGGCGTACAGCAGCGCGTACCAGATCCAGACCTCGAACGACGGCACCACCTGGACCACCGCGAAGACGGTGACCGGGGCCGACGGCGGCGTGGACGAGCACACCGGGCTCGGCGCCAACGGCCGTTACCTACGGATCAACGGTACCGCCCGGGGCACCGGCTACGGCCACTCGCTCTGGGAGGTGGAGGCGTACGCCAGCTGAACCACCACCGCGGACGGGGCCGGCACGGTGTTCCGTGTCGGCCCCGTCCGTCGCTCACGTGCTGGGCGTCGGTGTGGGCGTCCGGGTGAACGGCCACGGGTACTTGCCGAACAGGTCGGTGCACGCGGTCAGCAGGCCCTGGCGTGCGTCGGCCAGACGTTTGTCGGCCGGTCCCTTGTTGACGGTGGGGTCGTTCAGTACCCAGAGGTCGGCGGCTTCCTGGGCGGCCGGCCCCAGTCGCTGGCCGGCCTCCCGGACGCCGGGATCGGTCGACTCGATGGCGCGCATCGCGGTGCCCGTGTCCCCGAAGGGCTTTCCGCCCTCCTCCATGGCGTAGACCAGTCGGGTGCAGGCGGCGGCCGCAGCCTTGTCCGAGGGCGTGGTCGAGGTGGGGGCGGGCGCTTCGGTCGCGGAGCAACCGGTCAGCAGCAGAGAGGCGACGACGAGGGTGCGGATCACGGCAGGAGCTTAGCGACCTTCAGAATTCCGCACCTCGGCCGCGCCGCGCACCGCGAGCAGCAGGTGGGGCAGTAGGGCGATCGTCCGCGGACCCGCGGCGACGTCAGTCGTCGGCGACGGCCACCGGCTCCGAGCCGATGCAGCGGACCTTCAACTCGTACTGGCGGGTCGACCCCGCGAACGTGACCTCCACGTCGTCGTCCGGGCCCCGGTCCACGTCCCGGACCCGGTAGCCCTGCGCGGGCGCCCAGGAGACGAGGCGTACGCCGTCGGCCCCGCACTCGGCCACGGCCGTGCCGCCGTCGGTGGCGAAACCCCGACGGACCCCGGGACTGGCGCTCGGTGCGGCGCCCGTCGTGCCCGGAGCGGCCGAGCCGCCGCCGGTGGCGCCGGTGGGCGCCGGCTCCGGGGAGGCGAGCGCGCGTTCGATCTCCGCCTCGCTGCGCACCCCGCCCGGGGTGCCGGTGATGCTCTCCCCGACCAGCCGGATCGCGCCCAACCCGATCAGGGTGGCCACGGCGACCGTGGCCACCCACCCGGCGGCGACGAGAAGCGAACGACGGCCCATGCGCTGACTATCCCCGATCCGTCCTTGTCGTTGGCACATCCCGACGCTAAGGCATGGTTAACGTGCGCCTCGCCGCAGGCGGCAGCCGTTAACCTGCCAGCTGTGGCCCGCCTGCTGCTCATCGAGGACGACCTGACCATCCGTACGCCGCTGATCCGGGCGTTGCGGGAACGCGGGCACGCGGTGGCTGCCGCCTCGACCGCGATGGCCGGCCTCCGGGACGCCCTGGAGGACCGGCCCGACCTCGTCGTGCTCGACCTGGGCCTGCCCGACCTGGACGGCCGCGAGCTGCTGCGGATGTTGCGCGCGGTCAGCTCGGTGCCGGTCATCGTGGCCACCGCCCGTGACGACGAGGCCGAGATCGTCCGGGTGCTCGACGCGGGCGCCGACGACTACGTGGTCAAGCCGTTCACCGCCGCGCAGCTCGACGCTCGCGTCCGTGCGGTGCTGCGGCGGGGCCCGACCGGCGGGGACGGGCAGGACCCGTCGCTCGTCGTGGGTGGGCTGCGCGTCGACCCCCGGTCCCGGCAGGTCACCCTGGACGGGACGGCTGTGGAGTTGACGCCGCGCGAGTTCGACCTGCTGCACCACCTGGCCGGCCGCCCCGGCCAGGTGGTCACCAAACGTGAACTGCTCACCGAGGTGTGGCAGATCCCGTACGGCGGCGCCGACAAGACCGTCGACGTGCACCTGTCCTGGCTGCGGCGCAAGCTGGGGGAGAACGCCCAGCAGCCGCGCTACCTGCACACCGTGCGCGGGGTCGGGGTGCGTCTCGAGGCGCCGGCGGCGCAGCCGTGAGGGCCCGGCTCGCGCTGCTGGTCGCCGCCGTCAGCGTGCTCACCCTCATCGCGTTCCTGGTGCCGCTGGCGCTGCTGGTCCGTACCGTCGCGGAGGACCGGGCCACGGTCGCGGCCACCGCCGACGCACAGAGCCTGGTGCCGGTGGTCGGCACCGCCGACGCGACGACGATCCGACTCACCGTCGAGCAACTCGCCGCGGAGTCCGGGCGACCGGTGAGTGTCTTCCTGCCGGACGGGTCGGTGCTCGGCGCGCAGACCCCCCGTACCCCGGCGGTGGCCCTGGCCGCGCGCGGGCAGAGCCTCACCGGGGAGTCGGCGGCCGGCCGGGAGGTGGTCATCGCCGTGCAGGGCCGGGCGGACGGGACCGGAGTGATCCGGATCGTGGTGCCGCGACACGAGCTGACCGCCGGGGTCACCCGGTCCTGGTTGGTGCTTGCCCTGCTCGGTGTGCTGCTGGTGCTGATCGGTCTGTTGGTGGCCGACCGGCTGGCCCGTAACCTGGTCCGGCCGATCAGCGACCTGTCCGCCGTGTCGCACCGGCTGGCCAACGCCGAACTGGACGCCCGGGTCACCCCGGCCGGCCCGGCCGAGCTGCGCGAGGTGGCCGGTGCGCTCAACCATCTCGCCACCCGGATCCAGGTGCTCCTGGTGCAGGAGCGCGAGCAGGTCGCCGACCTGTCGCACCGGTTGCGTACCCCGTTGACGGCGTTGCGGCTGGAGGCGGAGTCGTTGCGGGACCCGGACGACGCCGCCCGGATCACCACCGCGGCCGACGGTCTCGAACGCGCGGTCAGCGGGCTGATCCGGCAGGCCCGGTGGCGTCACTCGCCGACGGCGCGGCCGGCCACCTCGGACGCGGCGGCGATCGTCGCCGACCGGGTCGCGTTCTGGTCGGTGCTGGCCGAGGACACCGGCCGCGCCGTCACCCTCGACCTGGTCCCCGGCCCGCTGCCGGTGGGCGTGCCCGCCGACGACCTGGCGGCGGCCGTGGACGCCCTGCTCGGAAACGTCTTCGCGCACACCCCCGACGGGACGCCGTTCGCCGTCCACCTCACCCGCGACGAGGGGGAGGTGGTTCTCACCGTGGTGGACGCCGGCCCGGGCCTGCCGGTCGGGGCGGTCCGGCGGGGCGCCAGCGCGGCCGGGTCGACAGGTCTCGGCCTGGACATCGCCCGGCGCGCCGCGCAGGCCGGCGGCGGCAGCCTGGAGTTGCGGGCCGGCCCGACCGGCGGGGCGCGGGTGCTGCTGCGGTTGCGTCCACCGGCGTCGCGGCGGGAGGGTTAGGCGCGCCGCTCTCGGGTAGCTGCCAGCTATGGCGCGGTATACGAAACCCGAGCTCAGGGAGCAGATCAAGGAAGAGGTCAAGGCCTCCGACAAGGGCGGCAGACCGGGGCAGTGGTCGGCGCGCAAGTCACAGCTGGTGACTCAGGAGTACAAGAAGCGCGGCGGGGGATTCCTGGGCGAAAAGGACGAGCGGCAAAAGTCGCTTCAGCGCTGGGGAAACGAGAAGTGGCAGACGAAAGAGGGCGACACCCGGGCGCGCACGGGCGACACGACGAGCCGCTATCTGCCCAAGAAGGCCTGGGACGAGATGTCGGACAGCCAGAAGCGCGCGACCGACACCAAGAAGCGTGCCGCCTCCCGGTCCGGCAAGCAGTACGTGGCCAACACCGGGCCGGCGAAGCGGGCGCGTCGCGACGCCACCACGGCCGCCCGGATGTCGGAGATGTCGGTCGCCGAGGCCGCCAAGTTGGTCCGTGGCCTCGACACGCGACAGCTCAGGACCGCGTTGCGCAACGAGCATGCCGGCAAGGACCGCAAGACGCTCGTCCAGCGACTCGAAGCGGAACTCAACAGGCGCGGCTAGCCGCGCCGGTCAGGGTGCTGCCGCACCGCGCCGGTCAGGGTGCCTGACCTGCGGCCTCGAAGCCCGTCGACGTGATCCGGTCGTCATCTCGGCGGCGCAGGATCTGCACCTCGGTGGTGGCCTCGGTGTCGGTCAACGGCAGCACTGTCACCGAGGCGGGCACCACGGCGGAGATGCTCGCCGGCGCGATCGTCACCCCGAGGCCGGCCGCGACCAGGTGCGCCACAGTGGCCCAACTGGTGGCGTCCTGGACGATGCGCGGGGCGTAGCCGGCTTCCAGGCACGGCCGGAGATTGCGCTGGTAGGCCCGCTCGCCGGCCACCCGGGGGAAGAAGACGAACGGGTCGTCGCGCAGCACCACGGCGTTTATCGCGAGGTTGGCCGCCCGCGGGTGGTCGGCCGGCAGGACGGCGACGAAGGTCTCGGTGGCGAACGTGGTGCCGACCAGGTCGTCGTGGTCGTCCGCGTCCCGAACCACGCCGAGATCGACCTCGCCGTTCAGCAACCGGTCGACGATATGCGCCGTGTACGCCTCGTGCAGGCGCAGGTGGACGGCCGGATGCCGCTCGCGGAAACGACGGATCGGCCCGGCCAGCCCGAGCGGGATCGCCGAACTGACGAAGCCGATGTCGAAGCGCCCCTGCTCCCCGCGCCCGATGCGGCCCGCCTCGTGCACGTCGTCGGCCACGGCGGCCAGCACCCGCCGGCACCGGCCCAGATACGCCTCGCCGGCGGGCGTCAGCGCCACCGACCGGGAGGTGCGCACGAACAGCGGCGTACCGATCATCGCCTCGAGCTGGCGGATCTGCTGCGACAGCGGCGGCTGGGCCATCCGCAACCGCGCCGCGGCCCGGCCGAAATGCAGCTCCTCGGCGACCGCGACGAAGTAGCGCAGGTGGCGCAACTCGGGTTCCATACGTCAAGGATACGAATGACTCCGAACAAGATATTGGACGTTCGAATGGGGGCGGCCGGAGAATCGGACCATGAACCCGAGCACGCTCACCGTCACGTCCATGACGACCGCTGCGGAGGCCGAGGCCTTCCGGACGCTCAACGAGGAATGGATCGCCCACTTCTTCACCATCGAGGAGTCGGACCGTAAGACGCTCGGCGACCCGTTCGCCGCGATCGTCGCCCCGGGCGGCGACGTGCTGATCCTCCGCGACGGCGGGGAGATCATCGGCTGTGTCGCCCTGGTCCGCAGCTCGGACGACGTCTTCGAACTGTCGAAGATGACGGTGGTCTCGGCGGCGCGCGGCAGGGGCCTCGGCCGCCAGCTCATCGAGGCGGCGATCGAACGCGCCCGCCAGCTCGGCGCGACCACCCTGTTCCTGGGCAGCAGCACCACGCTCGCGAACGCCGTGCACCTCTACGAGACTGCCGGCTTCCAGCACGTCAGCCCGGACCAGATCCCGCTGCCGCCGTACGCCCGCGCCGACGTCTTCATGAAGATGGCGCTCTGATCACCTCCGGCCGACGCGGGGTTCCGGGGCTCGGCGCACGGCCGACGCCAGCGCCGGCTTAACCCGGCCTTAGCGTTCGGACAGCGCGGTGCTATCCCCGTTCAGCCGATCCTCAGAGTCGACAACCCAGGAGTTGCCATCCGAGGAAAGGTGGACACCACGATGAAGCGCACCAACCTGCTTCTGGCGACGGTCGGCGGGTCGGCGGTGCTGGCGGTGGCCGGGGTCGCGCTCGGCGTCAACGCCGCGAGCGACACGCGGGCCGGCGGCACGGCACTCGCCGCGGCCACCGTCGCCCCGACGGCCACGGACGCGCCGGAGGCCGGCGCGACCACCGCCACGCCGGGGACCAGCGGTACGCCGTCGGCCGGCGCCTCGTCGGGTACGCCGTCGAGCGGTACGCCGACCACGAGCACCGCCCCGGCGGGCAGCGCGGTCGACGAGAAGCGTGCCGGCGAGATCGCACTCGCCAAGGCCGGTGGCGGCCAGATCGTCGAGGTCGAGGCCGAGCAGGAGAACGGCCGGCCGGTGTGGAGCGTCGAGATCGTCGCAGGCGAGACCGAGCACGAGGTGGACGTCGACCGGGACAACGGCTCGGTGGTCAAGGCCGAGCAGGAGCCCGTCGACGCCGATGACAACGACGCCGATGACAACGACGCCGATGACAAGGACGACGATGACAAGGACGACGACGACTGACCGTCCGCTGCCGCCGCCCGTTCCGGGGATCCCCCGGGGCGGGCGGCGGCTCGCGTCGTGGAGCAGGCGGCTGGTACGGCGGCCTCAGATGGCGACGCGCTGCTCCTGGGCCGTCGGTTGCTCCTGGACCGTCGGTTGCCCCTGGACCGTCGGTTGCTCCTGGTCGAACTGGGTGCGGTACAACTCCTGATACCGGCCACCGGCGGCGAGCAGGTCGCCGTGTCGCCCACGCTCGACGATCCGTCCGTCTTCGACGACGAGGATCTGGTCTGCCGCGCGGATGGTGGAGAGCCGGTGCGCGATGACCACACTCGTCCGGCCGGTCAGAGCTTCGGCGAGGGCCTCCTGAACCGCGGCCTCGGAGGTGGAGTCGAGGTGCGCGGTGGCCTCGTCGAGGATGACCACGCGCGGACGGGCCAGCAGCAGCCGCGCGATGGTGAGCCGTTGCCGTTCCCCGCCCGACAGCCGGTACCCGCGTTCACCGACGACGGTGTCGAGCCCATCGGGAAGTGAGCGGATCAGGTCGTCGAGGCGGGCCCGTCGGAGCACCTCCCACATCTCGTCCTCCGTGGCGTCCGGCTGGGCGAACGCCAGATTGGCGCGAATGCTCTCGTGGAAGAGATGCCCGTCCTGGGTGACCACGCCCAGCGCCGTCCGGATCGACTCGGCCGACAGGTCGCGTACGTCGACGTCGGCGAGCGTCACCGCGCCGTCCTCGACGTCGTACAGGCGGGGGACGAGCTGCGCGATCGTCGACTTGCCCGCCCCGGAGGAGCCGACGAGGGCAACCATCTGTCCCGCCTCGGCGCGGAACGACACCCCGTGCAGCACCTCCTCGCCGCCGCGGGCATCGAGCTTCACCACGTCCTCGAGGGACGCGAGCGACACCCTGTCCGCCGAGGGGTAGCCGAACCGCACCTTGTCGAACTCCACCGCGACCGGTCCGTCGGGAAGCGGGCGCGCGTCGGGCCGGTCGCGGATCAGCGGCGTGAGGTCGAGGATCTCGAACACCCGCTCGAAGCTCACCAGCGCGCTCATCACCTCCACCCGAGCGCTGGCCAGCGAGGTCAACGGCGCGTAGAGGCGCGACAGCAGCAGCGCCAGGGCGACCACGGTCCCGGCGTCGAGGCTGCCCCGGAGGGCGTAGAGACCACCCAGCCCGTAGACCAGGGCCAGCGCCAGCGAGCCGACGACGGTGAGCGCGGTGATGAAGACCCACTGGAGCATGGCGGCACGGATGCCGATGTCCCGCACCCGACGCGCCCGTGCCGCGAACTCGGCCGACTCCTCGGCCGGCCGCCCGTACAGCTTGACCAGGGTCGCGCCGGGTGCCGAGAAACGTTCGGTCATCCGTGTGCTCATGGCCGCGTTGTGCTCGGCCGCCTCACGCTGCAACTGGGCGAGCTTCGAACCCATCCGGCGCGCCGGGAGGACGAAGACGGGGAGCAGCACGAGCACCAGCACCGTGATCTGCCACGAGAAACTGAGCATCACCGCAAGCGTCAGCGCCAGGGTGACAGCATTGCCGACGACCCCGGACAGGGTGTCGCTGAAGGCCCGCTGCGCGCCGATCACGTCGTTGTTCAGGCGGCTGACCAGCGCACCGGTGCGCGTCCGGGTGAAGAACGCCACAGGCATGCGTTGGACGTGGTCGAAGACTGCCGTCCGCAGTTGGACGATGAGCCCCTCACCGATGCTGGCGGACAGGAACCGCGTCACCAGACCCAGGCCGGCTTCGGCCAGGGCGATCACGGCGATCAGCACCGCCAACCGGATCACGACGCCGCTGTCGGCACCGTCGACGATGGCCTCCACCACCCGTCCGGCGAGGACCGGCGCCGCCACCGTGAGGACCGCCGTCACCACGCTCAACAGCAGGAACCTGATGATCAGGGCACGGTGCGGCCGCGCGAACCCCGCGATGCGCTTCAGGGTGACACGGGACAGCGGTCGTTCTTCCTGCGCGTTCATCGCGTGGTGCAGAGACGTCCACGCGGTAAATTCCATGCTCATGCATTACCTCCGATACCGGAGGTTAGGACCTCACCCGAGCTTGAGGTCAAGTCACCGCGCCGAGCGTTCCCGCCCGGCGCGCGACCGGAGATTGGCTAGGCGTCGCGGCGCAGCGTGAACCAGAAGGTCGGCACCGAGTTGGTGCCCGGTGTGACGTCGAGTAGTTCCCAGCCGCGGAACCTGGCGCGGAGCTCGTCGGCCGTGACGCCTGCCGCCCACGATTTGACCTCGGGGACGGGATTGCCGATTGGCTCGGGGCCGTACCCGAACATCAGCAACCGTGCTCCGGGAGCGGCGCGGTGGGTGAGCCCGGCGGCGTAGGCATCGCGGCGGTGTAGTGGGACGCCGCAGTAGCAGCTCAGGTCGAAGAACAGGTCGAAGGGGCCCGGCACGTCCAGCTCGTCGAGGCGGGTGGCGTCTCCGTGCCGCACCCGTACCGCCACGCCCGCCGCCGCGGCCTTCTCCCTGGCCTGGTCGACGGCGCGGTCGATCAGGTCGACGGCCGCCACCTCCCAGCCGTGCCGCGCGAGGTAGGTGGCGTTGGTCCCGGTGCCGCAGCCGAGTTCGAGGGCGCGGCCGGGCGGCAGCGCCCCGGGCCCCTCTACCAGGTCGACCAGCTCGGGCGGCGTCACGCCGGTGTCCCACGGTGGCTTGCCGGCGCGGTAGAAGCGCTCCAGCGCGCGGTGGACGGCCTCCTCCTCCGGGTCTCGCTGCTCCTCCGGGTCTCGGTGCGTCGAGGCCAGGTCCGGGTCCGGCTTCTGGGTGGCGTTGGGCTGGGCCATCGTGTCCTCCAATAATTTAGAGTGCAACTCTAGTGGCGTGCTCTAAAGATAGGCTCGCAATATGGACAAGGTCAAGCGGCCGGACAAGCGGGCCGAGCGCTCACGCCGTACCCGTGACAAGGTCGTCGACGCGGCTCGCGAGTTGTTCGTCGCGCAGGGTTACGGGGCGACGAGCCTGCAGGAGGTCGCGGACCGGGCGGGCGTGGCCGTCCAGACGGTCTACTTCGTCTTCCGCAACAAGCGCACGCTGTTCAAGGACGTCGTCGACGCGTCCATCGCCGGGGACACCGAGCCGATCGCCACAATGGATCGTGAGTGGTTCCGCGCCGCGTGCGCCGAACCCACCGCGGCCGGGCAGCTGCGCGCGCACGTCCACGGCACCTGCGAGATCCTGGGCCGGGTCGCCCCGATCATGCCGCTGATCGCGGCTGCCGCGGCCACCGACCCGGAGATCGCGGCACAGTGGCCGGACGGCCCCGATCCGCGTTACACAGTGCAGTACGCGGCGGCCGAAGCCCTGGTCAGCAAGCCCGACACCCGTCCCGGCCTCTCCGTCGAGATGGCGGCCGACCTGCTGTTCGGCCTGCTCAGCCCGCAGCTCTACCTGATCTTCGTCCGCGACCGCGACTGGTCACCGGACGCGTGGGAAGAATGGGCCCGCACCACCTTGACCTCCCAACTCTGCGCCGACCCCGGCTAGGCGGACGGACGTCACGATCGCCCTCCAGCCGCGCGATGGTAGGCGTCGTGCTCGCGGCGGATCCCAGGAGCCGCGGCACCGATTGGGTATCCACCGGATCCAGGCGATCAACGCCAGTTCCGGGTGGTGGGCAGGGACGTGGATGTGCCGGGTCGCGGATATACCCGGGTCGCGGATTTACCGGGTCGTGGTGGGCGGCCATGAGTGGCCCAATAGCTGCCGGCTCGCCTTGAGGCCCTGCCCCGGCCGGGTGCTCGGTCAACGCCGCTCCACCTCGGTCGGTCTCGCCGCCGCGGTTGATGATGGTGACGGTCCTGCCGGTCACGGTGAGGTGGGCGTCCTCGGCAAAGATCCCCTGGCCACCGGTACGCAGCAAGCCATCCGTCAACGGCTGCTGGCGTTGGCCCTCGGCTGGTCGTGTCTAGGGCCGCCGGTGGTAGTGGTTGCGGCGGGGGACCTGTTGGGGGTCGAGCCAGGCGGGTGGGATGAATTCGGGGTGGCCGTCGCCTGCCAACCGCACTGTCCAGTCGTTGTGGTGGAGGTGTCGGTGGTGGTGGCCGCAGAGCAGGACGGCGTTGGTGAGGGTGGTGGTGCCGCCGTCGGCCCAGTGGTGGATGTGGTGGGCGTCGCACCAACGGGGTGGGCGGTCGCAGCCGGGGAAGGCGCAGCCGCGGTCGCGTAGGACGAGGGCGCGTCGCAGGGGGCCGGTGATGAGGCGGCGTTGCCGGCCCACATCGAGGGGTTGACTGGAGCCGCCGAGGACGGCCGGGAGGATCGCGGCGTCGCAGGCGAGTCGGCGCACCGTGTCGGGGGTGAGGCGCGGGCCGGTGTCGAGTGCGCCGACACCCAACTCGCGGGCCAGCGAGTCGTAGCCGGTGGTGACGACGATCTGGGCGTGGTCACCACCGCTGTCGGGCAGCTCACCCGTGCGCAGGGCGAGTCGGCACACGTCGGCGAGGGCGTCATGGCGGCGTTGGCCGGCGCAGCGGGTGTCGTCGGGCCCGGTGGGTGCGCTGAGGGGGTCGATGGCGGCGCGGAGCAGCGCCGCGGCTTCCGCGTCGAGGGTGCCGGTGAGTCGCAGCCGGCCGTCGGTCTGCTCGGAGAGGGTGAGGGTTCGGTCGCGGGCTGCCCGGGCAGCCTCGGCGTCCAGTGCGGCGTGGGCGGCGGCGTCGGCGATGTCGGGGGCGACGTGGTCGAGGATGCGGGCGCCGAGTTTGCGCATCAGGATGGGGTCGAACTGGCCGGCCCAGTCGGTGAGCACGCCGACGGCCTTGTCGGCGACCTCCGGCCCGGCGGCCGTCTGCACAGCCGTGACGGTGTCGACGATGACTCGGGCCTGCTCCGCGCTGACCGCGCCGGTCGCCAGAGCCTCCCGCACGGCGGCCGGGGCCGCGTCGACGCGGGCCGCGAGATCGACCAGCCGGCGCGCGGCGGGGACTGTCAACCGCAGTCGCTCGCGCAGCCAGACCGCGGTGCTGGACGCGCCCTGCGTCAGTGCGGTGCCGCGACCGTCCAACTCGCGCACCAACGCCAGCTTGACGGCGGCGAGGCGTTGCTCGACGCGGTGCGCGGCGTCGAGCGCGGCGATCAGCTCGTCTTCGGTGAGGGCCCAGGTGGCGTCGTCGACGCAGGCGACGACGACGTCGTCTGCCTGCGCCAACTCCTCGACCATGACGACACACTAGAACAGGTGTGCGACAATTTCCCCGGTCATGATCGACCGCTGGGCTCGGTGGTCAAGGCCGAGTAGGAGCCGGTCGACGGCCCCGGCAAGGCCAACGCCGACGCGGCCGACGCCGCCGACGCCGACGACGCGGACACGGACGACGCCGCGGACGCCCGACGACGCCGCGGCCGACGCCGACGACGCCGCGGAAGCCCGACGACGCCGCGGAAGCCCGACGACGCCGCGGACGCCCGACGACGCCGCGGCCGACGCCGACGACGCCGCGGAAGCCCGCCGACGACGCGGACGCCGCCGACCACAAGTGCGACGACGACAGCTCCTACGCCCACCGACACCACCCAGCCGCGCCCCGACCGGATCCGCCATCCTCGCCGGGGCGCGGCTCTGTTGTCGCAGGACGCGCGGCGGTGTGGGGGAGCGGGCCTACCGCGTCAGGCGTCGGGCTGCGGCTGGCCGGCAACGCCCTCGGCGCCGGAGCGGGGCTCGAGAACCACCACCGCGGTTTCGGACGGGCGCAGGGCCGCGAAGGCGTCCAGGTTGGTGTCGATGTCGCGCCAGCGCGCCCACAGGCGGGTCCGCTCGTCCCCGGTCGCGGCGCGCCCACGGACCAGCCGCCGCCCGTCCACCAGGTCGACTGTCGCCTCCGGATGGGTCCGCAGGTTGAGCCACCAGGCGGGTTCACCCTCGCCCCAGCCGTTCATCGCCAACGTGAACAGGTTCGGCCCGTCCTCCAGGTACGCGACGATGACACCGCGTTGCTGGCCGGTACGGCGACCGGTCGTGGTCAGTCGCAGGGTGCCCCAACGGTCCGGGCGGGGCCGCCAGAGCCCGACTCGGCCGCGAAACACCCGGTAGAGCCCTCGGTGCACCGACCAGGCCGTCCGGATGAACCAGCGCGGCGGCAGCCTCGGCTTCCTTGCGCGATCCTCGATCGACACGACGACCTCCCACACGAGCGTGGCGATGGTACGAACAGCATGCCAGCCGCGCCCCCGGCGCGGAATGGCGCCCGCGGTGATCGTGGGAGCCAAGTCGCGAGGTATTCGGTACGGTTGTCGGGCACTGTGTGGAAGTAGTCGAGATCCTGGCTGAGTGGTGGGAGTGGGTGGTGGCTGTGTGGGCGGCAGGTAAGGTCATTCGGTTCGATGAGGCACGTGGTTACGGTTTCATCGCGCCGGCGAAAGGTGGCGAGGACATTTTCGTCCACGCCAACGACTTCGGCGAGCAGCGGCATCTGGTGCATCCCGGCATGCGTGTCGAGTACGAGGTGGAGGCCGGCGACCGTGGTCTGAAGGTGGCGGCGCTGCGGATCGTCGAGTCGGTCGCGGTCGCCCGGCCGGAACGGGCACCGGACGTGGTGCCGACGCGGACCGGGCAGACCGGGGAGGATGACGGGATGTGCGACGTCCTGTCGCCGCGCGAGTTCACCTACGAGGTGACGGAGTTGCTGATCGAGCGGGTGCCGACGCTGACCGGGGCCCAGATCTCCGCGATCCGGCAGTCGCTGGTCGACCACGCCAGATCGCACGGTTGGGTCGAGAGCTGAGCCGCTGGCCCGTTCGGTTCACCGGTGCCGTGCTGTCGTCATCGGCGTTCGGGTGCGAACGGCACCCGTAGGTCGATGCCCCGACGGGTCACGGCCAGGGCCTCACCGATGAAGCTGATGCCGATGGTGAGTTGGATCGGACGGGCCGGCGCCTGCATCCCGAGATGGTCGGCGAGCAGGCCGTAGCCGAGCATCGCGACGAGCGTGCCGGCGATGGCAGCGAAGGTGCGAAGGCGGTAGCGCTGCCAGAGGAAGCCGCGCTTCTCGTAGACGACGACGAGCGAGCCGCGTAGGTAGCCGAGGGCGAGGCCCAGTGCGCAGCCACCCACGAGCCAGGCGTAGTCGACGGTGCGCAGGCCGTCGGTCCTGAGCAGGATGTAGAGGCCGATGGCGGTGAGGATGACCGGCGGTGCCCACAGGTCGCGCTTGTTCAGGGGTTCGCCGGCCAGCCGTTTCACCACGAGGACGATCAGCGCCAGGACGATGATCGCCGCCACGACCCAGCCGTTCACTGTCGCACCTCCCGTATTTGGCACCGTCGTGCCAAATTATCATGGCATGAACGTGCTATAAAAACCCCATGCCAAAGATCGTCGATCCCGAGCAACGTCGTCGCGTGGTGGCCGACGCCGTGCACGCGGTCGTCGCGCGCGACGGCCTGGAGGCGGCCACGTTGCGCAATGTGGCCGACGAGGCGGGGTTGGCCATCGGATCGGTTCGGCACTACTTCACCGACCACGACGAGTTGATGATCTTCGCCGTCCAGGAGCTTGGCCGCCGCGTCGGCGAGCGGGTCTGGGCGCACGCCGAGTGCCTGCTCGGCGACTCCGCCGGCAGCCGCGCGGATCGACGCCGCCGCACCGAGGAACTCCTGGCCGAATTTCTGCCGCTCGACGACCTCAGACGCGACGAGATGCTCCTGCGGCACACGTTCACCGCGGCGGCCCGCACTCGTCAGTCGTTGCTCGTCCACGCCGAGGCGATGCAGCAGGCCTTGGACGAGTTGGTTCAGCGCACGTTGCGGGGCGCGCAGGCGGCCGGCGGTCTACCCGCGGACCTCGACGTGGAGGTGGAGAGTGTCCGCCTGCGTGCCCTGCTCGACGGGCTGGGACTGCAGGCCGTGATGTTCCCACGGCGTTTCCCGCCGGGCCTGTTGCGCGAGGTTCTGCGCCGTCACCTGGACTCGCTCGTCGCCGCGCCGGACGGCGCCGCCGGGTAGGGTCCGCCTCACCTTGCCGGATCGCCGCCCGGACTCCGCCTCGGCACGACCGCCCTCAGGAAACGGGCCTCAGGCGTCTCTGCGCAGGTAGGCCTCGGCCAACTGACGCAGGCGGGTCCGGTCGAAGCTGCGCCCGTGGCCGGGATGGACGATGGACACGTCGAGGTCGGCGAGAAACTCCATGCTGCGTCGGTAGTCGGCCACATCGGAGTTCGGCAGGTCGTCGATCAGCGCGCCCTCGTAGACTATGTCGCCGGAGTACAAGGTCCCGGTGCGTTCCTCCAGCAGGGCGATGCTGCCCGGTGTGTGGCCGGGAAGGTGCAGCACGGTGAGTGTTCGCCCGCCCAGGTCGACGTGGTCGCCGTCGTCGAGCAGGCGGTGCAGGGTCATGGGTGCGATGCGGTAGGCGGCCGGGTCGTAGTCGGGATCGGGCAGGGCGTCGATCATCAGCTCCGGGACGGGTGCGCCCGCCGCGTCGATCCCGAGCTTGTCGAAGAGTTCCGCGCCGTACAGGCTCGCCGGTACGCCCGCCGCCAGGAGGTCCGCCTCGGCGGGGTGCGCGGCCCGGTCCGCGAACTCGGCCGCCCCGCCGACGTGATCCAGGTGCGCGTGGGTGAGCAGGACCATCGGATCGCGCGCGAACATGGCCGGGATCGCCTCCCGGAGGGCGACGACCCCGAGCCCGGCATCGATCACCAGGTCCCGATCGTCGCCGCGCAGCCACCAGAAGTTCGGCGACAGGAGTTCGTTGACGTGCGGTTCCGAGAGCCGGGTGACGCCGCTACCGGCCTCGGCTCGGGTGTACCAGTCGACCATGCCGGCAAGTGTGCCAGCGCGGGATCCCGTTTTCGTGCCCGCCGGTTGGGCCATCCCACCGACCGGCGGCGGCCCTGCGCCGTGTCGTCAGCGTCGAGGCGGGGTCGCGTACGGGGGACGGCTCAGGGCGCCGCGGGGGCGGCGCCCTGAGCGTCTGCGTCAGCCGATGCGGAACTGCTCGCCGTAGACGGCGAACGCCAGCGGCGTGTTCAGGTTGAGGTTGCCGTTGTTGAGGAACACCCGCTGGGCCGTGTCGACGCGGGACGTGTCCGAGTGGGCTTCCTCCTTCTTCATCTCGATGACCCGCTCGTCGAGGAACGCGTTGAGCCAGGTCCGCTCGTCGCCGCCCTGCGCCGGGGGCTTCGCGCGCGCGAGGGCGCGGCTGCGGATCTGGCGCATGCCCTCGTACCCGTGCATCACCGCCGCGTCGTAGTAGGCGAACTGACCGAGTGCCCGGACCTGGTCGTTCTTGCCGTCGCGTACCGACGGGTTGAAGTAGACCCGGTCCCGCTCGGCCTCCTGCGCGGCGCGGAACACCGAGTCGTTGGCCGCGGTCCGCCAGTCGCGGGGGAAGTTGGGGTCCAGACCCGCGTGCGAGGGGGTGCCGTCGACGGCGCGCAGCGCCGGCAGGTATCCGGCCAGCACGTTGCCGGGCTTGGTGCGCGTGTACGCCTCGACCAGCTCGAGCATGTCGCCGGTGCCGGAGCAGAAGCCGATGATGCCGGCGGTGTAGCCGCGGCCGTCGCCGATGTCCTCGATGTAGGAGAACTGCGCACGCCAGTCGAGCGAGGAGTTCTCCGCGGCCGAGACGAGCTGCATGGCGACGTCCTTCTTCGCCGGGTCGTCGAGGTTGACGCCGGCCGGAACGGTGGCGGTGGGCGTGGGGCCGGGGGTGCCACCGCCGGGCAGCGTCCACTGCTGGTTCGTGGTGCCGCCGCAGGTCCAGATCTGCAACCGGGCGCCGTTCGCGGTGCTCCGGTCGGTCACGTCGAGGCACTTGCCCGAGGCGGTGTTGACCAGGGCGCCGTTGCTCGCCGTCCACTTCTGCGCGCCGGTGTTGTTGCAGTCGTACAACTGGATCTTGGCGCCGTTGGCTGTCGACGCGGCGGTGACGTCCAGGCACTTGCCGAGCGCGCGGATCGAGGCGTCGGTGTTGCCGACCGTCCAGGTCTGGGCCGTGCTGCCGTTGCAGTCGTAGAGCTGGACCGGCGTGCCGTTCGTCGGATTGGCCCCGGCGACGTCGACGCACTTGCCGCCCAGGCCGGTGATCGGGCCGGCGGTCGCGGCGCTGGCCGACGGCAGGCCGTAGCCGACCGCCGCGACGCCGGTCAGCAGGGTGCCCACGACGTAGGCGGCTGTTCTCTTGCGGACCATTGTGTTCCTCGGGGAAGGGGCGGCATGCCGCCGGCCGGTCGGTGCCCGGCGCGACGATCGGCCCCGGCGGGCACCGCGAGCATCTGGAAACTGTATTAACAGATATCAGTGCGTCGCGGTGCCGTCAATCGACGACAGCGGGCCGTGACGACGCGTGTTCATCTCGTCGTCGTCGGGCGTTGGGCGCGAGGACGGCTACCGGGGTGCGCGGTCGCCGGGGCGCCCAGTTAGATGGCGTGAGCAGTGCCGCGTCCCGGGCGGAACGACCCGGGACGGCACCGATACGCAAGGAGCAGTCCATGGCAGTCCACCTTCGCCGTACCCGGTCTCTGTGGGTCACGGCCGCCGCCGTGCTCGCCGTGGCGGCGTTGTCCGCCTGCGGTAGCGCCGACGCCGCCGACCCGGTCGCCGCGCCCAGCGCCGGCGCGCCGACCGAGGCCGCGCCGACCGAGGCCGCGCCGACGGGCGCCGTGCGCCCGGCGATCAAGGGCAAGTTGCGCGGGTACGGCACGGTGCGGCAGCTCAGCGAGGCCGCGGACCTGGTGGTCCGGGGTGAGGTCGAGGCGACCGGGTTCCGGGTGGACGAGGTGCTGCGCGCGGCGAACGGAACGTCCGTCGGGGCCGGGACGCGGATCACGCTCGCCAGCCTGGATCGCGGCGTGGCGGACATGGCCCAGATGTCCACGCTCATCGCGGGTCAGGTCGTGGTGCTCTATCTCGCCAAGGACCCGGCGGCCCCGACGTTCCGCACGCTCAGCGGTGACTTCGGGGTGTTCGACGTGGCCGGGGCCGGTGACGACGCGGTCGTGGTGTCCCGCTCGCAGGCCATGGCCGTCAGCGGCCTGGTCGACGAGGACCCGGCCGCGTCCGGCCACGGCTTCCGCACCACCCTCGGCCAGGTTCGCGCCGTCGCTACCCAGGTGAAGTAGGACGACGGGACGGGAACGCGGACGGCACCCCCGGCGGTGCCGTCCGCGTGCTCACCGCTCCCGGTAGGTGGCCAGGTCGAAGTCGGCGTACACCCCGTCGCCGCCGAGATCCTGCACCCACAGGCCGACGAACGCTCCGGTGAAGCCCCACGCGGCCGGCTCACCGTCGATGATCAGTGCGGCGTGCTCGTCGGACAGGATCGTCGCGTCCAGGTCGACGGGGAGGCGCTGCCACCCGGCGCCCAGGTCGTAGTCGAAGCCCACCACCGGCCCGTCGAACACCGCCCGCAGACCGACCCGGGTGACGCCGCTGGCGTCGACGGTCAGCTCCGGGTGCGGGGTGCGCCGCCCGTTGTCGGAGCTGAGCAGCTCCAGCACCGTCCGCCCGTCGTCGGCGCGGGTCAGGTAGAGGTGGTGCCAGTTGAGGGTGTTGTAGTAGGCGGTGATCCCGGCGAGCTGACGGTGGTCGACCGGGTCGAACTCCACAACCGTCTCCAGCGAGCAGTGCGTCGCTTCGACGCGGCGCGCGACCAGGCTGGGGGCCTGTCGGCCGACGGGCGACTGCCCGCCGTGCACCCGCAGGTAGGACGGCCGCGACCGCAGGTCGATCCAGTCGTCGGTGGCCGGCCGGCGCAGCGTCGACCAGCACAGACCCAGCTCGGGGGCGTCGAAGTGGTCGGTGTCGGGCTCCGCCGGCCACGGGTGCGCGGGCAGGTCCGGCGCGACGACCTCCTCCGCGGGCACCCCGCCCGGGATCCGGGGCCAGTCATCCGCCGGCCACTCGACCCGCTGGATCGCCGTCTCCCGGCCCAGCACGCAGCTGCCCAGCGGTGAGTAGGGGCGACCCACCAGATGGGCCAGATACCACTCGCCGTCCTGGGTGCGCACCAGGCTGCCGTGACCGGCCTTCTGCAACCGCAGGTCGGGCCGACCCACCGAGCTGAGCAGCGGGCCGGACGGGTCCACCTCGTACGGCCCGAACAGCTCCCGGGACCGCGCCACGGTGACCTGGTGCTCCCAGCTGGTGCCGCCCTCGGCGGTGATCAGCCAGTACCACCCGTCGTGGCGGTACAGGTGCGGGCCCTCGGTGACCCCGACCGGGGTGCCGGTGAACAGGATGCGGGGCCGGCCGACCAGGCGGCGCGCGGCCCGGTCGTACTGCTGGATCTCGATGCCGCCGAAACGGTCCCGACCGGGTCGCCAGTCCGCGCTCATGCTCAGCAGCCAGGTGGTGCCGTCGTCGTCGTGGAACAGGGCGGCGTCGAAACCGCGCCCGTGCAGTTTCACCGGGTCCGACCACGGCCCGGCGATGTCCTCGGCGGTGACCAGGAAGTTCTGGGGATCCCAGTAGCCGCTGGCGAAGCTCGCCACGTCGCTGTAGACGAGGTGGAACTGACCGTCGTGGTACGTCAGGTCGGGCGCCCACACGCCGTTGGAGTCACCGCAGCCGCGCAGGTCGAGCAGGCGGCGGTCGGTGATGATCCCGCCCAGGGTGCGCCAGTTCACGAGATCACGCGAATGGTGCACACGCACGCCCGGATACCACTCGAAGGTCGAGGTGGCCAGGTAGTAGTCATCGTCGACGCGCAGGATCGACGGATCCGGATGGAATCCGGCGAGGACAGGGTTGCGGATCGACCGGGCAGCGGTCACCACGTTAGCGATGTCGGTCGACACGAGGGCTCCTCTGGACGACTGTCTGGAACTTCCGGAAACTTGCGGTCCCGGATCACTGGAAGTCCTGCCTACGCTAGCCGGTCTTTTCGCAATAGGACAGAGGTCTTGACCGCTGGGGCCACAGCTCGTAGCGTGCCGGCCATCGACCGGTAATACCGGCGAAGCAATGAAAGTTCCGGAGATCCATAAGTCCCACCCGCCGGCTCGGCCGGCGTCCGAGCACCCCGTGAGTCCCCGAAGGGATGGATCATGACTACGCACCTTTCCCGCCGAACGCTGCTCGGCCTCGCCGGTGCCGGCGCCGGCGCCTACCTGCTGAGCGCCTGCAGCGGCGACGAGAAGTCCAGCGACCCCAACGCGCCGCAGACCATCAACTGGTGGCACATCCAGAACACCGAGCCGATGCTTCCGGTCTGGGCGGCGCTGGCCACCGAGTACAAGACCGCGCACTCGAACGTCACAGTCGACATCCAGCCCCTGGAGAACGAGGCGTTCAAGGCCAAGCTCACCACCGCCACCCAGGCGGGTGACCCGCCGGACCTCTTCCAGTCGTGGGGTGGTGGCGTGCTCAAGCAGCAGGTCGACGCGGGCCTGGTCAAGGACATCACCGACGACGTGAAGCCGTGGATCGGGAGCCTGCTGCCCGCCGCCATGGAGCCGTACACCATCGACGGCAAGATCTACGGCGTCCCGTTCGACATCGGCATGGTCGGTTTCTGGTACAACAAGGATCTCTTCACCCGCGCCGGCATCACCGCGGCACCCACCACCTGGGCCGGCGTGCTCGAGGCGGTCGGCAAGCTCAAGGCCGCCGGCATCACCCCGATCGCCCTCGCCGGCAAGGACAAGTGGCCGGCCCACTTCTACTGGTCCTACCTGGCCATGCGCATCGGTGGCGTGGGCGCGTTGCAGAAGGCCGTCGACGACAAGAACTTCGACTCCCCTGACCTCGTCGCCGCCGGCGAACGGTTCAAGGAGCTCATCGACCTGCAGCCCTTCCAGAAGGGGTTCCTCGGCGCGGCGTACGGCACGCCCGACGGGCAGGCCGGCACGATGGGCAACGGCGGGGCGGCCATGGAGCTGATGGGGCAGTGGGCGCCAGCGGTGCAGGCCTCCAGCTCCACGAGCAAGAAGGGCCTCGGCGACAAGCTCGGCTTCTTCCCCTTCCCCACCGTCGAGGGCGGAAAGGGCGCCACGACCGAGGTGTTCGGCGGCGGCAACGGCTTCGCCATCGGCAAGGACGCCCCCGCGGCCACCGTCGACTTCCTGAAGTTCCTGCTCAGCGCCGACAACCAGCGCAAGTCCGCGCAGACCGGCGCCGTGCTGCCGACCGTGAAGGACGCCGCGTCGGCCATCCCGGACGCCAACGGCAAGCTCGTCGCGCAGACCCTGGCCGGCTACACCGGCTTCCAGCTCTACCTCGACCAGGCGTACGCGCCGGCGCTCGGTTCGCAGATCAACGACAGCGTCGCCGAGCTCGTCGCCGGCAGCAAGCCGCCCGCGCAGATCGTCAAGGACATCACGCAGGTGGCGAAGACCGTCTGACCGTGACCACCCACCCATCCGTAGCCGGCAAAACCCCCGTGGAGTAGGCATGACCAGGCCATCGACCGTGTCGGACACCAGGCACGGCGACACGGCGACGGACCCACCGGCACCGGGGCCGGGCACCGCGCGACAGCGCGGCCGCCAGCCCCGGCCGGGCCGCGGCGGCGTCCTCGCCATCTTCCTCACACCAGCCCTGGTGCTGTTCCTGCTGCTGGTCATCGCCCCGATCCTGGTGGCCGGCTACGGCAGCCTCTACAAGTGGAACGGCTTCGGGCTGCCGGAGAACTTCATCGGGCTGGACAACTACACCCGCGCCCTCCAGGACCCGACCTTCCGTGGCGACCTGTGGCGTGGCTTCGTGCTGGTGCTGCTGTCCCTGCTCGTCCAACTGCCCGCGGCGCTGGCCCTGGCCATGCTGCTCAACCAGCCGCTGCGCGGCCGGGCCGTCTACCGGCTGATCTTCTTCGCCCCGTACGTGCTCGCCGAGGTCACCACGGCCGTCCTGTTCGACCTGGTGTTCTCGCCCAACCGGGGCCTGGGTGACGCGATCGCGACGTGGCTGGGCGCCGACGCCGGCGCGGTCTTCGCCGACCCGGACACGGTGCTGTACGCCGTCTTCCTCGTGGTGTCCTGGAAGTACTTCGGCCTCTACATGATGCTCTTCCTGGCCGCCCGTCAGGGCATCCCCAAGGAGTTGTCCGAGGCCGCGGTCACCGACGGCGCCAGCGCCTGGCAGGCGTTCCGGCACGTCACCCTGCCCCTGCTCGGACCGACGATCCGGATCAGCATCTTCCTGTCGGTCATCGGCACCATCCAACTTTTCGACATGGTCTGGGTGCTCACCCGGGGCGGGCCGATCCACTCCTCGGAGACCATGGCCGTGACGATGTACGAGTACGGCTTCCGCCGCTTCGAGGTCGGCTACGCCAGCGCGATCAGCATCATCATGTTCCTGCTGAGCCTCGTCTTCGCCCTCTTCTACCAGCGCATCGTCCTGCGGCGCGACACCGCGGGCGCGATCACCAACCAGGGAGGCCAGCGATGACCGGCACGGTGAATCGCGCCCAGCGGACCCGCAGCCTCGTCCTGCACGTCGTCTGCGTGGTCGTCGGAGCGCTCATCGTCGTACCGGTCTGGTTCGGCGTGCTCGGCGGCTTCAAGGACAACGGTCAGCTCTCCACGAACCCGTTGGGGTGGCCCGACCCCTGGGTGCCGTCGAACTACACCGACATCCTGACGGCCGGAGTGTTCTGGCGGCAGCTGGGCAACAGCCTTCTCATCGCCGTGAGCAGCACCTTCATCGTCGTCGCCGCCGCGGCGATGGCCGCGTTCGTCTTCGCGCGGTACGCCTTCCGGGGCCGCGAGTTCCTGGTGACCCTGTTCGCGATCGGTCTGATGTTCCCGTTCGCGGTGGCCATCCTGCCGCTGTTCGTCCTGCTGCGCGGCATGGGCCTGCTGGACAATCCGCTCGGCGTCATCCTGCCCCAGGCCGCTTTCGGGCTGCCGATCACCATCATCATCCTGCGCCAGTTCTTCCGGACCATCCCGGCCGAGGTGGAGGAGGCCGCCGTCCTGGACGGCTGCAGTTCCTTCGGGTTCTTCTGGCGGGTCCTGCTGCCCATGGCCCGTCCCGCCCTGGCCACCGTGTCGGTGCTGGCCGTCGTGACCAGTTGGAACAACTTCATGCTCCCGCTCGTCGTCTTCACCGACCAGAGTTGGTGGACGCTTCCCGTCGGTGTTCAGGCGTTCCAGGGCCAGTATTCGGTCGAGACCGCCCGGGTGCTCGCGTACGTCGTGCTGTCCATGCTGCCGGCCCTGGGCTTCTACGCCGTGGCCGAACGGCAGCTCATCGGGGGCCTCACCGGCAGCGTCAAGGGATGACACCGCACCACCGCGAGCAGACCTGAAGCCTCCCGGCAGACGAAGGAGCGACCGTGGGCGCGGAGAACGGCCGGAACGTCACCATCGCGATGATCGCGCGGCTGGCCGGTGTCTCGGTGCCCACGGTCTCCCGGGTCATCAACGGGCGATCCGACGTCGCTCCGGACACCCGGGAACGCGTCGAGGCGCTGCTCAACCGGCACGGCTACCGCCGCCGCTCGCCGGCCCGGCGTACCGACGCCGCTCTCATCGACCTGGTCTTCAACGACCTGGACAGCCCGTGGGCCGTGGAGATCATTCGCGGCGTGGAGGACGTCGGCCAGACCAGCGGCGTCGGCACCGTCGTGTCGGCCATCCACTGGCGCATCTCCTCGGCGAAGCAGTGGCTCGACAACATGCGTACGCGCTCCACCGAGGGCATCATCTTCGTGACCTCGATGGTGAACCCGCCGTTGCAGGCCGAGCTGCGTCGCCTGCACCTGCCCGTGGTCATCATCGACCCGGCCGGCGTCGACCCGCAGGAGTCACCCACCATCGGCGCCACCAACTGGGCCGGCAGCCTGAGTGCCAACCAGTACCTGATCAGCCTGGGCCACCGCCGCATCGGCTTCATCGCCGGGCCGCCGCACCTGATGTGCAGCCGGGCCCGGATGGACGGCTACCGGGCTGCCCTCGGCGCCGCCGACATCCCCCTCGACGACAGCCTGATCCGTCCCGGCAACTTCTACCACGAGGCCGGATTCAGCGCCGGTACCCAACTGCTGGCCCTGCCCGACCCGCCCACCGCCATCTTCGCCTCCAGCGACCAGATGGCGCTGGGCGTCTACGAGGCGGTCCGCAAACGCGGGCTGCGGGTGCCCGACGACATCAGCGTGGTCGGCTTCGACGACCTGCCGGAGGTCAGGTGGTGCTCACCGCCGCTGACCACCGTCCGTCAGCCCCTGGCCGAGATGGGCATGCTGGCCGCCCGGACCGTGTTGCGCCTCGCCGGCGGGGAGAAGACCGAAAGCCCCCGGGTCGAACTGGCCACCGAGCTGATCGTGCGCGACAGTGCCGCACCACCGCGACGGCCGGCGTCGAAGGGGCAGCCCGGGTCGTGAGGCCGGCAAGGCTTCCCTCAGGTGGCCGTCACCTGCTGCGTCTCGACGACCGACCCCTCCAATCGCACTGACCGTCATCTATGGACATACGCGTCCTGTGAGCGCTAACGTGACGGACAGTCGCCGATTCTCCACTGGCTCCGGGGCGATCGTGAGCGCTGTGACTCCTGGTCCGGAGACGCCGACGGCGGCGTGGGCGGGTGGATTGCGGCCGGCGCGGGTCGGCCTCGGCGTGCGCGGCGAAGCGTCCTCCCTGCCCGCACCGGGGATCGTCGGTCCGGCCAGGTGGTCGGGTCGCGTCTGGTAGTCCCGCTGTTCAGAGTCCGGGCCCGAGCAGCGGGACTCCACCCGCGCTGAGCACCACACCCCCGCGCGTGCACCAGTGCGGAGTTCCTCGGACAACCAATGGCCCGGCTCGGGATCCCTCCCGCGCCGGGCCACCGACCGATCAAGCGACAACCGGGGTACGCCCCCCGTCGGTCACCGCGTCAACTTCTGCTCCACCGCTGGGAGTTCGTGCCGTTGCAGGTCGAGAGGACCAGCTGGGCGCCGTTGGCGGTGCCGCCGGCGTTCGGCGCGAGGCACAGGCCGGACTGGACGCCGGTGACCGTACCGTCGGAGTTGATGTTCCACTGCTGGTTGGTGCCGCCGTTGCAGTCCCAGATGATCGCCCGGGTGCCCGACGTGGTCCCCGCGCCCTCGGCATCCAGGCACTTCGTGCCGTACACCTGGAGTTGTCGCGCGGCGGTCGGCGTCCACTGCTGGTTGGTGCCGCCGTTGCAGTCCCACAACGCCACCTGGGTGCCGTTCGTCTGCGACCTCGCCGGGACGTCCAGGCAGCGACCGGCGTTGACGTTACGCAACGGTCCGGCCGTGCCGCCCGGTGGCGGTGTGGTCGGGTTCGGCGGCGGGGTGGTGGGGTTCGGCGGCGGGGTGGTGGGGCTCGTGCCGTCCAGACCGAGGAACCGGACGGCCTGCGCGGCGTCGAACGGGATGGAGTGGCCGTACCCCTGGAAGCTGATGGCTTCGACCGGCGCCGTGCCGCCGGTGCCCCCGTACCGGGTGCGGGTGGCGCTGGCCTGCGGGGAGTCGGTGTAGGCGGGGGTCTGCGAGACGCCCTGGACGTTCGTCCACTGCTTGATCTGCTCGCCGAAGTTGACGTAGCTCAGCGTGGTGTCCGTCGTGCCGTGCCAGATCTGCATCCGGGGACGTTTGCCGGTGTAGCCGGGATAGGCGTTGCGCACCAGATCGCCCCACTGTTGCGGGGTCCGGACGATGCGCCCGCCGGAGCACTCGCTGTTCCACTCGGCGCCGTTCGTGGTGGCGAAGCAGCCGAACGGAACCCCGGAGGAGCTGAACCCGGCGTTGAACAGGTCCGGGTAGAGGCCGGCCATGACGTTCGTCATCATGGCGCCGGAGGAGAACCCGCCCACGGCGATCCGGTTGGCGTCGACCGGGTAGCGGCCCCGGACGTAGTCGACCATGGACTTGAGGCCGATCGGGTCGCTGCCGCCGTCGCGCCGCAGCGCCTGGGGGGAGGAGACGTCCCAACACTTGCTGCTGCGGGTCACCGACGGGTAGATCACGATGAAGCCGTAGCGGTCGGCGAGGGTGCTGAGCCCGAAACTGGAGTGCACCGCCGGGCCGCTGCCGGTGCAGTAGTGCAGGGCGAGCAGGAGAGCCGGCTGGGCCGCGACCCGGTCCGGCACGTACAGGTGCATCTGGAGGTTCGTCGGGTTGGTGCCGAAGTTCGTCACCTGGGTGAGCGTCGCGGCCGACGCCGGGGTGGCGGCCGTGACCACGGCCGTCATCGTCGCCAGGGCCGTCGCGAGCGCGGCGGCCAGCAGTGCGATCCTTGATCTCATCGGCGCTTCCTCTGGTACGGGGTCGGGGACTCGGCGGCAGCCCGGGTGCGGACGCGCGTCGTCCGCCGCACGTGGTCGGCGGCCGCTGTCGAATCCTGATGCGACGCCCGCTTGCCCGGCCGGACGCCGTGACGCCGAGGCCGATCAGCGAGGGCTCTCCCGCGAGCCGCGAACGCCGTTCGCCTCGACATCGACTGTGAGCGATAACATGCCGTTCGTCAAGTTGTAACGTATGACGTCAGTCGATCGGTCGGAGGCCTGTTTTTCGGTGGGGCGGGAGTGCCACAATGGCGGTGGCGCTCTGGCGGCTACCGCTCGGGCCCGGGGGAGGGCCTTCCGCAGAAAGCGGACGGTGGGCACGAACCCGGAGGCCGTTCATGGATCTTGTGACGCACTCTGACGCCATCTCCGGCCTGGTCGATCTGCTGGGCGCCGCACTCCAGTTGACCGCCGCGGTCGTCACCCTGCTGGCCGCCGGCACGGTGCGTCGACGCCGTGGTGGCCGGGGCGACGACGAGGACGCATCGTGAGATCTCCGATCCGACCGCGACATCGGTGCGTCGACGACAGGCCGTGCGCCGGGCCATGTCCGTTCAACGACGCTTGCCGGTCGTCAGTCGTCGGCCCCGCCCGACGGCCGCACAACTGTCAGGTCGGGCTCGCCGGCGATCGGTTCGAGGGCGTGCACGATCCGTAGACTGCCGTCGGCCGCGGCGTCCTCGTCCGTGAGCACCAGACCACTGCTGCCATCGGTGCTGACCAGCCGCCACCTGTCGGGGTAGAGGCTTCCGTCGTCGACCACCGCCCGGACCCCGAATGCGCGGGCCAGGGCGACCGCCAGCTCCACCTCGTCCTGACCTGTCGCATCGGCGAGCTCGGTGTCGCCGACCAGGACCCAGCCGAACTCCTCGTCATGGTCGGGCGGCGTGAACATGGCGACCGGCCGAGGATCGTCGACCGGACGGTCCGCGACCCGTCCGACGTAGACCCCCGCGGGCGCGATGCCATAGCTGTCCTGGAGAAACCGCCGCAGCCGGGCAGCGGGAATCTCCTTCTCGAACTGGATCTGATAGACCACCACTCACTCCTGGTACTTGCTGTGATGGCGGAAGACCTCCAGCGCGCGGGCCCGGTGCGCCGGCGTGTTGTAGGGGTCCCTGGACAGCTCGGCGTCGGCCGCATCGAGGTCGCCGTCAAACCTGATGTAGGCCTTGAGCGACTCGTACTCCTGATGGTCCAACGCCTCCAGGCCGGGCCCGGACTCGGGGACCATTCTCCCGTCCTTGGGGATGTAGGTACGTCCGTTCACCACGTAGCGCTGGCGGCCGGCATCCCAGGTTGCCCGACCGCTGTTGATGTCGTCGATGTCCTTGGTGACGTCCGCGGTGGGGAGGACGACGGTGTTGGCCGCCTTCGTGCGGCTGCCCGGCTGGACTCTCTCCAGATTGTGGCGCGGGTGTGGAGGTAACTGCGGTTTCTTGCCGGCGGGTCCGGCGATGCGTCCGCTGGTCGTGCTCGAGGACGCTCCGGTGTCCGGCGCTGACCTTCGTGCGGCGTTCAGTCGCGTCGAGGTCAGTGTGGCGGCCCGAATCGCCGTGGCGCACCGACCCGCGGCCTCCTGGTAGAGGCCCTTCGCCTGAAGAGCAGAGGCCCGCGCCTCCTGGCGTTCCGCCTCGCACAGCCGCGCCGATCGGCCGACGGAGCTGGCCATCGAGTAGACCGGTTCACGTTCTCCGGACGCGTCGGACTCGGTGAGGCCTCGCCAGATCCCCGACCCGCGGGGACTCCGACGGGTCAACGCGCAGAACTGATCGAGCAGGCTGCGGTACTGACTGTCGGCCGCCATCCCCCTCTGCAGCGCGCTGCGGGACTGCCGCTGGACCCGCTCCAACTCGTCCGCGAACGAGGAAAGGGCTCGGGTGCAGGCCAGGTGGGCGTCCGCCAGGGCCTTCGCCTCAGCGGGAAGCAGCGCGAGCTCCTGCTCGACGGTCGCGGCGAAGTCGCCCCGTAGGGCCAGCGCGCCGCTGAGCGCCGCGATGGCGCGTAGTCGCGTGCCGTGCTCGTCGGCCTCCCCGACCGCGCGACGGGAGTCGGCCGCCATCGCACGGATCGAGGCCGGCTCACCGGGGGTCGGATCGCCGTCGTAGATGTCGAGGACCTGCCACTGTTCCACGTCGGTCGGGCGATCAGCCGTTGATGCCCCCGGCCAGCCTGGCGTCCAGGTCCTGGTGCTCGCGGACGACGCCGACCAGGAACGTGGACATGCCCTCCAGCCCGCCGATCATGTTCTGCGCACCGGTGGTCCACTGCTGGTAGGAGTCCTGGAAACGACCCGAGGCCAGTTGGGTGCGGAACTCGCTGTTGACCAGTTGGTCGATCATCGACTTCAGGGCGGTCAACTTCTGGGTCATCTCCTCCTGCCCCGTGGTCAAGGTGCGGGCGGCCGACTGGAGGCCCTCGTAGCCGACGCTGACGTCACTCATCGCTCGTCCCCTTTTGCTTGTTGATTTGTCGATAGTTCGTTGGCCAGTGCGCTGTCCAGCTGGGCGTGGCCCGTGACCACGTCGTTGAGCCCGTCCGCGGCGGCTGCCACCGCGGCCGCCAGGCGTGTCTGGTGGTGGACCGCGGCCTTGGTGAACTCATAGAGGGCCTGGTCGACGTCGTGGGAGCCGGTCTTGGGCAGTTGGCCGGTCTGCCGCCGGGCCGACTCCAGCTCGGAGCGCACATCCGTCAGCTGCCGCACGGCCTGAAGGACCGCGTCCCTGTCGAAGCCGAACCCGGTCGCCATCGCCCCGTCCCCCCTGAAAGCCGCGCCGTTCTCGGTCGAACCCAACCCCGTAGCCCGCGTGCACCAGGCACGAGACGTAAATCGACTCCTATGTGGACGGACACCGCCGCGCGATCGCCCGGAGTATGGTTCGCACCGACTGTAATGCCCGATGGCAAGGAGCGCGAAGGTGCCGAATCCCCAGTCGCCGCACCAGCTCATCGCGGGGCGTTACCGGTTGGAGAGCGTCCTCGGCCGGGGCGGCATGGGGGTGGTCTGGCGGGCGACCGACGAGCTGATGGGACGCACCGTCGCGGTCAAGGAGGTCCGCGTTCCCCTCGGGCTTCCGACCGAGGAGCGTCTGCGGTTCGCGGAGCGGGCGCTGCGCGAGGCCCGCAGCGCGGGGCGCATCAACCATCCGGCGGTCGTGGCGATCCACGACGTGGTCCCGGCCAGCGGCGACGACGAGGCCGTCTACATCGTGACGGAGTTGGTGGAGGCTCCGACGCTCGCCGATCTCCTCGACCGGGAGGGGGCGCTGTCACCGGAGCGGGTGGCGACGATCGCCGTACGCGTGCTGGGCGCACTGGCCGCCGCGCACTCGGTAGGTGTGGTGCACCGCGACGTCAAACCCGGCAACATCATGGTGCTCCCCGGTGACGAGGTGAAACTTCTCGACTTCGGCATCGCGCACGTGGCGGGGGACACCCGCCTGACCCGCCAGGGGATGATGGGGTCGACCGGTTACCTCGCGCCGGAGCTGTTCCACGGCACCGACCCCACGCCGGCGGCCGACCTGTGGTCGGTGGGTGTGACCCTCGCCCAGGCCGTGACCGGTGAGCTTCCGTTCGAGGGAGCGTCCACCGCGGCCACCCTGCACGCCGTCCTCTACGACGACCTGCCGCCCATCCGGTGCGGCGAGCCGCTGGCCACGGTGATCGCCGGCCTGCTCACCCGGGACGTGGCCCAACGGCTCACCGTCGAGCAGGCCCGTGGCCTTCTCGACGCCCCGGTCAACGCGGGCGTGCCCGGCCGGCGCGACAGCCCCGCCGCCGCGGTCGGGGAGCACGACCACACCGGCCCCGCTCGCCCCGCCCCCGAGGGCGAATCCTGGGAACGGCATGCCACCACCGTGCAGCCGGCGGGGCCCACGCCTCCTCGGCAACGCCCGGTCGCGCCAGACACGCCATCGACCGAGCAGCCGGCGGTCAACGTCCTCGCCGAGGTGCCGCGGACAACCGTCATCGTCAACATCGCCGCCCGGTTCGTCGTCGTGGGCCTCGTCCTGTGGGTGGCCGGCCTGCTCGCCAGCCTGCTGCTGATGACCGGCCGACCCGACTGGACGCTGTTCCCCGCGATCCTCCTGCCGCTGCTGGCCGGGGCCGGGCTGATGGTGAGCATCGTCAGCCCGCCGCACGGCTGGGTCCAGCTGACCAACCGTTCGATGCGGATGCACTTCCGGCGGCGGGAGCCGACGCATCTGCTCTGGGAGCACGTCGCCGCCGTCACGGTCGGGCCCGGTGCCGGCAGATCGGCCACGCGCTCCCGGCTCGGCATCGAGCTGACCTCGGACGCTCCGGCGGGCACGATCAACCGCTGGAAAGCACGCGGAGTACTGCGCGACCACAACGACAGCGGCCCGGTCTGGATCGTCGGCGACCTCGATGCCGAGCCTTCGGTAGTGGTGGACGACCTGAAAGCCAGCGCTCCCGGCCAGGTCCGCATCGCCGGTCCGACCGACGAGACGCCGGGCGGGTCCACCCGAGCCTTCCTGCCGCTCGGCCGTCGGTGGCCGATCCCGGTGCTGTCCTCCCTGCTGCTGGTCGTGCTCGTCGTGGCCGGCCACGTCTTCGTACGGCAGAGTCGGTCGGCGATGGTGGAGCTCGACGGCGATCGGGTCAGCACGCTGGCGTTCAGCCCGGACGGCGCCACACTCGTCAGCGCCGAGGACGAGACGTCGAGCATCACCTTCTGGAATGTCGCCGACCGTACGGCGATGGCCACCGTTCCCGCGCACACCAGGGGCATCGAGGTGCTCAGGTTCAGCCCGGACGGAAAGACTCTCGCCAGCGGCGGGCACGACGGCGTGGTCAAGCTCTGGGACGTTGCCAGCCGGCAGCACAGGGCCGACCTCACGTTCGGCGACTACGGCAGCGTCGACCACGTGGTGTTCTCGCCACAGGGTGACAGCATCGCCGTCCTCGGCGGGCTGCGGGTGATGATGTGGCGGCTGTCGTCCACGGACGCGCGCGTCGATCTCCCCATCGCTCCGGAGCCCGAGCCGATCGACTTCGACGAGCTCCGCTTCGACCAGGACGGAAGACTGCTCGTCGCCTTCAACTACCGGGGCGGTCTGCACGCCTGGGAGACCGCGAGTGGTCGCCAGACCTCCCAGGTGGACGCGCCCCTCACGCCGTGGGCGCAGACCACGTCCGACTCGAAGGTGGTGCTCCGCACGCCCGGCTCCAACCGGGTCGTGACCACCCTGGTCGGTGACTCGAGTGGCACTTTCGGTTCCACCGCCTTCGGCCCGGGAGACCTGTTCGTGGCTGCGTCGGCGGGCGACATCCGGATCTGGCACACCACGACCGGCCGCACCGCGCACCTGTACAAGCCACGAGTCGTCCCCAGCCAGAGGGTGCCGGAGTCGGTGGTGGCAATCAGCTCCGCCGGCACCGTCGCCCTCGGCGGCTACTCCGGGCTGTGGCTGTGGGCGTACGACTCGGACCGCTGAGCCTGACGTCAACGCCTGTCGCACCGGCTGTGACGCGTTGACTGACGTCACTGTGGACGGACGTTGCCGCGCAACCGATCGGAGTATGGTTCGCACCGACTTCCGTGGACGATGGCAAGGAGCACGAGGGTGCCAGATCCGCAGCCGGCGCAGCGTCTCGTCGCCGGGCGCTACCGGCTGGAGAGCGTCCTCGGTCGGGGCGGCATGGGGGTGGTCTGGCGGGCGAGCGACGAGCTGATCGGGCGCACGGTCGCCGTCAAGGAGATCCGCGCCCCGCTCGGCCTGCCCGGCGAGGAGCGCGGGCTGTTCGGCGAGCGGGCGTTACGTGAGGCGCGCACCGCCGGACGGATCAACCATCCGGCCGTCGTCGCGGTCTACGATCTCGTGCCGGCGACGGCCGACGACGAGGCCGCCTACATCGTGACGGAGCTGGTGGACGCCCCGACGCTCGCCGATCTCCTCGACCGGGAGGGGGCGCTGTCACCGGAGCGGGTGACGGCCATCGCGGTACGCGTGCTCGACGCCTTGCAGGCGGCGCATTCGGTAGGTGTGGTGCATCGGGACGTCAAGCCCGGCAACATCATGGTGCTGCCGGGTGACGAGGTGAAGTTGCTCGACTTCGGCATCGCACGGGCTGTGGGGGACGCTCGCCTGACCCGCCAGGGGATGATGGGGTCGACCGGTTACCTCGCTCCCGAGCTGTTCCACGGCAACGACCCCACGCCGGCAGCCGACCTGTGGTCGGTGGGTGTGACCCTCGCCCAGGCCGTCACCGGTGAGCTTCCGTTCGAGGGGCCCTCCACCGCGGCCACCCTGCACGCCGTCCTCTACGACGACCTGCCGGCCATCGGCTGCGACGAACCGCTGTCCACGGTGATCGCCGGTTTGCTCACGCGGGACGTGGCCCAACGGCTCACCGTCGAGCAGGCCCGTGCGCTCCTCGGCGTCCCGGTCAGCGCGGTCGCCACCGGCCGGCGGGACAGCCCTGCCACTGGCCGGCGGGACGGCCCTGCCACTGGCCGGCGGGACAGCCCTGCCACCGAACGGCCCGGTCCTGCCGGCGGCGACCCCGAGGCAGAGGGTGAGGCCTGGGAGCGGCAGGCCACGACCGCGCAGCCGGGCGGCCCCGCACCACCTCGCCGGCGACCGGCGGCGACCCGGTCGACCGGCTCGTCGACGACCGGCTTCGTGGTCGCGGTGCCGGAGCGCGTACGCAGGATCAACATCGCCGCCCGCCTGGCCTTTCTCGCCGCCCTGCTCTGGGTCACCGTCCTGGTCGCCAACCTGGTGTTTGTCGTCGGTCTGCCGGAATGGACGGTCTTCCCCGCCGTACTCCTGCCACCGCTGGCGGGGGTCCTGATGCTGCGGAGCATCGTCGATCCCCCGCACGGCAAGCTGAGTGTGGGCAGCCGCTCGGTGCGCTTCGAACGTGGTGGCGGATCACCGCAGGAGGTGCTGTGGAAGGACGTGCCCAGCATCACGGTGTGGTCAGGAGCTGAGAAGCCCAGGATCGGCATCGAGCTGACAGGTGGCGTGCCGGCCTCCACCACCGACGTCTGGAGGCGCACCGGCGTTCTCCACGAAGAGGCCGGCAAGAAGCCGGTCTGGGTCGTCGGCGACGTCGTCGGTGTCAACCCGGCGCGGGTGGTCGACACACTGCGGGCCGCCGCGCCGAGCGACGTCCGGATCGCCGAACGGTCGCGCGAGCTGCCGGGTTGGTCACCGCGTGCCCTCCGGCCACTCGGCTCTCGGCGGCCGTGGGCGGTGCTGTGCTTCGTGGTGGTGGCCGGCCTGATCGCGGGCGGTCACCTCTACCTCCACCAGCGGCAGGCGGCGCTGGTGGCCCTGCGCGACGACCCCGTCAGCGCGGTGGCGTTCAGCCCGGACGGCAAGACCCTCGCCAGTGCGAACACCGCCACGTTCGGCATCACGCTGTGGAACGTCGCCGACCGCAGGGCCACGGTCGTCGTCCCGGGGCACACCAACAGGATCAACGTGCTGGCCTTCAGCCCGGACGGCAAGACCCTCGCCAGCGGTGGGGAGGACGGCGTCGTCAAGCTCTGGAACGTCGCCAACCTGCAGAACACGACCACGCTGACCGTCGGGCGCGGCGTCTCCACCCTGCTGTTCACCCCGCAGGGCACCAGCATGGCGGCCCTCGGCCACGGCGAGGTCAAGGTGTGGCCCCTGTTGTCTCCGGACAGCCGCATCGACGTGGTCACCCGACAGGCGGACGTCGAGACCATCCGCCTCAGCCAGGACGGCCGGGTGCTCATGACGCTCGACCAGCGGGGTTCCCTGCGCGCCTTCGAGACCACCAGCGGCCAGGACGCGGCCCGCATCGACGGACCGGTGACGCCGTGGGCGGAGGTCACGGGCGACGGTGAGGTGCTGATCCGCAGCACGGGCCCCAATCGGATCCTCGCCACCCTGGTCAGCGAGGCCGGCACTCCCGGTGCCACGGCATTCGGCCCGGACGACCTCTTCGTCACCGTCCGCCGGGACGAGGTCCGGATCTGGCGTACGACCACCGGCCGGACGGTGCACACCTACCGGCCCGGACCTTTCACCGGCATTGACCTGGCGTCCGACGTGGTGGCGCTCAGCCCCGCCGGCGCTGCCGCCCTGGGCGGGGACGAGGGGCTGCAACTGTGGACGTACGGCTCGGACAGGTGAGGGCACAGTCATGATCCTGCGGTTGACCGTGTGGGATCCCGGCACCGGGACCGCGCACGACGTCGAAGTGATCGCCGCGCCCACCAGCAGCGTGCGGTCTGTGCTCGCCGCGCTGCCCGCCTCCGTGGCCGGTCGTCGCTGCTTCGTCGGGGCCGTCGCGTTGGACCCGGCCGCGAGCCTGGGCGACAGTCCGCTGCTCAGCGGCTCGGTGATCAGCGTGGGCGGCCCCGGGCCGGTCGGTCGCCTGGCCACGGCTGGCGCGACGGGTGTGCTGGAGGTGCTGGACGGCCCGGACGCCGGCCTGGCCGTCGCGCTGCGCCCCGGGGCCCACCCGATAGCTCGTCGTTCCGCGGCGGCGCTGCCACTGCGGGACACCGACGTCTCCCGGAACACGCACGCGCTGCTGGACGTGGCACCGGACGGCACGGCCACGGTCACCGACGGCGGATCGAGCAACGGCACGTACGTCGACGGTGTGCGGATCGCCGAGCGGACCGCCGTCTCGCCGACCACAGTGCTCCAGATCGGCGGCAACGAGCTGCGGTGGACCCCGGTGCCGGCCGGGGCGCGGCGACTCGTCCGAGCCCCGGACGGTCGACTCGACTTCGACCGCGCCTTCGGCCGCGCCCCGGTGGTCCCCACCGCCGACGTGACCCTGCCGATCCAGCCGAGCGTGACCAGGGGTCCCGTGGTGGCCGCCTACCTGTTGGGTGCCGCGGGTTCCGTGGGGGCCGCTCTGCTCACCCAGTCACCCATCCTGTTGCTCGGCGCGGCGGTCTCCATCGGGGGGTTGCTGCTGCACCAGTCCGCACAGAAGAAGCAGGACGCCGAGCGCGAGGCCGAGTTCACCGCGGCGCGCAAGGTCGTCGAGGCGACGATCGCCACCCAGGTCACCGCCGAGCAGCAGGCACGCCGGGCGCTCGCGCCGAGCCGCGCCGAGATCGTCGACATCGCCAGAGGGGCCCGCTCCGATCTGTGGACGCGCCGGGCGGACTCCCCGCACGCGCTGGCGCTGCGGGTCGGGGTCGCCGACGAGCTGGCGTCGGTGACCGTACGCGGTGAGCCCTGGCCGGATTTCCAGCCCCCGAAGCTGTCGGCCGTCCCGGTCACCGTGGACCTGCGTGCCGTCGGAGTGCTCGGTGTGACGGGTGACGACGAGCCGGTGCACGCCGTCCTGCGGTGGTTGCTGGTCCAGTTGGCCACCCTGCGCGGCCCTGACGACCTGCGGATCGTGCTGCTCAGCGCCGACGCGGCGGGCCGACTGGCCTGGGCGCGTTGGCTGCCGCACGTCGACGCGGGCGAGACGACGTCCTTTCCCTGCCGGATCGGCAACACCACCGCCACCCGGGCCGACCGGGTACGGGAGCTGCGTACCCTCATCGCGTCGCGGCGTGCCGAACGCGGCCCGCAGCAGTTCGACGACGTGGTCGTCGTCCTCGACGGCGCGTTGGCGCTACGGGACCTGTCCGGCATGGACGAGGTGCTGCGGGACGGGCCGGCGGTCGGGGTCTATCTCATCTGCGCCGACCGGCACAGCATGAACGAGTGCCGGGGTCTGATCGAGACCGCGGGTGACTCGGCACAGCTCACCAGCAGTCCGCACGGCCCGGCGACGACGGTCTGGGTCGATCGTCTCGACGCGACGACCGCCGAGCGGCTGGCGCGGGCGTTGGCGCCGATGCGCGACCGGGCGACGCTCGGCGCGGCCCAGAACGCCATCCCCGGCGCGGTGCGTCTGCTCGACCTCCTGGACCTCGGCGCGCCCACCGGCGACGACGTGCGCGCGCTCTGGGAGCGGGGGCGGGGCCCACGGACCCGCGTCGTGCTCGGCGCGGACGCCACCGGCCCGGTGTACGTCGATCTCGCCGGCCAGGGACCGCACACCATGTTGGGCGGTGCGACGGGTGCCGGCAAGAGCATCCTGCTGCAGACCCTCGTCACGTCGTTGCTGCTGGCGAACCGGCCGGACGAACTCAACCTGGTGCTTGTCGACTTCAAGGGCGGCAGCGCGTTTCTGCCCTTCGAACGGTGTCCGCACGTCGTCTCCCTCATCCGGTCCACCGGCGAGACTCCCGCCGACGTGTTCGACGACGCGGCGGCGGCCCGGGTGCTCGCCTCGATCCGGGCCGAGGTGAGCCGCCGGGAGTCCCTGCTGGCCCGGTACGACGGGGAGATCGACAGGTACTGGCAGAAGCGCCTGGCGGGGGCGGACCTGCCGCCGCTGCCCCGACTGGTGATGATCTTCGACGAGTTCGGGCGGGTGCTCGACGCCGTACCCGACTTCGTCAAGGAGCTGGTGAACGTCGCCGCGAAGGGGCGGTCCCTGGGCATGCACCTCGTGCTGGCCACCCAGTCGTTGCAGGGCAAACTGTCGCCCGAGTTGAAGAACAACGTGTCGCTGCGGATCAGCCTTCGCCAGAACGAGCCGGCGGACAGCACGGAGGTGCTCGGAGTCCCCGACGCCGCCACCATCCCGGGCGCGTTGCGGGGGCGCGGCATGATCCTGTGCACCACCGCCGAGACCCGGATCCCGCAGCCGTTCCAGTCGGGCTACCTCGGCGACCCCCCGCCCAGCGGTGGTGCCGCCCCGGCCGCCGTGCGCGTCCTGGCCCCGACCGACCTCGGCGCCCCTCGGCCCGTCGCGGCGCAGACGGCCGGCGCGGGACCCACCGACCAGGAACGCGTCATCGCCGCGATCGAGGACGCCGCCGGTCGGTCCGGGCTGTCGGCGCCCTTCCGGCCGATTCTGCCCCCGCTGCCGGCCACCCTGACGGTGGACGAGCTGCCGTCGCGGTGGACGGCCGCCGCGCCGGCGACCGCCGTGCCCTTCGGCCTGGCCGACGACCCGGCACGGCAGGCGCAGCCGGCGGACTACCTCGACCTGGCCGGAGTCGACCGCCTGCTCGTCGCCGGTGGCCCGCAGTCTGGGCGTACGACGTTCGCCCGCACCCTGATCACCGGCCTGGCCGCCCGCTTCCGACCCGACCAGGCCCACCTGTACGTGGTGGAACGGCACCCGGCGGGCCTGGCCGAGTACGCGGCGCTGCCGCACTGCGGCGGGGTCCTCTCGGCGGCCGAGCCGGACCGGATCCGTCGCCTGGTCACCTGGCTGGATCAGGAGGTGCAACGCCGCGCCGCGACGGTGCCTCCGTCGGACGGCCCCCGGCCGCACATCGTCGTCGTCGTCGACGGGTGGGAGCACTTCGAGGACCACAGCGACCCCGCCTTCGTCGAGACGTCACTGCTCGTCACCCTGCGGGGCGTCATCACCGCGGGCGCTCCGCTCGGCGTGCACGTGGTGCCGCTCGGCGGCCAGGACATGCTCAACCACCGGCTGCCGACGCTCTACAACCGACGGCTGCTCCTACCGTTTCCCAAGGAGGAGACGCGCCGGATGCAGTTGCAGACCGGCATGGCCAGCCCACAGATCCTGCCCGGACGGGCCATCGACGCCGGCAGCGGCCGGCACGTGCAGGTGTGCCTAGCGACGGGAGCCGACGCCGTCGCGCCGCACGACACACCCGCGCACCTGCTGCCCCGGCGGTTCCCCGCCCTGCCCGCGCGCATCGACCTGGCCGCGCTCTCCTCGAGTGCCGACACCGGGGCGCCGTCCACCTGGATACCGCTGGGCATCGGCGGGCCGGACCACACCACGGTGGGCATCGACCTGTTCCACGCCGACTCGCACCTGTTGCTGATCTCCGGCGCCGGCGGGACGGGCCGCACCACCGCGGCGGCCACCGTGGCGCACGCGCTGCGGCGGCGGGGGATCGGCGTACTCGCTGTCGCCTCGCCCCAGTCCCCGTTGCCGAAGCTGCTCCCCGACGACGCCGGGCTTCGGGTGCTCACCGGTGTCACGTTCCGGGACAGCGACCTGCGCGAGGCCGCCGCCGCGTTCGGCGACGAGCCGTACGCGGTGGTCGTCGACGACGTCGACCGCATCACCGTGCTGCCCAGCGAACAGGGCTTCGCGAGCAGCCCCACGCTGCTCGACGACATCAGCAGCCCCGCCGCGCGCGGGCAGCGGGCCCTGGTCGTCACCGCGGACGCCGCCCCCCTGCTGACCGGTTTTCCCAGCCCGCTCACCCGTCTGGTCAACGCGATCGTGATGGCGGGGACACGTCTCGTGCTGGTCCCGGGCAACCGGTCGGCGGCGGTGGCCCACAACATCACTCTGGAACCCGACCAGTACCTCACCGGCCCGCCCGGTCGGGGCTACCTCGCCGCCGGCCGTACGCCGGTGTCGATGCAGGTGGCCGCGCCGTAGTCACCCGTACGTCGATCGCCGTGACCTGCGGTTTGTCACAGACGAACCACGTGGATCGACGTTCTCCTCGACAGACCATCTCGAAGGGGAGCACACCAGATGCGTATCGTCGTCCTAGGCGCGAACGGGGGCACGGGCCTTCGCCTCGTACAGCAGGCGTTGGCCGCCGGCCACGAGGTACGGGCGGTCACCCGGCAGCCACAGTCGTTCCCGGTCAGCGGCCCCGGCCTGGAGGTGGTGGCGGCCGATGTCACAGTGGACGCCCCGTTGGACGGCGCCGAGGTGGTGCTGTCGACGCTCGGAGTGCCGTTCACCCGGCAACCGGTTCTGCTCTACAGCCGCAGTACCGCGACGATCCTGGCGGCGATGCGCCGCGAGAGTGTGCGGCGGCTCGTGGTGGTCAGTTCCAGCGCCACCGAGCCACATCACCACGCCGAGGGTGGTTTCCTCCTCAACCGCGTCATCCAGCCGTTGGTCACCGCCACCATCGGCAGGACCACCTACGACGACATGCGCGCCATGGAGGCGTTGGTGCGCGACAGCGATCTCGACTGGACGATCGTGCGCCCGTCGGGGCTGTTCGACGGCGACACCATCACCCGCTACCGGCTCTCCGAGAATCGCTCCGACGGCATCTTCACCAGCCGCGCGGACCTGGCGGCCTGCCTGTTGGCCCAGGCTGGCGACACGGCGTGGGTCAAGCAGACCGTGGCTGTCACCACCGCGGACGGCGCCCCGACACTCTGGGCGATGCTGCGGCGGGAAGCGTTCGGGAGATAGACGAGATGGACGACCAGCAGTGGTTCGTGGAGCAGTTCGCACAGCACCGCCCGCGTCTGCGGTCGGTCGCCTACCGGCTGCTGGGATCGGCGACCGAGGTCGACGACGCGCTGCAGGAGGCGTGGCTGCGCACCACGCGCACCGACCCGGCCACGATCACCAATCCCGCGGCCTGGCTGACAACGCTCGTCGGCCGGGTGTGCATCGACATGCTTCGGGCCCGGCAGGCGCGCCGCGAGTTCTTCGGCGCGACCTGGGAGCCGCTGGTCAGCGAGTACGGTGATCCGGAGGCAGCCAGCCTGCACACGGACGCGGTGGGCATCGCGTTGCTTGTGGTGCTGGACAGCCTCGAACCCGCCGAGCGGCTCGCGGTCGTGTTGCACGACATGTTCGGTATGCCGTTCGAGCAGGTGGCCGCAGTCGTGGGGCGTACACCAGCGGCCACGAGGCAACTGGCCAGCCGCGCCCGCCGACGACTGCGCGACCACGCCTCGCAGCCCAGGGCAGGTCTGCCCGCCCAGCGACATGTCGTCGACGCGTTTCTGGCCGCCGCCCGCGCCGGTGACTTCGACGCACTGCTGGCCCTGCTGGACCCCGACGTGGTGCTCCGTGCCGACCACGGACGCCGAGCGCGGCTCGCACCCGCCCTGCTCACCGGCGCCCACGCCGTGGCCGCCCGCGCCGCCGACGCGGGACCACGATTCGCGCGCCTCTGCGCTCCCGCGCTGGTCAACGGGCTCGCCGGCGTTGTCGCCCGCGACCGGCGCGGCAGGCTCGTCGCCGTTGTCGGCGTCACCATTCACGGCGATCGCATCACTGCCATCGACCTGATCCTCGACTCGGGCAAGCTCTCCTCGGAACCTGCGCACCCGTCACCGCAGGCGTGACTGGTTGGCGACATCAGCTACGTAGCTTCCCGGGACAGCAGGTCGGGGAACGTCGCCTGGCCGACGCGACGCACGCCCTCGTGGCGTTCATGGTGAATCGCGCCGGTCCCGAGGGGCCGCCGCACGACGCAGGTCGCCGCCGCATCCCCAGATCTTGGACACTTTCCGTTCGCGCCTAACTGTGCGCCTAACGGAAAGTGTCCAAGATCTGCGCCGATGACCGCTGACAGCCCGGTGCGGACGCCTCTGCCGGGACTTGGGTCCGCGCTGGCCGCGTCGGTGGTGACACTCTGCTGTGGAGACCCTTACGCTCGGGAGGCGTTTCGCTCGATCGGGTCGAGCTGGCGAACGCACGCCGTCAGTGGCATGAGTAGTCGATCTTCCGGTTTGGGGAGCTTTGCATGGCCGACTTACCGCACCCGCTCGCCGCTTTCATCGTGAACGAGATCCGCCGGTCCCGAGGGGCCGCCGGGATGACGCAGGAGGCTTTCGGCCGGGGCGCCGGTTTCAGCGCGTCCCACGTCAGTGCCGTGGAGAGTGAGACGCGAGCGTTGACGATGGACTTCATCAAGGGCGCGGACCGGGCGGTCAAGAACGGCGGCCTGTTCCAGCGCATGGTGGCGGAGCTGGGCGCACCATCCTGGTTCCTGCCGTGGCTCGACGCCGAGCGCGTCGCGACTCAGCTTCGGTCCTGGCAACCGTCCCTGATTCCTGGCCTACTCCAGACCGAGCACTACGCTCGAGCGGTCATTCGCTGCGACGACGCGCTGGGTGATGAGGATGTCGAAAAGCGACTTGCAGCTCGGCTCGACCGGCAATCGATTCTCACCCAGCCGAAGGCACCGCAATTCGTTGCGGTCATCGGCGAGGAGGTGCTGCGACGGGCGGGCGAAGACTTTCGGGGGATCATGGTCGGACAGATCACGCACTTGTTGACCTTGGTCGAGCGTCCGAACATCAGTGTCCACGTCGTGCCGGCCGACGTGAGCATGCATGCCGGGCTCACCGGTCCGTTCATCCTGGCACGGGCCGCCGATGGCAAATGGGTGGGCCAGTTGGAGAACCAGCTTGGCGGGGCGGTCATCAGCAACGACGATGACATAGCTACGCTTCTCTCGAAGTGGGAGACCGTACGGAACGAGGCTCTACCTCGGCGGCAGTCAACCGACCTGATGAAGGAAGTGGTGACGTCATGGACCTGACCGGCGCTACGTGGCGCAAGTCCAGTCGCAGCGGCTCCAGCGGTGGCGACTGCGTCGAGGTTGCGGACAATCTGCCCGGCATCGTCGGTGTGCGGGACTCCAAGGACCCGACCGGGCCGGCGCTTGTCTTCGGGCCGGCGGCCTGGCGCGCGTTCGTCACCGAGGTCACCCGGCGGTCGTAACCGTCCCCCAGCACACGCCCGGTCGTAACCGTCCCCCAGCACACGCCCGGTCGTAGCCGTCCCCCAGCACACGCCGAAGCGCCCGCCCCCGCAACCACGGGGACGGGCGCTTTCGCGGTGCGGGATCGTCAGCCGACCACCGACCGCAGCGGCACCTTTGCGTCGCGCAGCGCGCGTACCAGGTCCCTCGCGAACGGGTGTTCGTCGACCTGGAGGCCCTGCGGGTTGGGGATCACGACGTACGCCGAGCTGTCCTTCGCGGACGTCCGCGCGTCGGTGGTGAAGCGTTCGACGATGGCCCGGGTGCGCGGCAGGTCACTGGCCGCGACCTCGACGGTGATCGGCCGCCACCCGCCGCCGAGGTCCGGCGTGACCGGCGCGGCGGCGGCGCTGGCGCGCGCCGGGTCGACCCCGGCGGAGCGCCGGGCGTCCGGTGCGCCCGCCGGGTAGAGCAGCGCGTTCGCCACCAGGTGCAGGCCATTCTCGTTGTACGCCCGGAAGAGCGGATTGAACGCGAACAGCACCGCCCGACCGGCGCCGGTCGGCTCGTCGACGACTGCGGCCGTGCCCTTCAGGGTGTCCGCGCCGACGGTGTAGCCGTTGGCCCAGAACGTGTCGCCCGTCGGGTAGCTGAGCACGTTCGTGCCGGTGGTGCTCGGGTTGAGGATCGGGTCGCTGTTGTTGAACTCGAAGTCCTCCGCCGGGCGACCCAGGGCGACCGGGCTGGTGGTGTCCACGTCGACCCGCAGGTGCGAGCCGATCACCACATAGTCGGCCGGCCTGGTCTTCTCGGTGGTGGAGGTGAGCCCGGCCGCGCGAGCCAGCCGGGTGCCCTCGTTGCGCAGCCCGACGTAGGTGTGGCCCTGGGCGATCCAGGCACGCAGGTTGGCCTGGCCGGCGGCGGTCAGACCGCCTGTCGCGCTGCTGCCGTCCGGCACCACCAGCACGGTACGACCGGTGAACGCCTCGGTGTTGTCGTTGATGTCGGCAGTGGTGACCGGGGTGAGGTCGAGCCCCCACCGTTTGCCGAGCACGTAACGGGCCTCGCCGTGCGAGCCGGAGGTGGTGGAGACGCCGGTGCCCTGGAACAGCCCCACGTCGGGCAGGGTCACGGGCGTACCGGTGGCTGGCCCGCCCGGCGCCAGGTTCACCCCGAGCGAGGTGGCGAGCTGGTCGATCTCCCGGGTCAGCGTCTTCGCCGGCAGGGCCACCAGGCTGCTGTCCGCGCTGCGCGTGAGCGGCACGCCGCGACCGAGCAGGCCGAATGTCAGCTCCGCGGCGGCTGCCGAGTCGAGCCGGTACGTGTACGAGCCCCACGGCCACGCCGGGGCGGTCCGGCCGCCGGCTATCGCGCGGACGAGCTGGGCCTTCGGTCGGACGTTGTCGCCGGTGTAGATGGTGGAGACACCCATCAGCAGCGGGTTGCTCCAGGACGACACGTCGTAGAAGTAGGGGAACGGCGTGTACGGATCCTCGCCCATGATGGCCTGGATCCAGTGCTTCTGCGGCTGGTCCATCGGGATCCAGTACGCGCCCCTGGGCACCGTCACGTTCGTGGCGCTCCGGCCGCCGAAGACGCGTGCGGTCGGCACCCGGGTCGGTGTCTGCACCTCGTACACCTCGACGTCCATCCGGCGCAGCCGCTCGACGAGCTGGCGGACGTCGGCGAGCTGCCGATCCGGCAGCAGGAAGTACGAGCGGATCTTGAGGTCGGGCACCGGGAACTGGACCTCGTTCGTGGGCTGCACGACCTCGTTCGGTTCGAGGGTGCCCGCCCGGCCCTGGGCGAGGGCGTCGGTCCAGATGTCGAAGTAGCCGTCGAGCACCTCGCGCTTGTTGGCGGCGGCCCAACCCAGCGTCGACCACTGGGTGTGGAACTGCTGCTGGACCCGGTCGGCGACCGCCGACGCGCTGCCCTTCTCGTAGGTCATGCCGGCCGCGCCGAAGCCGGTGGTCGGCACGGTGTCGCCGTAACCCATGAAGAACAGGTCGTACGTGTCGTAGTTGAAGTAGCACTCGGTGAAGGCGGTGTCGTCGCAGGCGCCGTTGTAGCCGAAGCCGGCCTTGTTGGCCTCGCCGATCCGGTTGATCCAGTCCACCGCCTCGCCGGCGATCTCGTGGTGGATCGGGTCGGCGTTGGGCGGGAAGAAGTACTGCTTGCCGCCCATCTCGTGGGCGTCGACGAAGACCTGCGGCGGGTAGCGGCGCAGCAGTTCGAGTTTGCCGTCGGTCTCCTGCTGGGTGCGGGCGAACCAGTCCCGGTTCAGGTCGAAGCCGAACTCGTTCTGCCGGCGGGTCGCGTCGCGGCCGTCCGGGTTCTGGGTCGGGACGATGACGGTGACCAGGTTGTCGTTGCGCCGGGCGACCTCGCAGGACAGGCCCGCCGCCAACTCGTACAGCGTCTTGAGGGCCGCGTCGGTGCCGCTCTTCTCGCCGCCGTGCACGTTCGCGGTGACCCAGACGATGGCCGGGCTGTCCTTCGCCGTCCGGGCGGCGGTCCGCGCGCTGGTCCGACGGGGATCACGCAGGTCCCGTACGTCGTCGGCGATCTTGCGCAGGGCGGACGGCCGGACGTGCCGTTCGTTGGACACCACCGCGTACGGCAGGGGTTGCCCGGCCACGCTCGTGGCCAGCACTCCGGTGACGACCCGGTCCGAGGCGCTGTCGACAGCCGTGAGGTAGGTGCGGACCTCCTCGTTGGTGACGACCCGTTCCTGACCCACGCCGAGTGGGAAGCCGAACACGGCCTCCGGCGCGGGCACCGTGGCCAACCGTGCGGTCGGGTCGTCGCGGCACGGTGCGGGCCGCGCGGCGCTCGCGGCCGGTGTGCCGCCGAGCAGGGGAGTCAGGCCGAGCAGGAGCGCGATCGTGGCGACGCCCGCCAGCCGTCTCGGGGGGACCGTCCAGAACGAGCGCATCGATGGGGCCATGTATCGGGTTCCCTTCTCGGGGAAAGCCTCGCAGTGGCCGGAGCCTATGAACCGTTCGACACGTGGTCAAGGTCCGATCGACGGTGTTGACTACACGGCGTGCCGGTTCCGACGCGGAGTGGCAGGATGGTGGCAGCTTGTCGTCGTCTGGGGAGGAGGACGCGTGCCAGAGATGATCACGCTTTCGGTCCATCCTGATCGGCCGTCCGCCGATGCGCGGCGCTCGCTGGCATCCTGGCTGCGCGCCGAGGATCGGCTGCGCGACGGGGTGACCTCGACGCCGGCCAGTCAGACGCCGACCGGTCAGACGCCGGCCGGTGAGCCGTCCGCTGGTGAGTCGCCGGCAGACGGCACGGACTCGCTGCGGGTGGCGGTCGACGACGCGGGCGCCGCCATGGTGCTGGTGCAGGCGGTCGCCGGCTGGCTCGTCCACCGCCGCGACGACGTGACGGTGCGGCTCGCCCGGCCCGACGGTTGGACGGCCGAGGTGGACGTACACCGTGCTCGTGACATGGATCAGGTGACCGCGCTCATCGAGGCCGCCGTGCGCGCGCTGGCCGATCGCCAACCGTCTGCCAAGACGAACGACAGCTGAGCTGCCCGACCCGGTCGACCGCACCGCCCGCACCCCAGGGTCGTTCACGGGTCGACGGTCGGCCCGACAGTGCTGGCCGATATCGATCCCTTCGCGGACCTCCGCCAGCCCACTCCGAAGTGGAGTGATGTCGGGTTCTCGACCCAGCGCTACCGCCCGAATCCCCTTGCCCGGACAGTGCACTGCGCCGGAGGAGGTGGGGAAGGTGGGGCAGCCGACGGGCGAGACCGTCATGATCCAGGACTGGTTCAGTGTGCCGCGGGTGTCCGCCGAGAACCGGGCGGCGGTCTACGGCGTGCGTACCCAGGATCCGCGGGTGGAGGTCGTCGCGCTGACCGTGCGGTACTGGATGGACGCGCACGCCACCCGCTCGATGACCCGCGACCGGGTGTTGCAGGCGATGACCGGCCGGATCTCCGCCGACAACGTCTGGGACCTGGTCGCGATGCTGGCGAGGCTCAGGCTGGCCGAGGAGTTCTTCGACCTGGCGGCCTCCGACGTCGACACCGACGGCGAGTTCCGCCGGTTCCTGCTCGGCCTCGACCCCGCGCTGCTCGACGCGATGCGCCACTACGCGGCCTGGAACGGCATCAATCCCAAGCTGTTCCTCGACGGCTTCCTGGTGGGCGTCGGGGAGTCGTTCGCGACGGTGGTGGTCGACCTCGGCAAACTCGTGCAGTTGGTCGGTCGCCTCCAGCAGGAGCAGTTGACCACCCTGATCGTGCTCACCGCGGACCCCCGCGCCGGTCTGCACCGTCTTGCCGAGCAGGCCACCGTCGTCCGCGAGGCGCTGGCCGGCGTCGTTGCCGCGCTGGACCCGAGCACCGTGCCCGAGCGGCTGCTGACGCTCTGGCGCGGCTGGGCGGCGGAATTCGGGCGACACCTGGAGGATCTCGACCCGTTCGCTGCCGGTCGACTGCTCGGCCGGATCGCCGGCGACCTGTTCCAGCTGCTCACCGGCCTGGTCCACCTGGTCCGGCTACTCGGTGGCGTGGCGGTGCGCGCCGCGATCCGGTACGTGCCGCTGTTGATCGTGGGTGCCCGGGAGGCCGCCGCCGAGGTCCGTCTCCTGACCACCCAGATCGCCGCGCTGCTCGTCGCGATCGGCCGGGCGGCACTGCTGGCCACGCCGCAGGTGGGCCTGGCCGTGTTGCGTACCCTGTTTCCGCCGAAGGTGCTCGACGCGTTGTTCCGGCAGGGCCGGACGCTGCTTGTCGACGCCGAGCTGACCCTGACCGTGTTCAACCAGGCCGCGCACGCCGAGGCGTTCGCCGGCGCGGGTGCGGGCGCCCGGCTCAGCGCGCTGATCAGCGCCGACGGCAAGCCGGTCCTGATGGCGTGCATGTCGGAGACGGTGTCGTCGGCCGGTCGCTCGGCCAGCCGAGCAGAGCTGGACCAGGCGCTCGACGAGATCATCAAGCGAGTCGAGGACCTGCGCGAGCTCAAACCGCCCAAGACCCCCCGCGACATCGGGGCCGCCGCGGTGCGGGCCGCCATCGCCCGCCAGCTCGAGCAGCGCCTGACCACCGTGTTCAACCGGGCGTTGCAGACCGCCGCGTACGAGGAGTTCCGCGCGCTGCGCAAGGCCGGGCAGGCGCAACCCTGGCGGCTCGGCCAACAGGTGCACCGCCGGATGGCGGCCGAGACCGCCCAGTTGGTCGCTCGCTCACCGGGGTTGCAGCCGTTCGCGGAGAAGTCGCTCGCCACTGTCGTCGAGGCGGTCCGCGCGGCCAACCCGGAGCTGGCCGCGGCCCTGCGCGGCTCCGACGCGGTGCTCCGGCAGACGGTCACCCAGCTCCTGCTCAGCCACCCGGACCGGGACCTGCTGCTGCGCCTCGTCGGGTTCACCCGGAGCCCGTCCGCGGCCGGCGCGGAGAAGGCGTTGGCCACGCACCTCGCCGAGCGGTTCGGGTGGAAGGCGTCCACGACCGTCGGTGAGCTTCGCAGCGACCTGCTGTTGGTCGACTCCGAGGCGGCCCGGGTCACGAACGTGGACTGGACCGCGTCGACGAAGCTGGAGCGCTTCGAGAAGACGTGGGGCACTGTCGCCGACGATCTCGGCGAGGCGTTCGACGGTCGCTGGGAGGCGATCGCGGACGCCTACCAGCGGGCCAGGAAGGGCGGGGTGCCGGCGGAGGTCGTCGCCGGCCTGGAGGAGCTGACGGCGCACGCCGTGCGGGAGACAGTCGTCCGGCAGGCCGCCCTCAGCCAGTTGTTTCCCGGGTTCTTCGTCACCTCGCACGAGATGACCTACCAGGGCCTGCAAACCCTGTTCAAACTGCCACTCTAGAGGAGCACCGATGGGTGAAGTCGTCGTCGCCGACGCGGATCTGGCGACGCTGGGGTTCAGCACCGCGCACTCCGACCGCTACGTCTACTCCAACTACTTCGTGCCGGTCCAACTCACCTTCGACGACGGCGAGACGCCTCTGCTGCCGTTCTACGTCAAGCAGGCGCTGATCGAGGCGATGCGGTACGGCGGGCTCTCCTCCGACCGGCTGCCGCACCTGCTCAAGGAACTCGGCCTGTCGGGGCTGTGGAAGGCCAACGACATGGACGCCGCGGAGGCGGCGCTGCCGGGGCAGGACTCGGGCATGACCAACCGTGAGCCAGCGGCCCGGCGCCAGAGCCTCCTCGGTGACCAGGAGGCGGAGTTCGTCGCCGGTCTGCTCCAGTCCGACGTGGGCATCGCGTTCCTCGACCGGACCCGGATCCGGCCGGTGGGCTTCGCGCTCGGCGAGCACGTCTACGCGCTGGCGCTCGCGCCCGGCGAGGAGGCGGTGCTGGAACAGCGCACCTACACCAAGCGCGAGCTGACGCTGGAGGAGCAGGACGAGACGGAGAAGCAGACCGACGTCGAGCTGACCAGCGCGCTCACCACGGAACTGCAGGAGGGCTTCGAGCGGCAGAAGTCACTCACCGACACCTGGGGGCTCAACGCCAGCCACACGGGCCAGTACACCAGCCCGACCGGCGTCTGGGGCACCTTCAACGCCAGCCACACGATCGGCTACACGCGCAGCGTGACGGCGGCCAGCCAGGAGACCAGTCGCCGTGCGGTCAAGGACAGTCAGACCGCCACGTCCAAGGTCGCCGCCCGCTACCGCACCCAGCACCGGACCGACTTCAAGCTGGTCAGCGAGACCGGCATGGAGTCGACCTCGAAGCGGACCGTCCGCAATCCCAACCGGGCAACGCCGATCACGCTGCACTACTTCAAGGTGCTGCAGCGGCTGGAGCTGGCCCACGAGCGGTACGGCGCCCGGGTGTGCTGGGCGCCGACGGTGAAGGACCCGGCGCTGGCGTTCGCCAAGAAGATCACCGACGGGCGCCAGCGGATCAGGGACAACGCTCTCGCCGCGCTGCCCACCATGCCGGTCAAGCCGGTGCCCCCGGCGCCCGGCGTGCCGGCCGCCGTGGAGACCCGCACCATCCACTCCCCGGTGGTCACACTCGACAAGTGGGGATTCACCGGCGACATGAGCGCCGACTACGACATCGACGTCGTCTTCGACAGCGGTTGGGAGTGGGACGGCGACATCGAGACCATTCGGCAGAACCTCACCCTGATCACTCGCCGGCCGCCGTCCGGCATCGCGGCTCGGGTGGTCGGCGTTCCGGTGGTCACCGACGCCGACGGTCAGCCGGCGCTGCGGGTACGCATCCACGTCGGCGCGGCCAGCTGGCTCGCCGGGCCCGGCGCCGACGTGCAGCTCGCCGCCACGTTCCGGCGTACCCCGACGCCTGTCGCCGAGAACGCCGACGACGCCGCCTACAACGCGCTGGTCGCGGGCTATCTGACCGACCTGCAGGACTGGCAGGACAGGCGCGACGCGGCGCTGGCGGCAGCCGCGGAGGCCGCGGACGAGTTCGAGGCGCGCCTGCGCAGCGGCTTCTCGCCGGTCAACGAGATGGTCTCGCAGATCGTCGAGGCGCACTTCCCGGCCAGTGTGCGGGACGAGGCGTGGGAGATCGAGTTCTGGCACCGCGTCTTCGACTGGGAGCGCGCCTCGTTCGTGTCGTACCCCGGTTGGTGGTCGGCCGGCGAGGCCCGCGCCCCCGAGCGCGACCCGAGTGACTTCCTCAATGCCAGCTGGGCAAAGCTCTACCTCCCGGTGCGGGCCGGTATGGAGCTGGCGGCGCTGCGGTGGATCTTCGGCAAGGTCGTGGCGACCCGGCTCGCGCCGGCGGTGGAGCAGCAACTGGCCGCGTTCGTCGACGAACTGGGCGCGTTTCGCACCAGCCACCTCGGCACCGGTGACGAGATGCCGGACCTGACCAGCGAGTGCCAGGAGGTGCCGGAGCGGGTCTACTGCCTGGCCAGGTGGGCCGAGCTGATGCCCACCGACGGCACTCACCTGGAGGTCGTGCAGGGTGCGACGACCGCGGCCGACGCGGTGACCAGCAGAGAGATCGCGGACGCGGAGGCTCTGCGGGCGGCGCTGCTCGACGGCGAGCTGCAGACCAACCGGCTCAAGACCAAGGCGTACGACCAGATGACCGAGCCCGCCGACGTCGACATCCGCCTCGGCACGTCGGGTAACAGCATCCCGACGGCGTGACGCAGCGGCAGTTGCCGGCACGGTCCCGCCGGCCCGCCGCCAGCCGAGGAGTCGGCCGGCGGCGGGGCGGGTGGATCGAATACGCCTACCAGGTGGTGAGGCCGAGGCCGATGGTCCTGGTGAGCGTGGCGTTGTCGTCGTCTCCGTCCAGCGACCAGATCATCGCGCCGGCCAGACCGGTCCGGCGGATGTAGAGCGTCTTCTGCAACACGACCGCCGGGTCGTCGTACGTCCAGAACGTCGTACCGTCGAAGAGCCAGGCGTGCCCGGCGCGCAGGTCGCGGTGCACGGTGTAGCCGTTGCCGACCAGGGTCCTGAGCTTCTTGTAGTCCTCGTAGCCGGCCTCGAAGGTGGCCGGTGCGGGCCCGGTGGCCGGCCCGAAGAGGCCGTTGCCGCCGCCGGTGACGCCGGTCCAGCCCCGGCCGTAGTACGGGATGCCGAGGACGAGCTTGTCCCGCGGCGCGCCCCGGGCGATCCAGCCGTCGATGGCCACCTCGACGGAGAAGTCCGGGTTGTCCGGTGATCCCGCCGGTACGCGCAGCGCCGACTGCTGGTTGGCCACCGCCTCCCAGCCGCCGTGGAAGTCGTACCCCTGCACGGTGGCGAAGTCCAGGTACGTGAAGATCTTGCGGCCCTCGTAGCCGGCGTCCATGGTGGCCGGGTTCGCGGGCAGGAACGCGGTCAGCGGGTGGTGCGCCCGGGTCGTGCGCCCGTACGCGTCGAGCTGCCGGCGGAACTCGGCCAGCAGCTTCGTGAAGTTCTCCCGGTCCTCCGGGCGGATGACGTTGCCGGGCTCACCCGCCCAGTTGGGCCACTCCCAGTCCAGGTCGATGCCGTCGAAGACGCCGGCGGCGGCGCCCGGGGCGCCCGGGAGGTTGCCCCTGAGGTAGAGGTCGACGCAGGATGCGACGAACGCCCTGCGGGAGGCGTCGGTGCGGGCGGCGTTCGAGAAGTACGTCGACCAGCTCCAGCCGCCCAGCGAGATCAGCACCTGGAGTTGGGGGTGCTTGGCCTTCAGTTTGGCGAGTTGGCCGAAGTTGCCGTTGAGCGCCTGGCCGGGGGCGTCGGCGACGCCGTCGACGCTCTCCTCGGCGGGGACCGGTCGCTGGTAGTCGGCCCAGGCGTCGCCCTCGCCCGGCCCGCCGTCCAGGTAGCAGCGGCCGTCCTCGCTGACGTTGCCGAAGGCGTAGTTGACGTGGGTGAGGCGGCTCGCCGCCCCGGAGGTGTCGAGCTTCTTGACCGGGAAGGCCCGCCCGTAGATGCCCCACTGGGTGAAGTAGCCGACCCGGTGGTAGCCGGCGCGGCGCTGCTGGTGCTCGGCGGCGCTGGCGGCGGTGGGCGGGCTGGCGGTGATCAGCAGGGTCGCCAGGGCGACGACGGCGGTGAGACGGCGGTGGCGGAGTTGTCGCATCGGCACACTCCCACGTCGGGTGGACGCACAATCAGTAAAGACACTTATCTGATTGATGAAGTTAAGCCGATCACCCTCCACGGTCAAGAGTCAGCCGTCAGCCGACCTGGTCGTTGTCCTTGAGCGAACCCCAACCGTGCCACCTGTCGATCTCGATCAGGGCACTGACCCGGGCGCGCTCGCGCCGCGGGTACGCGTTGCCCGTGTAGTGCAGGGACAACCTGTCGATGTCCGCCAGGTCCTCGTCGGCGCGCAGCTCGGCGACGTGCCCGACGATGCTGACATGGGTGTACCAGCCGGCCTCGTCGAGCACGGTCAGGGACACCCGCGGGTCGTTGCGGATGTGCTCCAACCGGCGGCGGCTCTCGTCCAGGTTCACCAGGATCCGGCCGTCCTCCCACAGGTACCAGGTGGCGGCGGACACCGGCTGACCACCGTTGCGAAGCGTGGTCATCACGGCCGGGTTCGGCTTCCGGAGCATGGCGATCGCGGCCTCGGGAAGCGGTGGCTTGGACATGCAGTCTCCTCGTCGCGTCAACGTTTACCCCTGCACGTTACGCACCCGCGGGCCCGGCCACGCGCGGACCGGCAGGTACATCGCAGGGAGTACCTCGTGCAGCGGATGTGAGATCCACCCGATGGTTCGTACGGTCTGCGGCATGAACGGCACACCTGCTCCGCTGCTCGTCAGCCGCCGCCTCTGGGCCGGGCTGGCCATCGTCCTCGTCGGGCTCGTCTTCAGCCTCGGTTGGTTCTTCGTCCCCCCGCAGGTGTGGCTGGACGACCCTGGTTTCGTCCCGATGCCCGAGGTGCTGCTGGGCTGGTGGGTGATCATCATCGGCCTCGCGCTCATCGCCTGGGCCGTGCGCCGCCGGGTCCGCCGGTGATCAGCCGCCGCCGGGTGCTCGGCTGGCTCGGCGCGGTGGGCGGGCTCGTCGTCGTGCCCGCGGCCGGCTTCGCCGGCTACCTGTACGCGGACTCGGGCCGGAGCAACGTCGGCACGCTGACGTTCCGGAACCGGCTCAGGATCCCGCCGATACTTCCTCCGTCGGTGGCGGCGGACGGGGTTCGGCGATTCCAGCTCACCCTCGCCCCGGGTCGAATCGAGGCGTTGCAGGCCGGGGCGAGTGGGTTTCTCGCCAAGACCGCGAGCCGGGAGGAGCTGTGTCGGGCCGTCCACGTCGTGGCGGAGGGGGAGGCCCTGTTGAGCCCGAGCGTGACCCGCACCGTGATCGCCGAGCTGGCCCGCCGCCCACGCCCGCCGCAGCGCTCACCCGAGCGGTTGGCCCCGTTGACGGCCCGCGAACGAGAGGTGCTGGCCTCGGTCGCCACGGGATCGAGCAACGCGGAGATCGCCGAGGCGTTGCGGATGAGTCCCCTGACGGTGAAGACCCACGTCAGCCGCATCATCACCAAGCTCGGCGTCCGAGACCGCACGCAGCTCGTGGTCCTGGCGTACGAGAGCGGGCTCATCACCCCCGGCGGTTAGTGCGCCACCCGCGTGCGGGCCACCCGCCGCTCCCGGCGAAGATGTGGTGATGACCAACTCCGCACTGCCCAGGCGTGTCGTCGTCACCGGTGCCACCGGCAAGCTCGGCCGTGCCGTGGTCGCCCACCTGCGCGCCGCGGGCGTCGACGTGCTGGCGGTGGACCGTGCCGGCGGCCGTGATCCGCGCGACGTCGACGGCGAGTTCCTCCTGGTCGACCTGACCGACTACGGGCAGGTGGTGGAGGCGTTCACCGGGGGCGCCGACGAGCACGCCGGCGGGGTGGAGGCGATCGTGCACCTGGCGGCGGTGCCGGCCCCCGGGCTGATGTCGAACGCGACCACGTTCGCGAACAACTCCGCCGCCACGTACAACGTCTTCGCCGCGGCCCGGGCGGCCGGGATCAGGCGGGTGGTGTGGGCGTCGAGCGAGACGGTGCTCGGGCTGCCGTTCGACACCCCGCCGCCGTACGCGCCCGTCGACGAGGAGTACGCGCCGCGACCGGAGTCGACGTACTCGCTGAACAAGGTCCTCGAGGAGGAGATGGCGCGGCACTTCTGCCGCTGGGACCCGGAGCTGGTCATGGTGGGTCTGCGCTTCTCCAACGTGATGGACGTCGAGGACTACGCCCCGTTCCCCTCCTTCGACGCCGACCCCCAGGCCCGGCGGTGGAACCTGTGGGGTTACATCGACGCCCGCGACGGCGCCCAGGCGGTCGAGCGCGCGCTCGCCCACGACCGGCCCGGCGCCGACGTGTTCATCATCGCGGGCGTCGACACCGTCATGAGCAGGTCCAGCGCCAGCCTGCTGGCCGAGGTCTACCCGGGCGTCGAGGTCCGCAAGGAGTTGGGCGAGCACGAGACCCTGCTCAGCATCGACAAGGCACGCCGGGTGCTGGGGTACGAGCCGCGGCACTCCTGGCGGGACCACGTGGACCCGGTTCAGCGCGCGGCCTGGTAGGCGCGGCCCACGGCGGTCACCTCGCTGCCGGTGCGGAAGAGCCCGGTCTGGTCCTTGTCGGTGGCCGGCAGGCCGAACCACGCGTACCGGTGCAGCCAGGACAGGCCGCCCAGCATCCGGGTCGCCGCGGTGAGGAACGCGGCCTGCTGTGCCTGGGTCGGAAAGCGAACGCCGTTGGCGAAGTCGATCAGGGCGAACTCGGTGAGCCAGATCGGCAGTTGGTAGCGGTCGTGCACCGCCTGGAGATACGACCTGAGCTGGTTGACCGCGTTGTCCGTGGTGAAGTCGCCGCCGTACCAGTGCAGGGCGATGAAGTCGACCCGGTGACCGCGCTGCTTCGCCCCGGCCAGGAAGCGGTCGAGCCACTCGCCCGGCCGGTCACCGCCCCAGGCCACGGCCGGGCTGCCCAGCGGCAGACCTGTCGCTTCGAGCTGCGGCCACAGCTCCAACGCCTGCTCCACGGTCATCTCCGCCTGACCCTTCAGGTCCGGCTCGTTGAACCCGAGCAGGTAGCGGCCGTTCTGCTTGGCCTTCTGCAGGTTGCCGGCGGTGACGCTCTTCGCCCCCCAGATCATCGGGACGAACTCGGCGGTCTTCGGGCTGGTGACTCCCGGGTGGGCCACGTCCCAGGTGTAGTACCAACTCGCCCCGGAGCTGGCCAGCGCCGCGCTGACCCCGTCGAAGGTCCACACCCCGACACCCTTGCGTTTCGAGGTCACGGCTGTCGCCGCCGGGGCGACCGGACGCCGAGTCGTCGGCGTCGCCGTCGGCCTGGTCGTCGGCGTCGGGGTCAGCCCGGTCGGGCTCGTCGTGGCGGCGGGCGTGGTCGCGGTGGGTGGGCCGGCCTCCGGGGTCGTCGGCTGCGGCGGGTCGAGCGCCTGCGTCGCGGCGGGAGCGGGCGTCGGCCCGGTCGGTTGCACCACGACGATCACCCCGGTCACCAGTACGGCGACCACGGCGGCCACGGCCAGGGGCCACAGCAGACGCCGCACGCCGATCGGAAGCCTCAGGCGTCGGGGCTCCGCGTGGACTCCACGGGACCCTTTCGGGGTGTCCGCTTCACCCGGGCCGGTTGCGCGCATCGTCTCGACTCCTTCGTGTGGTCACATCGCTACTCGACGAAGGACGGTGCCTGATCGCCAGCAGCGCCCCCCTCAGGAGACTCGCCGACCGCTGCGGGATAACGATTTTCTCGGCGGTCCACCCTTCGGGCCCGGGCTGACCCGGCGGCGACCGGTCCGCTCAGCGGCGGAGGGTCGCGGACGGCGACTCGCCGAACCGGCTCCGATACTCGGTCGCGAACCGACCGAGGTGCACGAACCCGTGCCGTAGCGCGACGGTCGTCACCGAGACCCCCGGCTCGGCCGCCCGCAGCGATCGCTGCGCCGCGTCGAGGCGACACGCACGCAGGTACGCCGTCGGGGTGGTCCGCAGCTCCCGCCGGAAGCAGTCCTGCAACGTCCGTACGCTCACCCGCAGCGCCTCCGCGACGTCACCGACGGTCAGCGCCTCGCCGTGGTGGTCGGCGATCAGCGTGCAGGCCCGGCGGACCAGCCGCCCGGGGTTGGCGTGGTGGCCCGGCTCGGCGAGCAGGTCGGAATGGCTGTGCCGGTGGGCCAGCAACAGTTGGCCGATGAGCCCCTGCTCGAAACGGGCGGAGACCTGTGGGTGGTCGAACAGCGACGCGTCCGTCGGCTGTGCCAGCTCGTCGGCGAGGAACGCCACCCCGCGTGCCCACGCCTGCGCCCTCGGCGTGGTCATGGCCATGCCGATGTCCAAGCGGACCGGGTCGTCCACCGGGTGACCCAGCAGGCGGGCGATCTCCCGGTCGACGGAGCGCCGGTCGGCGTAGAAGATCCGGTGTGGGGATCCCTCGGACCACCGCATGTCCGAGGGGTCGTACGGGGACAGGACCGAGGCGACGTCGGGTGTCGAGGTCACCGTGTCTCCGGCGTGCCGGACCTCGGTGCTGCCGGCCTGGGGGATCTGGACGAGGTAGAAGCTCTCCAGGGCGGGCGGTTGGATCCGTACCGCCTGCCCGTAGTCGAGGTCGATGACACCGACCCCGCCGACCCGGTGTGCCGCCATCCGCAACTGGACGGCGTGCACTCCCGTCTGCGGGGTGAGTCGATGCGGACAGAAGACCCGGCCGACCTCGGCGCGGGCCTGGTCGACGTCGTCCGTCCGGACCGTCACCGCATCCATCCGACCCCTCCCGGTCGTCCTGGTGCGCTGACCGTAAGGCGCGACCCGGACGGACCGTGTCGGAAAGCCGTGCACCCGACACGGAACGGTCGGCCGCGCGATGCGGACACACCTCGCGCGCAGCGGATAGCGACAGCCGCGCCCCGCTCGTTAGCGTGCGCTCACCACCGCTGCCGCAGTGGTTCACGCGCTTCGGAGGATGCCATGAGGATCGCCATCGTCGGTGCCGGATTCGCCGGTCTGAGCGCAGCCAAGGTGCTGCGGCAGAGCGGGTTCGACGTCACCGTGTTCGACAGGTCGCCCGATGTCGGTGGGGTGTGGAGTCGCACCCGGCGATATCCCGGTCTGCACACGCAGAACAACAAGGGCACCTATCACCTGTCCGACCTGCCGATGCCCGCCGACTATCCGCAGTGGCCGTCGGGGGAGCAGGTCCAGCGCTACCTCGAGAGCTACGTGGAGAAGTTCGGGCTCGCCGGCGTGCTGCGTCTGTCCACGGAGGTCGCCTCCGCCGAGCTGATCAACGACGACACCGGGTGGCTTGTCACGTCGCGGCCGGCGGGGGCCCAGGACCCGGTGACGGTCCAGCGGTACGACCACCTGATCGTCGCCAACGGCATCTTCTCCGACCCGGTCGTTCCGTCGTACGACGGGCACGCGGCCTTCGCCGCCGCCGGTGGGCGGGTCCTGGCCACGGGGGAGTTCCACGACCTCGAGGCGGCCCGGGGCCGCAACGTCCTCGTCGTCGGGTACGGCAAGTCGTCGTGCGACGTGGCGGTCCCGCTGAGCGACCTCGCCGCCCACACCCACGTGGTGGCCCGGGAGTTGCTCTGGAAGATGCCCCGCAAGCTCGGCGGCGTGCTCAACTACAAGTACCTGCTGCTCAGTCGGATGGGTGAGGCGCTGTTCCGCTACCTCAACCTGAAGGGCTTCGAGCGGTTCCTGCACGGTCCGGGCAACGGCCTACGCCAACGGATGGTCGACAGCGTCGGCTCGGTCGCGACCCGGCAGCTCAAACTGCGTGAGTTGGGTCTGGTGCCCAACGGCAGCTTCGAGGACATCGCCCGCAGCACGGTCAGCCTCGCCACCGAGGGCTTCTTCGAGCGCGTCGCCGACGGCCGCGTCGTCGTGCACCGCGACCAGGTGATCACCGAACTGCTCGTCGACGACGACGGTCGGCCCGCCGCCCGCCTGGCCGACGGCACCGTGCTCCCCGCCGACCTGGTGATCTGCGGCACCGGCTTCCGTCAGCACGTGCCGTTCTTCGACGACGCGCTGCACGCCCGGCTGCAGGACGACGCGGGCAACTTCCAGCTCTACCGCCAGATCCTGCCGCTCGGCGTGCCACGGCTGACGTTCGCCGGCTACAACTCGTCGTTCTTCAGTCCGCTCAGCGCGGAGATGGCGGCGGTGTGGACGGCCGCGTACCTGCGGGGTGGGATCACCCTGCCCGCCGAGGACCGGATGCGCGACGAGGTGCGCACCCGCCTGGCCTGGATGGCGGCGCGCACCAACGGGCGGCACGCCCGCGGGACGAACATCATCCCGTTCTCGATGCACAACATCGACGAGGTGCTCGACGAGGTGGGGCTCAACCTCGGCCCGCTGACCCGCGCCCGGCAGTGGCTGTTCCCCGTCGACCCGCGCTCCTACCGGGGGGTGACGGCACGCATGATCGCCCGTACCGCCGATGGGGGCGCGACGGGCGAGGCCGCACCGGCCGGACCCGTACACGGGGGTATCCGGCAAAATCACGAAGAATCTCACATACCCGGATAAGGTACGCAGAGCAGGAAGCAGGCGGCACGGTCGGCGAGAGGGCCCGGGACGATGGCAGCGGAGCAGGTCGTCGAACACCGTCACCGCCCCGGCGTGCCCGTGCCGGCGGCTGTGGCCGGCTGAGCTGTCCCGCCGTCCGTGCTGACGCGCCCCAGGATCATGCGTGGGCTCGGCGACAGCAGGAGCCCCGACTCGGCGACAGTCCTGGAACTGCTGTTCGACATCGTCTACGTCTTCGCGCTCGCCCGCCTCGCCGGGCGGGTGGCGGACGACCTGACAATCGTCCGGCACACGCTGCTGTCGGAGGCGGGCCAGACGGTCCTGTTCTTCGCGGCGATGTGGATGATCTGGTCGCTCAACGCCCTGCTGGCGAGCACCTACGACCCTCGCCGAGCGGACCTCCAGGCCGTCCTGCTGGTGACGATGTTCGGCACGCTGGTGCTGGCCGTCTCGTTGCCGGAGGCGTTCGGCAGGCGCGGCGTGGTCTTCGCCTGCACGTACGTCATCATCCAGATCGGCCGACCACTCTTCCTGACGCTCGCCCTGCGGGGCCACCCCGGTCGGAGGCTTGCGGCCCGGGTGCTGACCTGGCACACGGCCTCCGCCGTGCTGTGGATCAGTGGCGGCATCAGCGGCGGCCTCGGTCGGGGCGTCTTCTGGACCCTCGCCCTCGCCATCGAGCTGACCGGCACCGCCGCGGCCTGGCCCGTGCCGTGGCTCGGCTCGGGGTGGTTCGGCAGGGCGGGGGTCGCGGTCTCCCACGTCCACCTCGCGGAGCGGTACAACCAGTTCTTCATGATCGCCCTCGCCGAGGTGGTGCTCGAAGCCGGCGCCGCCGTCAGCTTTCCCGGCTTCACGATGGCGGGGATCATCACCCTCGTCGCCGCCTTCGTGACGGCCGTCTCGTTCTGGCGGATCTACTTCTACCACGTCCGGTCCGGTCAGGCCGCGACCCCGGGCGGGCAGGGGATCCAGCTGTCGCGGTGGGCGAGCTACAGCCTGCTGATCATCGTCGGGGGCATCATCTGTACGGCGGTCGGCTTCGGGCAGGTCATCGAGCACCCGCGCCCGCCGATCGACTGGGCCCTGGTCGTCATCATGTTCGGTGGCCCGGTGCTGTTCCTGCTCGGGCGGAGCTTCCTGGAGAAGGAGAGCCGATCCGCGCCACGCTGCCGGATGCTGTACGTCGGTGCGGCGGCGCTGCTCGTTGCGGCGTTACCGATGGTGCTGCTTCCGCCGGTCGCCGTGGCGGCCTCGGCGGCGGTGATCCTGGCCGGCATCGCCGTGTTCGACCAGCGCGCCCACCGGCGTGGGTCGGAGACCAATCCGACGTTGTGACACACCGTTGCGGCCCGACGGCTGGCGCGCGTATGGTGCTCTGGCACGCCGTCGAGCTGGAAGGAGGTCAGAACAATGTCCGATGTTCTGCGCCCCCTCCGCGCTCCGGCGTCCGCGCGGATCTGATCCGGGGCGCGCGCTTCCCGGAGGCCCCACCCATGACCGATCTGGTCATCCGTCCGCTCGTCGCGGGCGAGGAAAACCTGTTCGACTCCATGCCTGATCCGCTGCCCCAACTGCGCCAGGTCGCCTACGCCGACGGAATCGCCGGCGGCGGCTACCGGCCCGAGACCACCTGGGTCGCCCTGCGCGCCGGCCGGGTGGTCGGCCGGGCCGCCTGGTTGCAACCGCCGGGCGCCGTCGGAGCGCCCTGGCTGGACCGGTTCGACCTGGACGCCGAGCCGGAGGTGGGTGCCGAGTTGCTGCACGCCGCCCACGATGCGCTCGGTGGTCCCGGCCTGTACTACGCCGCGCTGCCGGCGCACTGGCGGCGTCGCGCGGAGGTGCTGGCCGTGGTGCGGGCGCCGATGGAGGCCGCCCGGCTCGCCGGGCTCGTCGAGCGGGGGGAGCGGCTCAGGTGTTCCTGGGCGGGCACCCCGCTGCCCGCGTCCTCCGGGCGCTACGACTTCCGGCGGCCCACCGACGTGGCGGAGATCAATGCCCTGGTGGGCCGGATCGCCGAGCCGGACGTGCTGACCGGCGTCGAGATCGCGCGGGCGGTCGCCGGCGTCGACCTGGCCACCGACCCGCTGGCCTGGCTCGGCGACGCGACCGAGGAATGGCGCGTCGCCCTGGATGCGGGGGAGCCGGTGGGTCTGGTCGGCACGGCCGGAGACGCCTGCTACCCGCTGCTGGCCTATCTCGGCCTGCTCGACGAGGCGGCCCGACCCGAGTTGCTGGCCGAGGCGGTCCGGGTGCTGGCCGCCGGCGGGGCCCGGGAGGTCATCGCCGACGTGGACTCCCACCAGGTCGCGGTGCTCGCGGAACTGGAACGGACCGGGTTCCGGCAGTTGCGCGCCCGGGTCGTCTTCGCGCCGGGGGACGCTCAGGAATAGCTGACCGGGGTGCGCCCTGTCACCGGGGCGCACCCCTCGGCACAGCCCGACCCGCACTCCTGTCAGCATCGGCGCATGCCGGAGATCATCGCCCTCGCCCTCGGTGGGTCGGCGCTGGTCGTGGCGCTGGTCGCCGGGCTGTATCTCTGGCCGCCGCGCCGCCGTGGACTACGCGTCGCACCGTCCGAACCGCTCGACTTCGACACCGCCACCCGCGCCGCCGAGGCCGTCATCGCGGCCGAGGCGGCGGACCCGGCGATCCGGCCGGAATCGCGCAGCCGCCTGCTGAGCCACGGCTCCCGTACCGGCCGGGTCGTCCTGCTGCTGCACGGATACACCCTCGCGCCCGAGCAGTACGACGGGCTGGCCGAGGAGTTCTTCGACCGCGGGTACACCGTCTGGATCCCCCGGGCTCCCCACCACGGGACCGTCGACGAGCGGGCCCACCACCGGGTCGAGGCCGAGGAGCTGACGACGTACGCCGCGCGGGCGCTGGCCGTGGCGGCGGGCCTCGGCGACGAGGTGGGCGTCGTCGGGATCTCCGGCGGCGCGGTGCTGGCCGCCTGGCTGGCCCAGGTGCCCGGCGACCTCGTACGGCATCTGCTGTTGCTCTCGCCGTTCTTCGGCCCGGATCCGCGCCAGGCGCCGGCCTTCGCGGTCCGACCGCTCGTCACCCTGTACGGGCGGCGCATCCTCCCGGATCGCATCACGTCACGCGGCTACTCGCTCTCCGCCGTCACCCAGTACCTGACGATCGCGCGGAGCCTGCCGAAGCCGTCGCGCCGGACCGGTCTCCGGACCGCCGCGGTCGCCATCAGCCCGCTCGACGGCGTGGTGGACCTCGCCACGGCGGTGACCGTGCCCCGCCGGATCGCCGACGCGAACGCGATCCCGCTGCGGGTCTGCACCCTGCCCGAGGCGTGGGGCGTCGGCCACAACATCCTCAACCTCGCCGCGCTCGGCGCGCAGGCGTCCGAGCTGCGTCGGCGGTACGTGGCGCTCTACGAGGGCGATCCGACGCCGACGCCGGGGCTGAGCCGGGTGGCCGGCGTCGACGAGTGAGGTGGGCCGCGCGCCGCGTCGGCGTCTAAACTGCGCCCGTGTCGTGCCACGAGTGGGCGCGGCGCCCCGGTCCGGCACTGCGCACCTGCTATTGACCGGGCAGAATGTTAGCGCTAACGTGCCGCGGCACCGCGTCGCGCCGCGTCGGATGCCACCCCCACCCGAAAGGCGTCACCTGCAATGAGTACGGCCGGATCCACCGACTTGCGCGCCGCAGTCCTCGCCGCGAACCGCCTCATCGCCCAGGCCGGCCTGGCCGAGCTGACGTGGGGCAACGTGAGCGGGGTCGACCGCGAGGCGGGCATCTATGTCATCAAGCCCTCCGGCGTGGCGTACCAGGATCTCACCGCCGACCTTCTGGTCCCGGTGGATCTGGAGACCGGGCAGGTCGTCGCCGGAGAGCTGCGGCCCTCCGTCGACAGCGAGACCCATCGCGCGTTCTACCTGCACTGGCCGTCCGTCGGCGGGGTGACCCACACCCACTCGACGCACGCCGTGGCCTTCGCCCAGGCCGGGCGGGACGTGCCGGTGCTCGGCACCACGCATGCCGACACCTTCGCCGGTCCGATCCGGGTGACCCGCGACCTGACCGCCGACGAGTGCGCCCACGACTACGAGTTCAACACGGCTCGGGCGATCATCGAGCTGATCGGGGGAGAGGCCGAGGCGCTGGCCAACCCCGTCGCCCTCGCCGCCAACCACGGCCCCTTCACCTGGGCGAAGGACCCGCTCAAGTCGGTGGAGAACGCGATCGTCTGCGAGGCGGTCGCGGAGATGGCCCTGAAGACGCTGTCGCTGAACCCGGCGGCGGCCGCGCCACAGTGGCTGCTGGACCGCCACTTCACCCGTAAGCACGGCGCCGGCGCCTACTACGGCAACCAGCTTCCGGAGCAGAGCCGGCCGTGACCGTCGCCGTCCGGTGACACCGGTACGGGCGCTGCGCGCGCGGCGCCCGTACCGGTGGTCCGCAGGGGCACTCACGTCGTGGGCTGGGTGGTCCCGTTGAACACCGGCGGGGTGTAACCCGCCGGCTTGTCGCCGATGCCGAGGCCGGGGCTCACCACCCAGGACTGGTACTGCGGCGTGAACATGCCGTACGGCAGCCCGAGGTCCGGAGCGCTGGCCTCGTCGAGCCGGCGACGGGCGTCGGCCGGGATCTCGAAGTCGAGCGCGCCGACGTTGCTGGCGAGCTGCTCGGGGCTGCTCGCCCCGACGATCACCGAGGCCACGGCGGGCTGGGTGGCCACCCAGTTGATCGCGACCTGGGCCATGCTGCGGCCCAGGTCGTCGGCCACGCTCTCCAGCGCCTCGATCACCCTCCAGTCGCCGGGGTTGATCTCCCGACCCGCGGCGTCGGGGTTCGTCAACCTGCCGGTCCCGCTCAGGCCCTCACCGGTCCGTCGGTACTTGCCGCTGAGCAGCCCGCCGCCGATCGGGCTCCACGCGGTGAGCCCCATCCCCAGGCTCTGCGCCATCGACACGAACTCGGCCTCGATGCCCCGTGTCACCAGGGAGTACGGAAGCTGCACATTGATCATCGGGGCCAGCCCGTGTGCCTCGGCGTAGCTCTGCGCCCGGGCCGCGTACCAGGCCGGTACGTCGGAGAGGCCGGCATACCGGATCTTGCCGGCGCGCACCAGGTCGTCGAGGGTGTGCACGACCTCCTCGACCGGCGTGATCCGGTCCCAGGTGTGCACCAGGTACAGGTCGATGTAGTCGGTGCCGAGCCGGCTCAGCGAGCCTTCCACGGCCCGCACGAGGTGCTTGCGGCCATTGCCGCTGGCGTTCGGGTCGGTCGGGTCGACGGTGTTGGTGGCCTTGCTGGTGAGCACGAGCCGTTCGCGGACGCCGGCCCGGTCGATCAGGCGGCCGAGGATTCGCTCGCTCTCTCCGGCGGTGTAGAAGTCCGCCGTGTCGATGAGGTTGCCGCCCGCTTCCAGGTATTGGCGGAAGATCGGCTCCGCCTCCTCCTCGGTCTTGCCGTACGCGGCGTGGAACCCGTCGACACCGAAGTTCATGGTGCCCAGCGCCAGCCGGCTCACCCGCAGGCCGGACCGCCCGAGCAGGTAGTAGTGGTTCACGGTGGTGCCCCTCCCGATCGTGGTGTCGGCCCGGATCGGACCGCGCCGCAAACCTTTGCTCGCCAAATTTGGACCTGCAAGTCCAGAAAATTGGATAGGGTTGGGTCCGCAGGTCCAGACCAGGAGGTCTCATGACACGGGCATTGACCCGCAAGGGCGAGGCCACCCGGGCGCGGATCGTCACCGGCGCCGCCGCCGAGATCCGCGAGCGCGGCGTCGACGAGGTACGCCTCGAGGACGTGCTGGCCCGCACCGGCACCAGCAAGGGGCAGCTCTTCCACTACTTCCCCGACGGCAAGGAGGAGTTGCTGCTCGCGGTGGCCCAGCACGAGGCCGACCAGGTGCTCACCGACCAGGAGCCGATGCTCAGCAACCTCACCTCCTGGCCGGCCTGGCTGGCGTGGCGCGACCGGCTCATCGAGCGCTACCTCGCCCAGGGCGTGAAGTGCCCGCTCAACGGGCTGCTCGGCCAGACCGGCCGGCGCGCACCGGGCGCGCAGGCGATCGTGACCGGGCTCATGTGGCGCTGGCAGGAAGCGATCACCGAGGGAATCCGGAACCTGCAGTCGACCGGGGACATCGCCGCGGACGTGGACGCCGAGCGCGCCGCCGCGGCGCTGCTGGCCGGAATCCAGGGTGGCGTCCTGCTGCTGCTCTCCACCGGCAAGATCGATCATCTGGAGGCGGTCCTCGACCTCACCATCGACTCGCTGCGGGCGAGCGCCCGGACGTAGGAGGGTGAGGCAATGACGGACGACATGCGCCCACCGTTGGTGCTGCTGCACGGCCTCACCTTCGACACGCGGCAGTGGGACCCGGTCCGCCGCGAGCTGGCGGCGATCGAACCGGCCCGGCCGGTCCTCGCGCTGAACCTTCCCGGGCACGGCGACGCACCCCGGCTGCCGTCGTACGACATGGCGGAGGTGGCCGACGTCGTACACGAGCAGGTGACCGGGGCGGGTCTCGCCCAGCCGATCGTGGTGGGACATTCCGTCGGCGCGGTGGTCGCCACCGCGTACGCGGCCCGCCACCCCGTGCGCGGCGTGGTGAATCTGGACCAGATCCTGCTGCCCGGCCCGTTCGGTGCGGCCGTACGCCAGGCCGAGCCCACGCTGCGCGGCCCGGACTGGCGACGGGTGTGGGACGGCATGCTCGCCGGGATGGGCATCGAGGCCCTGCCGGCCGAGGCGCGCGAGATCGTGACCACCGCGACCGATCCCCGGCCGGACCTGCTGCTGGGTTACTGGGGCGAGATCCTGCGCGGGTCCGACGAGGGGATCTCCGCCGAGCGGCAGCGTGATCTGCGGTCCATCGGCGAGCGGGGGATCCCCTACCGCTGGGTGACCTCCTCCGCGCCGCCGCCCCGCTATCTGACCTGGCTGACGGAAACCCTGCCGGAGGTCATGGTGACAGTGCTCCCCGGTAGCCACTTCCCGCACCTGGCGGAGCCGGCGACGATCGCCCGGCTACTGACGACCGCCTGAGGACGAAGGCGCATCGGCCGAAACAGGGACAGCACCGCTGGACGGCAGGCGGGGCCTGGTCCGTTGGCGTGAGTTAACCTCGATCCGAGTTGCCAGAGATCGGAGCAGCGTGGCAGGTGACGACGACATCTCCGGGTGAGCACCCGGACCGGCCGCCGACGGGCGCGTGATCGCGCCGCCGTCGCCGCGGCCCCTGTCGTCATGTCCGCTCCCGCCGGGCCACCCGTGTGCGCCCGGATCTCTGTTCCCCGAGGTCCCATGTCTGTTCGACCTGCTCTCATCGCCCACGACCTGGTGCGGATCCGTGGTACCCGCCGGGTGCTCGACGGTGTCTCGCTGACCGCCGCGCCCGGTCGCCGGATCGGCCTCATCGGCGAGAACGGCACCGGCAAGACGACCCTGTTGCGGGTCCTGGCCGGCGTCGACCAACCCGACTCCGGCACCGTCGTACGCCCACCGGGCCTCGGCTTCCTGCACCAGGAGCTGCCTTTCGTCCCGTCCGCGACCGTCGCTGGGATCCTCGACGACGCGCTCCGCGAGGCCCGGTCCGACCTCGCCGAGTTGGAGCGGATCGGTGTGGCGCTCACCGACTCGCCGGAGGGCACCGAGGAGCACGACCGGCTGCTGACCGCGTACACGGAAGTCCTGGAGCGGGCGCAGGACCGCGACGCCTGGGATGTCGACCGGCGCGCCCAGCTGGTGCTCGCCGGCCTCGGCCTCGGCGGGATACCTCACGACCGGACCCTGGCCGCGCTCTCCGGTGGGCAACGTGGCCGCCTCGCCCTCGCGGCGATGCTGATCCGCCGGCCGGACGCGCTGTTGCTCGACGAGCCCACCAACCACCTCGACGACACGGCCGCCGCGTTCTGCGAGGACCAGCTCCGCGCCATGCCCGGAGTGGTCGTGGTCGCCAGTCACGACCGCGCCTTTCTGGACGCGGTATGCACCGACATCATCGATCTGGACCCGGCGGTGGACGGGCCGGTCCGCCACGGTGGTGGCTACACCTCCTACCTGGCGTCCAAGCACGCCGAGGCACGACGCTGGCGCCGACGCTACGAGGACGAGCAGGCGCTCCTCACCGAGCTGCGCGAGACCGCTGCCGTGACCGGGCAGCAGGTCGCCCACGGCCGGGGTCCACGCGACAGCGAGAAGATGGGGTACGGGCACACCGCCGGTCGCGTACAGAACCAGATCTCCCGCCGTGTACGCGACGCCACCCGTCGACTGGCGGCGCTGGAACGCGAACAGGTCCTCGCGCCGCCCGAGCCGCTGCGTTTCCACGCCCCGGTCATCGCCCCCGGGGACGGCACCGACGCCATCGTCACGGCAGACCGGTTGGAGGTTCCCGGCCGACTGCGGCTGGCACACCTGGAGATCATGGCCCGGGACCGGCTCCTGGTGAGTGGCCCCAACGGCGTGGGCAAGTCGACTCTGCTCGCCGTCATCGCCGGCTGCCTGACCCACGGCGGAGCCGTCTGGCGGCGACCGGATCTTCGTATCGGATTGCTCAGCCAGGACAGCATCTTCGCGGATGCGCGGCGGACGGCCCGGCAGGTCTTCGACGCGGCGGTCGGGACAGAACGGGCCGAAGCGGCGCCGCTGTCGGCGCTCGGGCTGCTCGCGTCGGCGGACCTCGACCGTCCGGTAGCCGAACTGTCGGCCGGGCAGCGTCGTCGCCTCGGTCTGGCGGTGGTCGTCGCCAACCCGCCGGAACTGCTGTTGCTGGACGAGCCGACCAACCACCTCTCGCCGCGGCTCTGCGACGAGCTGGAGGAAGCCCTCGGCACCGGACCGGGTGCCATCGTCGTCGCCAGCCACGATCGGCGGCTCCGGTCCCGATGGTCGGGCCGGGAGGTGACCCTCGCTGCCGGGAACGCGCTGCCGCCGACGTTTGCACAGGACCGCTCCGCTGATCGTCGGCGGGGGTGAACGGTGGCGTCGACCCACGTCGTCGCGCTGCCGAGCAGCCATCACGGCCGGTCCAACCGTCCAAGCCCGGCGAGGTCGGCGTCTCCCGTCCGGACGACCGCCGAGGCCAACGCCGTGGTCGCGGGGTGGGTTCCAACCCGCTGCTCGGCGGTGGCGATGCGGATCGCCTGGTCCAGGTGTGCCCGTACGTGCTGGCTGGCCCGCCGCTGAAACGCGGCCCCGGTGGCCGACCGCAACGCGGCCAACTCCTCGTCGGTGACCATGCCCGGCATGTCGTGGCCCTCGTGCGGGTTCGTCGCCGGGGCGCCGGACTCGGCGAGCAGCCGTCGCGCCGTGCGCAGATCGGCGCGATGCGCTGTGCCGAGCTGAGCGGTGAACGTCAGCCACGCCGAGTCGGTGGTCCGGCTCGACACCAGGTCCAGCACCGGCAGGAGGCGTTCGTTCATCGCCACCGTCAGTTGGAGCCACGCGACGTCGGTGGCGCTGAACGGGTCCGCCGAGCCGCTCGGCGAAGCCGACCCGACCGGTGCGGCGGTAGCGGTCGTAGCGGTGGACGGCGCCGTGGTGGATGACTCGGTGGCCGCGCTCGCGGCGGTCGATGTCGCGGGCTCGGTCGGTGACCCGCTTGTGCACGCGGCGAGGAGCAGCAGCGCCGCGAGGAACAGGCAACCGGGCGTACGCACGGGGGTTCTGCTCATCCGGCCTCCTCTCGCCCGGGACGGCGGATCCGGCATGACCGGACCCGCCGCCGCGGGTGCGACTGTCGGCTCAGAGCGGACGCCCGTCGGCACCGCACTTGATGACGGGACGGATGCAGTCCTGGACCCGCCGGGCCATCTCCGCGACCGGCCAGGCGTTGAAGAAGTCGCCGTGCATCGTGTAGCCGGGCCCGGAGGCCAGCCGGAACCGCGACGGGTCACCGTTGACCGGGTACCGCAGCACCTGCCGCAACTTCGGCACGTGCACCGGGTGGGTGCTCGGGCAGGCCTGGTTCACCGGGTACGCCAGGTGGCTCTTGTGGTCCGGCGAGTCCAGGTCGCGGCCGTTCCAGCACTGCGGGAAATCCAGGTACGACTCCAGCATCGTGCCGGACGGGCAGGTGACGAAGTTCTTCGACGGCGGCACCTGTCCCGCGTGCAGACACGACCACCGGGCGATGCTGTCGTTCGACCCGGTGGCCTTCGCGTTGCCGGCGACGAGTCGCAACCCGAGCGGGAACGGCTGGGTATTCGCGACGACGTCGGCGCGTACGCCCTCGCCCAGGTAGTAGAACGTGGCGATCGCCGGCTCCACCGGCACGTCGTCGCGGTAGAGGGTCGGCACCCAGTAGGACGAGACGTCCACCCGCGGGTTGCAGGTGCTTTGGGAGTTGACCAGGTCGGACACCGTGGTGTTGGCGTTCGTCACCGTGCTGCCGAAGAAGCTGTGCATGTGCGACGCCCCGGGCAGGCCCGGGAAGACGATCGGGTCGTCCGGCAGCCGGTGGCTGTAGGTGCAGTCGGCGGGGAACTCGGCCACCCGGATGGCGTTGGCGCCGAAGTCAGCGCCGGCTCCGCCGGGGGCGGCGTCGGCCCGGTTGGTGGTGGACACCAGGTACGTGCCGAGTAGCAGTAGCAGTGCGCCGATCGCCGTGGCGAGGCGCAGTCGGCGGGGGATGCCGGAGAGGGGTGCGGCCCTGTCCATCGTGACTCCTGTCGGGGACGGGTCAGGCACAGCTCCGGTGCCGCCGCCGAAGGCATCGGAGTTGTGCCTGGCCAGACTGGGTGGTGGCCGGTTGGGGCCGGTGCGAGAGAGCGCTCTCACTGCCCCTCAGCCTCATGCCGAAGTCGACAATTGTCAATACGTGCCGCAGTTGGTGGAAAAGTCGACGAAGGGCCGGACCCCGTGGTGGGGTCCGGCCCTTGCGGTGGTGCGGTGGTGCGTCCTTGCCGTGGTGCGGTCTTGCCGTGGTGCGGCCTTGCCGTGGTGCGGTGCTGCGGTGGTGCGGCCTTGCCGTGGTGTGGGTCAGCTGGTGGCGTAGCCGCGGGTGGCGATCCAGTCGGCGAGGTGCT